>NZ_CP112885.1:933750-1245000 GCF_047114695.1 Nereida ignava
ACATCGCGTCTTCGAGGCTTTCTTTCAGATGTTCGTAAAACTCACTGATCAGGACGGCTCCCGCGAGGAGGATGCATAGGCTTAACGCAGTGATGATGTTGAGTAGCAGGCTTCTCTTCAATGATCTTCGCTGTCCAAAAAGAAAATTCACAACCATCATGCAGAATTTTCCTGAAGTACGTATCCGATCCCACGCAGGTTGTGGATTTCGATACTGGCTCCGTTGTCGATCAACTTTTTTCTCAGACGATGAGTCAACACCTCGATGGCATTTGGTGTTGCTGCCTCATCAAACCCATAGAGCGCGTTTTCAATCGCATCTTTCGATACAACTCGCTCGGCACGGCGCAGAAACAGCTCCAGTAGGGCGAGTTCGCGCTTCGAGAAGCTTGTCAGTACTTCGTTGATAACAACCGATCGTTCGGCTGTCTCATACCTCACATTCCCCAATGTTAACGTCATCCCGAGCGCGCCGCCTGGTCGCCTCAGAACAGCATTTATGCGGGCGACCAGTTCTGAGATCGCAAATGGTTTGACAACATAATCGTCAGAGCCTGTATTCAGACCTTTGATCCTATCATCCAGCGCATCACGCGCAGTGCATATGATAATCGGTGTTTGTGGCTTGGACATTTTGATCATTGGCAAAACGTCTAAACCATCTTGATCTGGCAATCCAAGATCAAGAATAACCCCATCATATTCAAAGCTTTTCACAGAATGCAAAGCATCCGCCGCAGTATGGACAACGTCCACTACAAATCCGGCGTCACGCAAACTGGCGCTCGTATTGAGCGCCAGCTTTTCGTTGTCTTCAATATAAAGTATCCGCATTCGGCGCGTCGTCCTATTTTCGGATATACATCACAGTTGAGCCATCATCGGCCTTGAACATGACCTGTGCAAGGTTGCCCTCGCCGTCATACCAAACGTCGCGGGCCAGCCCACCTGAAAGCCGGTAATGATGCGCAGAAACATTGCCACCTTTTGTTTTTACCGTCTCCGACCCTAGATCTGCCGCGCGTACGCTCATGATCTTCCCGTCAATGGTATTCATCAACTTGCCACTACGCACGATATCGTCGTTCCAAAGGCTGGCCGGCAATGCGCCTTTATTCGCGGTTTTCAATTGGTGCGGTTCGCCATCATCATTTGTTGATGAGCTGAGTTGCTGCAACTTGCCGCCTTTCCAGCTCTCCACACTTTTATGTTTGAAGCTGTAGGCGGTTGTTCTGATCAAAGGTACCTTGACCGCGATATCAGTGGCTACTTTAACCGTGAATGAACCAGGATTCCCTGCAAAACTGTAGCTGTGATCGCCAATATCCTTGCCCTTTCGGACGACATCAAAACTTAGCTCACCGTTCGAAGGCAATGAGAGGGCGTTTACAGGGGCCGCAAGAGCGACTGCAAAACCAAGGGCAATTCCAAAAAGACGCATATCAATCTCCATCATGCTTTTAGATTAACCCGCTCATGGTCAGTGAGGCTTACATAAAACTTACAATCATGAAATATTGCGTTGGCAGTATCACCGAAGCAGCCGTTCGTAGATGGCGCAGCATCGGTTAAAGTGGGCTCAAAGAAGCCCTTCGCGGCAGCATGCTCGAAGGTCCACTTGGGGCTGAGAGCCCCTACAACAATTCCACCGCTTCACTCAGCTGTTCAGAATTCACGTCTATGTACCTCTGCGTGGTGGATATATGCGAATGCCCCGCCAGTTCTGCCAATAGGCGCACCCCTACCCCTTTGTTGGCCAACCTCGTGATGTAAGTACGTCTTCCCGAATGGCTTGAGGCATCCTTAAGCCCCACTGCTTTGTAGATATCCAAGAACAGCTGGCACATGGTGTTGGCTGAGAAGTGCCCACCCTTTTGACTAGCGAACAATGCGTGATGCGGCTTGGCTGTGCGGATTGATGCGCTGTACTCGACTAGTGCTTTGCGTAAGCGCTGGTTCATGTACACCGTGCGTGTGTGCCCACCTTTGCTTTGTTCCGCTGTAAGTATGAACTGCTCACGTACGTTACCTGCCTCATCAAACACATTGCCCACAGTGAGCGCTGCAATCTCCTTGGCCCTCAGCCCTGCGTAGAAGCTCGTCAGTATAATAGTCTCATCCCGTGTTGGATGACGCCGGCTGCGACAGTACTGTATAACCCTGCGCAGCTGCGCCTCGTTCAATGTCTGTGCTTGGCGCATGGCGCTATCTCCTCAAAACCTAATCATTTGTTAGCTTTGAGCATAAAGTCTGAGATTTTGGTCTTCCTACCGGAAAGACGACTTTCTTGAAGTCTATGTTTTACAATGACTTACGCAATAATCTCATGCTATGTGTGTTCTATGAGGTTTTGGGCTGTGTGATTGCGCTCAGTACAAGCCTTGCTGCTATGCTCCGCTGCCTACAACACATCCCTCCCAAAACATGGAGACAGCGGAGCTTTGCAGCGCCATAGGCACTGCGAAGCCAAGAACCTGGCATTTAAATCACCTCATGCCAAGTTATAATCCAATCAGCGAAGCAATAGCTGCTCAGGCTCAATTTGAAACTTTCGGCAATTTCAACTACGCATCGTGTATGACCCTCGACCCAAAGCATAACGACTTAGTGCGGCGCAGCTCTACGATGATCCGCTCAATATTGTACGAAAGCACTGCCACTACTGATTTTCCAAGTCCTGAAGACAAAGACATCATCGATACAGCATTAGCTCATAATGACGAGATGGACGTCTCTGGCTACTTGGTCAGGACAAGATTGAAGTATTATCAGGTGCTCGAAGGAGAGCACGACGTTCTTGAGGACCTATTGGGTATGATCCAACGAGATCGTCGCCACACAAACGTCAAAATACTATCGGACAAGACCACTGATAAACGACTGTTTGCCAAGTGGGGCATGGGTTACCATCTTGTAACTGAGCAAGAGCGTGATGTCTTTTTAGGTTGGGCAAAACAAGACGAAGAGTTTGTCGAATGCATGATTGATTACATGCGTAAAACAGCTGCACAGAGCTAACGGACAAAATGAGTGAACTGCATTTGCTCAATTACTAAGATCAGAGCTCTGCCAACCCTATCGTGTTTTATGTTTCTATCTGTTCAAGCTCAGCTTCGCCGAGCTGACTTTCGTTGTTTGTTCAATCGCTCACGCTCAATCACAAACACCTTCAGTCTTTTGCTTCACGATTCATTAGCTCAAACACATTTTATGATTTTGATCATATATGAATGGGATCTCATCCAGATTGTGTAGTCATACCAAGGCTGTCCGCAGCCTTGGTATGACGAAGACCTCATCCGAGTTGCTTTCGTCTGTCATGAGCGCAACCTTGTTTCAGGAAGCTGGGGTTTCTCGATCAGCTTTACACGCCACCTTTTCAGCAACGCACCCAATGCATCCAAAGCCATGACAAACCGTGGACACGGGCGTGGGGTTCTCTTGCGAGCCTTGTACTCCCACTCCTGCCATCTCTCTTTGCTGACGCTGGATGACACAGCGACGGTTGAACATGCAGCTCGGCTACTGCGCGGCATCCCTAACATCCTCCGCCACAGCGTGACCTGTGTTCGGATCTTCTTGGGGCATCTTACGATGCATAGAGCCTGTCGCCGATCTTAAAGACAGCACAACCATTTTAGTCTTCACGTGTATTTATCAACGACAGCAAAAAACCGTTTAAAACTGACTATTCTGCAGCCATTGGAACAGGCGCTCTCTTCGTGGTTTTACGCGCAGCGCTTTTGGCCTCAGCTTCTTTGATGATCTTTACAAATCTTGGGTGCACAAAGTCAGGTTCAAGTCCTGCCAGCATACACACTTCGCTAAACTCACGGGTTGGATAGCTCCCAACCCACCTTGCTGCAGTGGCAAAGTCTTTATGTCCTTCATGACTGCGGTTTGCGTCACGAATGTCCCGAAGAACTTGGAACAATACTGCCTGCCAGAGCAATTGGTGTGAGGAGGAATCGGACATTGTGATAGATTAGCCGAAATGCACAAAGTGTAACTCTGATAGTTAACAAATTGATTAATATTCTTCTGCTAGCATGATGGTGAGCACACTGGTGGTCACAGCAGGATCGCTGGGATCCGGCGACTGCATTTGCAGGTCTACGTCGTAGATATCGATCTTCCAGAAGATGGTTATGTCGCCGTGACGGAATGATCCAAAGTCATGCTCGCCATATGGATCGTTATCGGGCGTGAAGGCATCAAAGCGGCGTACTTGGTCCAGCACTGATGGTACGTCATCTAATGTCTGCACGCCTCGGGTGATCACAACACGACAGTCTGTGAATGAGCGCCGTGCGTGATCATTAAGTGCTGCTATTTTGGCTGTGGTTGCATCATGCATTTGCTGCAGCTTTGGCAGCCCCTGGCTTTAAGCGGGGCTGCCGCTCAGCTACTTTGGTGATGGCTGTGTCTAACTCCCCTGCAGCTGCTGCATTCAGGAAAGCATCTAGAACACCAGCGACATCTTCTAGTGTTTTGACCAGTACCGCGTTGTTGGTGCCATCGGCTGCAATCACACGTGCTCCGTATCTGCACTGCACGTACCAGCCACCGTCTTGTTCAAAAAACCATGGGCGCACTCGGCGGTGGGTTTTGACCATCACACGCTCTCCCATGTCATTGGTCATCCATTTGTGCCGCTCAACCCGGTGATCTTCATTCTTCAGCGCTGCCGCATGCACCAGCTTTTGCTCTTTGAGCCCTGCGACGAGTTTGTCACGTCGCGCTATGATGGGATCGCGTTTTGCACTGCGATCTACTGTCTTGAATGTAAGCTTTGCCAGATGTGTCATATCCGCTCCTTGCTGTGTGGTTACAGCTAAAGCGTATGTTCAAAGGAAACATTGGACGACCAGAAAGACAGTCAAGTGACTGTTTTTGCTTAATTAAGCTTAGATCCGCCTGAGTGAGTGATCGCTTCTTTGCGCCGCTTGCGCATCGTACAATCCTCAGGCCCGCACTTCATTGGCGGCAGCTCGTTGTAGCCGTTCAGCACATAGAGCTGCACTCGTTCTTCAAGTTGATCCCAAATCGGAAAGAACGCGTTACGCTCACCATCACTCATCTCAGATGTCGCCAAGCTCACAGTATCCGCCAGCATATGCTCTACTCGACCAAAGACATCGACGTTGAACTGCGCCGCGCCAAGCGTAAAGCCATTCAACATGATTTACGCTGTGCTCAGCATCTTATCGAAGGCGTTGGCAAAGGTCAGTTCCCTGTACGCACAAGCGGCTAACTTGGCTTGTAAGGTTGATAACCTTTAACGCTAGCTTATCGACCACCGACACAACCTAAAGAATATTAACCTTACCTCCTGATTTTGGAAGTTTCGCGCTTAGTTACAACGCCTTGTAGCCAGTGCTTAATCTAACCTCCCCAAAAACTTCACTGGTTTAAACCAGCAAACTAGTTTGCGGTGTTTGACAGCAAAATTTCCTCAAAACACAAAAAGGAGAGCTGTGTTTCACTTGTTTTGAACGGGTAAATCCTGAGCACTTCATCAATAAGTATGGCCGTGGGCCGGCTCATTTAAACTAAATAACAATGAACATCAGTTAACGAGGAGATGTCATGAGTATCAAACTTCTTGAACATATTAGAGATGAGCTAATCAGCTCAGGGGCTGCCGCCAATACACCTGAGTTTTGCCAAGCCTGGCTGGGCCGCAGTGAGGGATACATCCGCGTATTGCGCTACAACCGCATTGAGCCAAGTGTGGAGACACTGACCGTCTGCGCACACAAACTAGGGCACTACGCAGACAGTTTACGCGCCAGTGACGCCCAGTCCCACCAACAATGGGTAAGGCGCTTTGATCGTCTTAAAGCCCTCTGCGATCAGGCCATAGCGCGCCAAGCAGAGGCGGTATGGCGTGAGCCTGCAAGGATGGGCGCATGACATACATATATACGTTTTTGCATGTGATGTTGCAGCGTTCTTCGAAACGGGTTCTGCACCCGCAAAAATCTGCGCTGCGGTTTTTTAGCGGGAAGTACTTACAGAAGCTGGGTGGTGATTTTGCATCACCCCATTTTGTACAGTTGGGTGTTGCGCATGGATGACCGTGATGAACTGCGCAGACTAATCGATGTCATAGAGAAAGGCTCTGGCACGGGCAGTCTTGAGCAAGCAATTGATGACATTAAGACCTTTGCCAATACCGCAAGCTTTCTGGCCAACAAGCTGGACACACGGCTAAAAGGTGGCGACGTCAAAGCCAAAAAGCAGCCAAAGTCCCGTATGGGAAAGGCTATCGCAGCTGTGCCAAAGCTAGGTGCGTCTAAGCCCCCTGCTCAAGCCCCACAGCAGTCCACGTCAGGTATGCCTCAGGCTACCAGTACGGCAACGTCACAAGCCGATTATGACAGACTTAAGTCACAAGGCACACAGGGAACTGTGGGTGGTTTGTAGTGCAGTGGTACCTAGTGCGCTGTGTAAGCAGCTGTAAGGCGGTGAGTTTGCTGGGATCGCTACGTGTGAGTGTTTACGCGGGTTGATGTGTTACGTGCGCTTTTGGGCAGAATATATGCGGATGTTGGAATTTGTAGGGCTGTCTAGGTTTTGGTTGTGCAAAAACGCGAGAGGCATAGCTCAAATAATTGATACATAAGAGTGGTTCTTAGCCAGTTTAGACACTTTTTTCTTTATTCGCGAACAAGTTGGCACCTGAGAAGTCGAAGGGGTGATCTAACTTCACACAGGCCACAGGCGCCATGGGCCTGCTTGATAGCGACAAATGCCCCCTTAAACTCGAAGATGGGAGTAAAGCGACGAGCGAAATTGAAAGAGAAGTACAGCCGAAGCACAAGCGACAAGCCTCGTTACTCCACAGGCTGACACCGAAATACCTGCGACTGTACCGAAGGTGCTGACCCATATTTTACAATCGCTGCGTGCATAAGCACGCCATCCTCAAATCGAAACAAGTCGCTTCGGTCTTTGTTCTTAGCAGTTGCGCGGAACCCTCCGCCCCCAAGACGACGCATGTCGTAATCATTATGATAAAAGACGCCATCGCCAGACAAATTGCTCTCGGTCCAAGTAAACGTCAGAGAACGCCCTTCATAAACAGGCCGCATCGCACCTTCAGCTGAAAGTGAGACCCTGTCGAGTTCTTCACAAATAAAAGTTCCCAGAGCTTCAGCGGCGCTGGTGGTTGCAAGCAGGATAGCGATAATTTTCAGCATAACGCAAAGATAGCTTGGAACATATCTGGTTCAAGTTTCCGTTGATTAGTCGTTTTGTGCGAAAGTCTCCATCTGGCCCGCTCGATACCCGGACGCGGACCAAATTGTTGGCTACATTTAAAAAGTAGCCCATTGAACAATAATGCAATGACTGCTGACCTTATCACGCGAGTGTGAGAAGGCGCGAGAGGCATAGTTAAGAAGATGAAAGGCAGCTCACAATAACTCATCCTCAGCGGCAAAATCTAAAAACTCATCCATAAAAATAGCAGCGAAATCACTCCTCGATGCTGCATTAGACTTTTGCAAAACTTTATGTATCTGCATTTTAACAGTGCCAATTTTCGTGTTTCTCAAACTTGCAATGTCCGCAGTGGCGAAACCGCGCAACATAAGAAGTCCTACAGAAGCTTCGGCAGGCGTTAAGCCCCAAAGCGCAAATTTTGCGTTCAATAACTGATCGAAATCTTGTTTTAAGTTATATAAGCTTTGTTCTGCTTTGACTGTTTTCTGCCTAAGCAGCCGAACGTATTTGCCAGAAACAACTAAGCCACCGGCAAGAGCTGATACGGCAAATACTTCGAACCCAAGATGTATTAATCCTTCTGAGCTGTAACTTGTGTCCGTCCGTAAATGCTCGCGAACATCCATAAGCACGTCACTTACAAAGAAAAGCAACGCGACCAACTTCATGCCAAACACCGTAATTACAGCCTTTTGATTCATAATCAGAGGTCCCCCTAAGGCAAGTATGAACGAGCATAATTCATTATATATCAAACGATATACGCGCCCCTTTAATCGCAGTCTATACCGCTCGTGCAATATACAGACACCCTCGTCTCAAGCTAGTTACGGTTAAGAAATCGCAACTAGGAGACACGTAATGCTTCGCCGAAAATTCATCCAAACGCTACTCATAGCCTCTTCAACCCTTTCTATAAGCTCTCTCGCTACAGTCGCTAGAGCGAGTGGTGGCCCTTCAGCACCTTCAGGCCCCTCAGCACCATCGGCGCCTTCGGCCCCGTCACGCTCTTCGGGTCCAAGCCGTAGCTCAACCTCCGGCCCAAGCCGCAGCTCAACTTCAGGCCCAAGCCGCAGCTCAACTTCAGGCCCAAGCCGTAGCTCAACATCAGGTCCAAGCCGTAGCTCAACCTCCGGCCCAAGCCGCAGCTCAACTTCAGGCCCAAGCCGCAGCTCAACTTCAGGCCCAAGCCGTAGCTCAACATCAGGTCCAAGCCGTAGCTCAACCTCCAGCGCAAGCCGCTATTGTTCAGCTGGCGGAATCAACTGTACGGACGTTAGCACAGATGGCCTGACTACAGTGGATGCTTCAGATCTAGATGACGTGTTGGGAAGCTTTAACTAATGCCACTGAAAAATGTTGTCACAGCGCTAGTGCTATCTTGCCTGCTAACTGCTTGCGATACAGTTCGGTATGACTACAGCAACGCAGCTGCGATGTTTGCCGCACTTGATGCGAGCCCGGATCAAACGGAGGGCATCATTGACGCAACTTCTAAGTTTTTAATTGTATCAACAGAGGCTAACAATCAGCTTCTTTGCCGCCGCGTAAAAATCAGTGGACCACGCGGGCAATCACAACGCCGCTTTTGTAAAGTAAAGGGTGGCGATTGGCGGTGACCCAAGACAGGCACCTTTTAAAAAACTGGCAACTCACAGCCAATGGGTGGCGCATCTCGATGCGCTGTCCAACTTATTTTGCAGCCTTACTTGCAGACACTTTAGCAGGTTGGTCAATAACGAATGACGAGGCAAACGCTAAACCTGACGTTTCAATAAGTTTCAACGACGGTGAGTACACAATTGGCGGCAAATGTTACGACATTCACTTTAGACAGACAGATCTCATCAGTGCCCTGAATGATACGTTCATCTGCATGGCTTATCACACTTTAACACTGGTAGAAGGCGCAAGCCTCCTTCACTGCGCAGCGTATAGCATCAACGATGAGTGTAATATCGTAGTAGGTGCGAAAAACACAGGAAAGTCTACTTTCATTTATGAGAAGGCGAGACAAGGTCATCGGATTGCAGCAGATGACCTTTTATTATGGCTGCCCAAAAGAGGCTTGTTCAAAACTCTCGGCCTGCCAATTCGAATGCGCCGCCCAGTGTTAAAAGTTGATGGCGAATTAGCTGACAATGACAAGTTTTACCCTGGCGAAAACATAGCTTACTCAAAGTTAAGATCATTTGATGTTGTCGATGCAAACACCACTTTCCATCTAGATCGACTATGGCAATTAAATGATGAACGCACGTTGCGGAAGGTACCTTTATTGCGCGCCTTCAAAGTTCTCCGGCAGTACACAATTAGCATACCGAATATAGCTCTTACGTAAAAAATTAAGGAAATTGCATTGCCTAGAATTCTCAAATCTTTACGAAAAATACACTCGTACTTAGGCCTACTCATATTGCCTTGGATTATAGCGTTTGGGTTTACTGGATTTTATTTAAACCATTCAGAGCTGGTACTGTCAGCCTTACCACTCAA
Organism: Nereida ignava; assembly: GCF_047114695.1. Classification (GTDB taxonomy): domain Bacteria; phylum Pseudomonadota; class Alphaproteobacteria; order Rhodobacterales; family Rhodobacteraceae; genus Nereida; species Nereida ignava. The sequence goes on from NZ_CP112885.1 coordinate 943,477, forward strand.
TACTTACGAGGATAACGATCAAGCCTACATGGATTTGGAAGAACCGCTTACTTTAGAGCAATCGGCGAACATAGCGCGCGGCTATTGGCCTGAAAGTAAGATGCTATCGGTAGAGCGTATCTCTTATCACGAGCAGAGCGCAATCGAATTCAAACGAGAAAACGGTAGTATCATAGTGGTGCCAAAAACTGGCGTGTATTACGTCAAATCTGCGATTTCCAATAAGATGTTTACTCCTGATGGCCTGCTCCAACATAGAAAAATATATTGGAACTATATCTTCGGCATCTTCCACAGAACCGGCTGGCTAGACTGGCGGATAGGGACAATATTAGCAGACATTACTGCAATTGCGCTCATTACGTTTGGTATATCAGGACTGCTCATCTGGTACCTTCCTCGACACAAACGGGTAATGCGACGGTTCTCTGAGCAATGATGGCACGTGAGTTGAGCATTTGCGCTACCGCCCAACTGCGCCAGAGGCCATCATCCCGATGGACCAAAGGCCGATCATGCACTAACTTTTAATATGGACCATTCAGGTGGGGCTGCTCAAGGGAGGCTCATGATTTAAACATAGCTAATACGAACGTGGCGTCTCACAGAGCGCCAGTTGGACAGCATTACCCAAGCAAATAGCGATCCCTTATTTGATCAAGACAAAAACTATACGTGTTCTTCAATATATGGTTTCCTCAACAAACCAACGGCACTTTTGCCAACGCTGATCCTCTTAATCCACCTCACAATTAAGTGCTAAACATAATGGGGGCTTTCATGTCAGATCATAGTTATGACACCGGGCGACTAAATTTACCTTTTGTCGGCATCTCAACATTTGGCAAGAAACCCTACGTACAAGATTGGGACGCAATTGACGCAGATGTTGCCATTTTAGGCGCTCCCTATGATTTTGGATGCCAGTTTAGATCAGGGGCTAGGTTTGGGCCGCGCAGTGTTCGCGAAGCTTCGACACTATTTAGTTTTGGCCATGCAGGCGCTTACGATCATGAAGATGATGCGACCTATTTAGCTGAAGACGTTAGGATTATAGACATTGGCGATGCGGATATAATTCACACAAAGACTAAAGAAAGTCATGAAAACATTGAGCTAGGCGTTCAAAAAATCTTAGATGCAGGTGCTCTGCCAGTGACGATTGGCGGCGATCATTCAATCAACATACCATGCATAAACGCCTTCGCGAAAAACTGCCAAGAGCATGGACCAATCCATATTATTCAAATTGATGCGCATTTAGACTTTGTAGATGAGCGTCATGGGGTGAAAAATGGGCACGGGAACCCAATGCGCCGTGCAATCGAAAAAGACTACGTCTGCGGAATGACGCAGCTCGGCATCCGGAACGTTTCTTCAACTGCAAAAGACGGATACACTGACGCTCGAGCACGTGGCTCAGATATTTTATCAGTCCGACAAGTGCGCAAACTTGGAACTGCAGCAGTACTAGAGCGAATTCCCAAAGGAAGTCGCTATTACGTAACAATCGATATCGATGCATTCTGCCCCTCAATCGCTCCAGGCACTGGAACTCCAAGCCATGGTGGGTTTTTGTACTATGACGTTTTGGAAATCCTTCAAGGCTTAGCAAAACAAGGGAATGTTGTAGGCATAGATCTGGTCGAGGTTGCGCCAGCCTATGACCCCAGTGAAAGTACTCAAATTTTGGCGGCTCAAATTTTACTCAACTTTATTGGCTTTATCTTTCATGAGAAGGCCAAGTAGGCTTGCATGACACTCCGACGCGGTCGCACGTTAAGAGTAACACGGCGACCATTTTCAATCGCATAAATTATTTCGTTTACTGTGCAGCTAGTGAGGCGAGGAGCTTTACCTGTTTCAAGTTGTTGACCATCAAACCTTCAGACACTTCTTCTCATAAAAACCGGCTAAGAGCTCGGAGTTAGAAAAGCACTAACAATACTATTAAACAGTCCTGAACGTTCGAGGTGCGCCGTATGAGCACATAGAGGAATAACCGCAAGATTAGACCGTGTTATTGTATGCCAAAGTTGTTCAGTCTGCTCCCATGAATATGTCCGGTCGTGGTCCCCCCAAAGAATTAGTGTCTCTTTATCTAAGCTTTTAAGATGTGCTCTACCGTCCCATTTCCTCATCGCCTCCAAACCAGCCACAATAGCAGCTGCACTACTTTGTTCAGCAATTACAGCACATCCCTCGTATGCCGGATCATCTTCGCGAGCTAAAAACCAAGTTGCGGAAATACGGCGTGCTGTGGCTTTTGCCCCTTCAGATAGAGCCCGTTTTTTTGAAGTTTCAATTGTTTCAAATCGGCCAGGTAATACGCCTTGAGCACCTGTCCCATATAGCACCAAACGGCCAACATGATCTGGAGCCTGCGCCACCATTTCTTGTGCAATCATGCCGCCCATCGAATGACCAATTAGATCAAAGCAGCTAATTCCGCGCCTTATTAGCTCTGACAAAACCCAATCAGAATAAGCCTCAATGGTTGGCAATGGGGAGAGATGCGCATTTTGTCCGTATCCAGGCAAATCAACCGCAACAACACTCGCACTACCAAATGCAGTCTCTTGCGGCACCCATTGCGCGCTCCCCCCCATAAACCCATGCACGAAAACGATCGGATTCATTTACGGCCGCCTTGGACTATTCGATCAAGGATCATTGCACAGAATAAAATTGCAAACCCAGCAAGTATACCTTGCCCTACATTTGCGTATTGAAGTGCTTCAAGTACATCTTCACCGAGACCTTTTGCGCCAATAAGTGACGCAACAACAACCATCGCCAGTGAAAGCATGATTGTCTGGTTGATACCCGCTCTAATCGAAGGACTTGCCAATGGGAGATCAACTTTTGTCAGTAGGTACCATTTATTGGCACCAAAACTAATGGCTGCTTCCCGAACACTTTCAGGAACTCCACGTAAACCAAGAACAGTTAATCGTACAACGGGAGTACCACCAAAAATCATTGTAGTGACAACAGCGGCAGGCTTACCTGTCCCAAAGAAGGCAATGACTGGGATCATAAATACAAAGGCAGGCATCGTTTGCATAAAATCCATGATGGGTTGGATAAATGCGTAGAACCGAGGGCGCCTAGCCGCAAACATCCCCAATGGAATGCCTATTAGGATCGATAAACATGCAGCTGTTCCCAGGAGCGCAAGCGTCGTCATTGCTTTGTCCCAAAAACCCAAGAGGCCCATATAGGCAAGAAAAGCAGTAGAATAGATCGCCATTCTTACACCGGCGGTCAACCATGTCAGCAAAACAATCAACGCCGCGACAACAACCCAAGGCGTACTTACGAATACAAGTTCAAGTGCATCAAGAACGAGACGAATAAAGTAAGTTATGGCATCAAATAGCACCTCACCATTGAGCACGGCCCAGTTAAAAAAGGCCTCAACCTTACCTATACTGAATAGCCGTATATTGGGGTCGGTGGGAAAGTAACTCAGCAGCGCATAACGATCCGGGAACGAGTAGTGAAATGTTGCAGTTGCCACAATCAACAACATAAATACTGAACTGAGCACAATGTGCTGAAACGGCAAACCAGATCGAATGCTGTCGTCTGATAACCAGTCTGAGAAGCGCGCCTCTAAAGCCCAATTAGCGATTAATGATTGGCAGATCTTAACAAAAAGAAGAATAAGGACGCCACTTAAAGCGATTGTTGGCCCCTCAGCTGCCATTGCTGCAGCTTCATCTCGTATTCCACCAATATTGGCTTCTAAGGATTCAACGGTACGTCGATATACATCTTCTTTATCTGATTGGCTTTCTATAGCGGCAGCAAGCTGTTGTTTACGTAGTGCGAGTGTACCTTCGATCGATGCTATTCGAGCCATCGCTTCCGCACCAAGATCGCCAAATAAACCTCGTGCAATTTGTACAAAAGCTAGTGTTTCCAAAATCAGAAAAGGTAATGCCCAATTCCAAAGCCCCCTAGCACCGAACCAAATTGGACCAAATAACCCCGCCATCGCATTAAATGTGGCGGTAAAGCTTGCTGAGGCTCCAATCCGATCAAACATCATAATGTAGTAGGTTGGACTCGTTCGAACGAACGCACGGATGTTGTCTCTACGTGTCTCAGCATATTTTATCGCTGCTTCTGATGACGTGTCTTCCAGCGGATTGACACCAAGATCTGGATTTTGATCAATCATGACACTTCAGTCCCTTCGATTACAGTACGCAACAAATCGGCACGCGTGATAATTCCTGCGTCATCACCGCCAACTTGAACAACGATGGGCCTGTCATCATCGATAGCTAAATTAATTAATGTACTAAGCGTTGCATTCGCATCAACGCGCTTAGCATCTGCATTTACAGGCCCGTGGCTTGCTTCATGTAAATCTATGGGCTGCATAACCGCATGTGCGTGGACAACTTTTAAACGTGAAATCCCTGCAACAAAGTCAGCGACATAATCATCAGCTGGCTCCATCACGATGTCTTCAGCAGTCCCTATCTGAACAACCTTACCATCGCGCATGATTGCAATTCTGTCACCAATTCGTACCGCTTCATCCAAATCGTGCGTGATGAAAATTGTAGTCTTTTTCAATATTTTACTAAGACGAATAAATTCATCCTGTAATTGTCTTCTGATAAGAGGATCAAGAGCAGAAAAGGGTTCGTCCATTAACAAAACATCAGGGTTAGCAGCAAGCGCTCGGGCAAGGCCCACACGTTGCTGCATGCCGCCTGACAACTCGTGGGCAAATTTGGCACCCCACGCGCCAAGTTCGACGATATCAAGTATTGCTGCCGCTTGACGCATCCGTTCGTTTTTAGGCACTTGTCGGATTTCTAAAGGCATCGCAACATTATCCAAAACAGAACGATGGGGCATCAACGCAAAGTTTTGAAACACCATCCCTATTTTTTCATTTCTGAACTGTTGTAATTCGCGAGATGCCAACGCCATCACGTCAGTACCTTCAATTTTAATCTGCCCAGCAGTTGGTTCCAATAGACGATTAAAGTGACGCACTAACGTTGACTTTCCACTACCAGAAAGCCCCATAATACAGAAAATTTCCCCTCGTTTGACATCAAGGCTAACGTCAGCAACCCCAACCACAGCCCCAAACTGAGATAATACTTCAGATTTAGTCAAACCCTGTTCTTTCACTGCGGCTAAGGCTTCGGCCGATCGGGCTCCAAATATTTTCCAGACGTTGGAAATCTCAACAACAGTTTCCTGCATTTTGTACGTGCTCTTTCAATAAGGAAGACTACGATGCGGCACTTACATCAAAGGTAAGTGCCGCACGTTCTAAAGTGTTAAAGTCCAAGCATCGCATCAACACGGTCGGAGTTTGCTGCGATCCATGCTTTAGCCGCATCTGCTGGATCAACACCCTTCGCAGATACCTCAAAAGCTAAACTGCTAACGTCATCTGCAGTAACCGAGAAATTGGCAAAAAATTCTGCAATTGCCGGAGACCGGCCTTCAAGTGAATTGGACCAAGCAATTTGTACATTTTTCAATGCATCCTTAGTAGCGACATAGGAATTCTCATACCAATCAGCATCGTCTGAAGGCTGTACCATTTTATATTTTGCTTCATCAAAAGTTGGCTCACTTAGCATTTTGACATCGAACATAAACCACACAGCATGTGGCTTGTAGCAATAGAACGCATAACCTTCGCCTTTTGCGATGCTATCTTTGATACGAGCAGTCTTAACGCTTTCTTCGGCCCGTATAGGCTCGATGAAATCGAGTAGTCCGTAGTCGCGCGTTTTAACTTCGTTTACATTCGCTGACGCCCATCCTGGCGCACCAATCCACATCTCACCTTTTCCATTACCATCACTGTCCATTAACGCAGCGACATCAGGACGACCCAAGTCTGCAATGTCAGTGATATTATTTGCCGTGCCAAAATCGTTACTTACACAAAAGCCTTGATTGCCCTCATAAGGGTTAGATGACAGCGTTACTGTGCCTGCACCATCTACATACTTGTCGGTAAAGCTTTGTTGGTTTGGTAACCAGACATCAGGATGCACATCGATGTCACCTTTGCCCTGATCCATCGCTTGAAAAATCGTAGCATTATTACCAGGGACATACTCAACAGTTCCACCAATGCGAGATGTAACAATTTCTCCTAGAAGGTGACCAATGGCTTGTGCGCCTGTCCAAGATGGCAAGCCTATTTTCACGGACTCTGATGCAACCGCTGGCAAAGCAAAAATGCTAACGGCCATCGCCATGGCGCATGTTTTAAGTTTAGTTTTCATTTTTTGTTTCCTCTGTTGGGGGTGCGCCATTTCGACGTCTATAATTATGGTACATGAAAAAAGGAGATTCACTTTTCTCACTCATCCGGATTGCGGGAACGTGAAGGTAATGTTTGGCAACCGTCATGATATGCAAAGGTTAATCCAAGAAATTCGCTTAGTGCCAATTCGAACAACTCATAAAACTATGCTTAAGTTGCATAGTTTTGTGTTATGTCAAAAATAAAGTGATTTTATGAGAAGGTGATTCTAAGTGGACCTAAATTGGCTCAGAGATTTTGAATGCCTAGCAAGGACCTTAAATTTTACCCGTGCTGCAGATGAGCGGAACATAACTCAGTCGGCATTTAGTCGCAGAATCAAGGGATTAGAGAACTGGGTTGGATTGGCACTCATTAACAGAGCCACCTATCCCATTCAGTTAACAGAAGCTGGCCGGCAATTTCTGCCATCGGCACAAGCGGCAATTTTACATTTAGTAGATACTCGCCAGGCCATCAGAGATGCCGATGATGGAGGCAATAGCTTTGTACGAATTTCTGCACTACACACAATTTCAGTAAACTATTTATCCTCTCGTCTTGATGTCTTACAGCAAGAAATAGATGATTTCCGGGTCCGCGTAATTTCTGATTCACTGAGTTCATGCTGCGAACTCTTGGCCGAAGGCGCAGTAGATATTATGCTCTGCTACGATCATCCAGCCGTATCGCCGCGCATAGATGATAATAATTTCAACCGTAAAAATGTACACACTGAACGGCTATTACCTGTAGCACTAAAGGAGCAAGTAGAGCTTCTTGGCTGGAATTTGGCTGATGCAAAAAACCGTCCAATCCCATATCTGGCTTATGAACAGTCATCATTTTTGGGAACAGTTGCTGATAGCCTAATTTCGCAAAAAACTAAAAACTTAGACGTTATCTACATCGACGGACTAGTCGAAACTATCAAGCGGCGATTGATGAATGGAAATGGGTTTGCCTGGATGCCCGAAACTGCCATCGAGACTGAACTTGCTGCAGGCGCTCTGGTCCCCATTGGAAACGAGTCATCTATCGCAAAACTCAAAATTGCTGCATACACCAATCCCGCGGGATTATCCGGGCAAACCAAAGCCGTTTGGGAGCTACTGTAAGCCCCTAGGCTTTACATCGTAACCCAGTATTTTTTGTGATCAAAAGCGAAATCATACCCACCAAGAGCAGCCGCTCCACCAGTGTGTAGAAAGACGACACGCTCATCCTTGAAATGGCCCTTGCGCGCTAGATCAATCATCCCCGCTGCGCCTTTGGCAGAGTAGCACGGATCAAGCAGGATGCCCTCCAGCTCGGCAAACATTTTGATCGCCTCGATACCGCTTTCAGTTGGAATACCGTAACCTTCACCGACATAATCCGTGTTAGCCATCACATCCTCGCGCTTGACCACACCGGGACATCCAAGTTTCTCCGCCGTTTTACAGGCGAGTTCATAGACCATCTGTTCCTGCTTGGGCTGTGGGGCCCTGGTGCCAATGCCAAGGATCGGAATCTGAGCATTCATCGCGCACATGCCTGTGACCAGACCTGCTTGAGTGCCAGATGATCCAGTAGCATGGGTTAGACGATCGATTTTCATCCCCATTTTATTGGCCTGCTCGACCAATTCAAACGCAGCATTCACATATCCCAATGCACCTGTGGGATTGGAGCCGCCTCCAGGGATAACATAAACGGTATGACCTTTGGCACGCATTTTTTCTGCGGCTTTTTCCATCTCGCCAGGCATGTCGTGGCCTGCTGGAAACTTCTCCGTCGTAGCGCCATGCAGATGATCCAGCAAAACGTTACCGTTGGTGTTATAATTGCCGTCCTGATATCCGGTGCGATCTTCGAGCAGGATGTGGCACTTAAGACCCATCTTGGCGGCAAAGGCGGCTGTCTGGCGGCCATGGTTTGTCTGAGTCGCACCTTGCGTCATGACCATATCCGCACCCTGCTCAACCGCTTCGGCCATTAAGAATTCCAGTTTGCGTGTCTTATTGCCGCCAGTGGACATACCTGTGCAATCATCGCGCTTGATCCACAATTCGACGCCCAATTCTTTTGAAAGACGCTCCATCGGCTCAAGCGGTGTTGAGAGATGGGCAAGATGAACACGCGGGAAACGGGCAAGATGCATTGGAGAACTCCTAGTTGGCTTTTCTATAAATTATCTGACTAAATGCCTCAGTCCCAATGCAAAATTCGCATTACTGTTCGTGTATATTAACCAGCCATTACTCAGCGTGTATGCCCGTTTATTGGGCGCGACCAAGTTAGCTTCTAATCCTTAGCATAGAACAACAACTGATTATTTAAGCAGAGCCCAAAAAGCGAAAAGAGGAATGTCTGAAGAACGCATGGCATGAGTAATGTTATGTTGGTTATAAAATGTGCCCCCTTCACTCACCTGTACCCATTCCTGAAGTTCGTTTCTGAAATCACCTGAACTAATGACCAAGTAAGTTTCTTCAGGCGAGTGCCGATGATCAGGGTACCGTACATTTGGGGCCAAAAGCGTCACACCTAACTGCAAAGAACCTGGATTTTTGAGACCTCCAGGCCCTATTATTATTGCGTTTGCGTGATTGCTTGCGAAATTATCACTTGCGGCATCATTGCCTCCATGACGGATACGCCACTTCAGCCACGGTTCAATTTCTTCAAACTTTCTCATTAGAAACTGCAAATCTGGGTCAAGAAAGCTGCAATTTGCCAACACTTCATCCATGTGCTGGCATGCCGAAACACGGCCACTGACTACCTCCGCCTCAGGTGCAGTCTCTTCGATCACAGCAAAAAACTTGTTTAGTGATGCAATCAAATATGGGTCTTGCGTGCGCGACAAGTAGGCCGTCTTTGCTGCAATAATGAATTCATTAAGCACTTTTGTGTTGGTTTGAATATGCATTTTGAAGGCACCATTGTAGCTCTAATCTTGAAAAGATGAGCAAGAAAACCCAACGATTGTCTACATATTTTGCAAACAATAACTTTCCAGGTTTCAAGCGATGAGTTTGGTAAGATCGCTATGTGTGCCCGTACACCCGCTTTGAAGCGTTCCGCGGCCGCTCTAATCCAGGATCTTTACGTTCAACTACAATAGTTTCTGAAGATAAATTTTATCATCAACATCTGCAACATATCAGCCTAGTCAGCTAGAAAGTATACCTAAGTAGACTTTGCCAGCTCAGTTGTAAGCAGATAGCGTCTCCAACAACAGCAAACGGAGAGCCCAATGTCAGCATTACTTGATCACGTTGATCCAACAGGTCTGGAAGAGTTTTCTGTCGTATTTACAGACAGATCACTCAACCACATGAGCAGCACGTTTCAAGGCGTAATGAACGACATCTCTTCAATGCTAAAGGAAGTCTACTGTGCAGACGCAGTCGTCCTAATACCGGGTGGCGGAACATTTGGCATGGAAGCTGTCGCTCGACAGTTCGCAAGAAACTCAAAAGCACTGGTGGTCCGCAACGGTTGGTTTAGCTACCGGTGGAGCCAGATTATTGAAAATGGTAACTTAACATCCGAAACAACGGTTCTGAAGGCTCATAGGAAAGGTAATGAAAGCCAGTCGGCTTTTGCGCCAGCTCCTATTGAGCAAGTAGTAGAAACCATTCGGACCGAAGCGCCTGATGTTGTATTTGCCCCTCACGTGGAGACAAGCGCAGGCATTATCTTGCCTGACAGCTACATCGAAAAAATGGCAGAAGCGGCTCATGAAGTAGGAGCCCTTATGGTGCTGGATTGTATCGCTTCTGGGTGTGTCTGGGTTGATATGAGAAAGTTGGGTGTTGATGTACTAATTTCCGCACCACAAAAAGGCTGGAGTGCATCGCCTGCAGCAGGTCTTGTGATGCTATCAGATCGGGCTGTTCAGCGGCTTGAAAACACACAATCCGACAGCTTTGCCATCGATTTAAACAAATGGCACCAAGTAATGAAAAGTTATGAGAATGGTGGTCATTCTTACCATGCGACCATGCCCACTGATGCCCTCAAATTGTTTCGTGATACCATGCTTGAGACGCGCCAATATGGCTTTCAAAAACTTAAAGAAGCACAATGGGAATTAGGTAATCAGGTCCGCAAAATATTAGCTTCACGCGGCATAACATCAGTTGCAGCTGACGGCTTTGGTGCGCCGGGCGTTGTTGTATCCTACACTAACGATCCAGATGTTCAGAATGGTAAGAAGTTTGCTGAGAACGGTGTTCAGATTGCAGCTGGCGTGCCACTACAGTGTGATGAGCCTGCTGACTTCAAAACTTTTCGTTTGGGTTTATTCGGCCTAGACAAACTGTACGATGTAGCCGCTACGACAAATCGAGTGCGCAGAGCGCTGGACGCTGCAAAAATATAGCGACTGCAAACATGAGCGAAAGTAGCCGAGGGAGAGGTATGGCGCCCCAACTAAACGGTGGTCAACACAGCGTTTCCGCCCTGCCCTCAAAATGACACTAAAAACACACTTACGCGCACACCAAAAATATTGCTGCGCAAATCATTGATAATAAATGTCTAAATTACACCGCCTCCATTGAAAATCCTCGTGTCGGTGGTTCGATTCCGCCCCCGGGCACCATTTATCAATCAATATCAATGACTTAGACTAGCGCCATGCACGCTTAAGTTGTGTTTTTCAAAAACACACCAAACACACACTTTTTGCCGTGTTGCTCACTATTTCGAGCGCTGAATCACGGTGTTGAACACAGTGTTGGCTGGTGCTGTGTTGCTAACACTGTGTTGGCAGAGTTTTGGGCGAACATGGTTGGTAATACAAAGAACGCGATTGCTGGTTTTCCGCCCAGAGCGGACTTTGGCGCTAGGCGCGGCGAATGGCTGCTTCGAGCCCAGAGTGTCGGATGCTGCAGGTTGTACCAATGTCTGCAGTGCGTCGGACAGCCACCGTCTGTAATCAGATGACGCCGAGCAGTTTCCACCACAAAAAATCAAGCGGCACGAGGACGAGCAGCGTGATGATTGACAGGACAACCGTCACCTTCAACAGTGGGCGTGTATTTTCCCCAGCCAACCCCATAGCAACGATCAACGGGCCGACCTGATAGGGAAAGATGACGGTCGAAAACCCGATGACCTGTGTCATCAGAACAGCGGTGAGCGAGAACCCCGTGGTTTCCACCAGATCGCTCGCAAGCGGAGTCAAAACCGCCGGCGCGCCGGGCGCAGTAGTAAAGATCGACGTGCCCGTTCCCAAAACCGACAAGGACATGAAGTTCATAAAGTCTTGACCGGCTTGCAATGGAAGGACGGCAAATGCCTCGGTTGCGATGATGTCGCCCAGCCCGCTAGAGGCCACGATCGTGCCAAGCGTCAAAGCGCCGGCCACAAACAACAGCATCGAGAAGTCGACCGATGATTTGAAAACCGCCGGTGGCACGAAGCCCAGTTGCGGCACCATCAAAACCAGCGATGCGCCCAAGCCAATCCATGCAGCATTGATTCCGTGCAACTGGTCCGTCGCCCACAGACCAAGCGTCAGCAACAGGATTGCCATCAGCGCGGTCTGGCGCCCTCCCGCTACGGCACCTTGTTTCGTTGGGGTATCGGTGGACTGGACCTGTCCCGGAAAGAAATACAGCACGAGACCGACGATGACGGCAGATTTCAGCATGCCCAATACAGGGTAGTGCAGCAACAAATAGTCGGCGTAACTGAAATGCACCCCGAAGGATTGCTCGGCCACGCCTGACAGGATGATGTTGGGGATGTTGGACGGCAGGATCGCAAAGCTGGGCATGTTCGTCCCGATCGCAATAATTACCGCAACGCCCGTGCGCCCTTTTGATCCTTTACCAAGCCCCAAGGCATCCGCCAGCGCCATGCCGACAGGTACCAAAACCGCAGCCCGCCCAAGAGAGGACGGCATCACAAACCCCAGCAGCATCCCCAGTATCATAAGCCCTGCGATCAACGTCGCGTAGCTTTTTGATAGATGCGGCCGCGCCAAGGCTCCCATGCGTGCGCCCAGCCCCGAATGGGTGATCGCCGCCCCGATGACAAATCCCGCCACCACAAGCCAGATCGCGGTAGATGAGAAGCTGGAAAAGACCTCTTGTGGGGTGGCCAGATTGCCCAAGATCAGCGCAGTGAACAGGAACGTAGATCCGACATACCCAGGCACCACCCCTGTGCCCCAGATCGCCAAAGTTACAAGCATGACTCCAAAGGTCATGGCTTGCTCGCTTGTCATACTTGCAGGCTGCGCAATTGCGGCCCAAGCCGCCAACGCTACAGCCAGTACGAAGATATAGTCTTTTGCGCGTGTCATAGGGATCACTTTGTAGATGGAGTGTTCAATGGAAGCCTTAGGAGCATGAAATTTCACCGGAAAGAGTGGTCCGACCGCAATCGCAGTACAGTGGCAAAGTGGCACAGGCTTACGCCGAAATTCTCATCAGAAGAGACAGAATGACATCAACGAAGTGACGTCATTCTGTTAAATGGGGCCGCTGGTTAACGGCTCTCAAAATAGTTCAAGGGCACCTTCAGATAGGAACGGCCATTGTCCTCTGCCATTGGGAGGCGCCCACCCCGAATGTTGATCTGCAGCGCGGCCAGCATCAACTTTGGCAGTGCCAACGTCGCATCACGGGCATCCCGCACAGCGCGGTATTCAGCCTTTAACGGGTTGTCCTGCCAGTGGATGTTAAACGCACGGTGCTGCGCGACCGTTGCTTCGCATTCCGCATCCCGATCAGGGGCGTAGTCGTGACCGACAAAGACGCGCGTGTCCTCTGGCAATGCAAGAATAGCCGAAATGCTGTCATAGAGCGCTGCCGAACTGCCGCCCGGGAAATCCGCCCGAGAGCTGCCGCTGTCCGGCATCATCAGCGTGTCATGCACGAAGGCCGCATCCCCTGCCACGTAGGTGATCGACGCCATCGTATGCCCCGGCGAGAACATCACCGTAACCGGCACATTGCCCACCATGAATGTGTCACCATCGGCGAACAGGCGGTCCCATTGGCTGCCATCCGTCGGGAAATCCTTGGGGAGGTTGTAGATGTCCTGCCAAAGGCTTTGGACACCGGTCACTTTTTCGCCAATGGCCGTGGGCGCGCCAGTTTGGGCTTTTAACCACGGCGCAGATGAAAAGTGGTCAGCGTGGGGGTGCGTGTCCAGAATCCAGACCAGTTCGATGCCTGTCTCGCGCACATAGTTCAAAAGAATCTCAGCGTTCTTCGTGGATGTCGCGGCGGCCAGCGGATCGTAATCAAGGACCGGATCAACGATGGCCCCTTTCATGGTCTCGGGGTCGTGGAAAACATATTGCCAGCTTCCGGTCGGTTTGTCCCAGAAGCCTTTTACGATTGGATTGCTCATTGGTTCTCTCCTGTGCGTGATTGTAGGAAGGTGGACCAAGCCCGAAGGCTTGGGCAGGGAGGATCAGCGTGTGCTTGCTTTCATCATCCACAGTTCTTTTTCGTGATATTCCAGACGATCTGTCAGAATACCGGCAGAGACTTCGTCGCCCGCGTCGCCGCTTGTTTCGATAGCATTGCGCAGCGTGTCGGCAAGAGCCTCATGGCCAGCCGCCAGCTTTGTCACCATTTCTTCGGCGGATTGCGCGGGCATATCTTCCGGTGTGGCCAGTGCCATCAGGTCGGCAACAGACCCCGGCGCATAGGCGCCTTGAGTGCGGATACGCTCGGCGATCTCGTCCAAAGCGCCCCAGAGGTTTTGGTATTGCTCTTCAAACATCACGTGCAGCTGGCGAAAATTGGGACCTTCTACGTTCCAGTGATAGCCGTGCGTCTGGACATAGAGGCGGAATGTTTCACCCAATACGGCGTTCAGGGCGTCAATGTTCTTTTGGGATACGTCAGTCATGGGTCTTGCTCCTTGGGGTATGAATTCACTGCGCTAGGCAGATGTGGAAAAGTGGGGCGGTCGTGAGCGGGCCATGATGGCCCGCCCTTCGTGTCAGAGCATGCGGGTTGAAAAATACCAGTCCACAGTCTCAAAGCCTTCATCAGCACGGGCCATCGCGGCCTCTGGCGTTGCTGGCGTCGGCACGATCACAGGCTCACCGGGTTTCCAGTTTTCAGGCATCGCGCAAGAATTCTCATCGGCTGTCTGCATTGCGACCAACAGGCGGTAGATTTCATCCACCGACCGGCCTGCGTTCATCGGGTAATAGACCATCGCACGCAGCACGCCTTCGGGGTCGATCAGGAACGTGGCCCGCACAGCGGCGGTATCGGACGCACCGGGCTGGATCATCCCGTAGGCTTGGGCCACCGCCATGTTGAGGTCGGCGATGATCGGGAATTTGATCTCGACACCGAACTTTTCCTTGATGTTCAGCATCCACGCGATGTGGCTGTAGTGGCTGTCGACGGACAGGCCCAGAAGCTCTGTGTTGCGGGCGTTGAAATCGTCCTGTTTCTTGGCGAAGCCGATGAATTCCGTGGTGCAAACTGGTGTGAAGTCGGCAGGGTGTGAGAAGAGAACCAGCCATTTGCCCTTATAGTCAGCAAGCGTCTTGCGGCCGTGTGTTGTTGGGGCGTCGAACGCCGGAGCAGGTTCGTTCAAGCGTGCGCCGGGCTGTTGTACTTGGTCTGTCATATCATCTGTCCTTGGATTGATCGTTTTGATGAGACAGAGATACGCGCTGGACGCAGATAGAGGAAATTGAATATAAAACTAATAATGATAGAGGAAATCGATAAGTGATCACGCTCCGCCAAATGCGCTATCTTACAGCCGTCGCTGACACGCTGAATTTTTCGCGTGCGGCAGACCTGTGCTTTGTGACCCAGCCGACACTCAGTGCGGGCATCAAAGAACTTGAGGATCGACTTGGGGTTCAATTGATCGAACGCACCCGCCAAACCGTGATGCTAACAACCGTCGGAGAAGAGATCACGACGCGTGCCCGTCAGCTCTTGTTGGATACCGCAGAGATCGAGACCGTTGCAAAGGCCCATCGAAATCCGTTTGAGGGCGACTTGAAACTAGGGGCAATTCCGACAATTGGCCCCTTCCTGCTGCCACATGCCCTGCCCGCAATCCGCAACGCGTTTCCCGACCTGCGCGTTTACATGCGCGAAGAGATGACCGAAAGCCTCATTGAGGGGCTCCATGCAGGTCGCCTTGATCTGATCCTGATCGCGCTGCCCTTTGATACGGGGGCTTTGGAGATCATGCCGCTCTTTGAAGACGGATATCAGCTGGCCACCCCCGCGGACTGGCCTGTCCCGCGCGGGACAGAAATACTGACGAAGGGCGGACAGCTCATGTTGCTGGAAAAGGGGCATTGCCTTCAGCGTCATGCGCTGGAGGCGTATCCAGAACGCATCCTGTCGGTGCAGGATAGTTTTTCAGCGACCAGTCTGACGACATTGATTGCAATGGTGTCCGAGGGGTTAGGCGTTACTCTTTTGCCGAACCTCGCAATTGAAGCGGGGGTCGTGGGCGGCAGCGACGTTCGCCTCACCCCGCTCCCCGACGCCTGCCCACGTCACGTGGTTCTTGCGTGGCGACCTGGATCGGCACGCGACGAACTTTTCAGAAAACTTGGCGGCCTGTTACAGCGCGATGAATAAAAACTTGCGAGAGACTGAAACAGGAATGTTTAAGGTAATCGGCAGAGGGCGTTGATTAAAGCCCACACCACTGAATACCTGGTGCCCGTTGGTTTACATGTTTCCTACCGAATCCCCAGACGGGCACAAACACGTCTAATGATCCCGGGAACGCTGAACGTTCTGGCGTGGTAGCTATCATGTGTCGTGCTCGTGTCTCCGTGACGACACACATCTTATACTGGACGGCGAGGTGCGGGTATATTGGCGTGAACGCAGCAAGCGCTGGTAAGCGGCCTTTGTGATTGATGGGCACAACCATTGCATCAATAACTAAACAACCATGTTGGCTGTTGCTGTGTTGCTAACACTGTGTTGGCAGAGTTTTGTCTGGACATTATTGGTGGCATCATTGGTTTAATTGCCAACAGTGTGGGCTTCAGTAGGTCCCACACACCGACGTGACCAGTTTCAGTACTACAAATATGACGTGTCGATCTAATGCTAAACTACGAGATCACCTGTCATGGGCATCGTGTGACGATCCACATCGTTGTATTCTTGCAAGAGAGGTCTTTGGCTATCTAACCAATTTACCCCGCGTTTGATATTTTCTTCCAGCATTTCGCTATCTCGAACAACCATGGCAACAACTTCCTCATCCGTCCGCATTAGACGATGGTCACCATCTGCGAATACTTGGGCGTGCCAGTCTTGGATATTCTGCAAGAATTCATCAAAATATTCAGGCTTGGGTTTGAATCGTACAATCGATAGTTTTTTGGTCATTCCTGCATTCCTTCAATAATCATTAAATCAGCATCACATCCAGTATCGCGAATTGCCTTTGCGGCCTGATACTCATCGCTGAAATAGAACTTTTCCGCGGCCTCTTTGCTTTCAAATTCAAGCATAGTCACCACGCCCGATACATTGCCCTCATGGCGATCAGCGTGTGGGCCGCGTGCAAGTATTCTACCGCCATATTGTTCAATGGATGGCAATGCTGCTTCCGAAAATTTTTTAAACGCTTCTGGGTCTTTCACGCGTAAATTGGCAATTAAATAGCCTTTAGGCATTTTGATTTCCTCTCAGAATTTTCACTTCTATAGGCACTTTAGGTATCCTTTTCATCTGCAGTCGACGATGCTCATGTCTAGGTTGACCTTGCGATTGTCGACAGTCTAGTCTGCATGTTAAAGTGGTTTGGAGGCATGACATGCTTGACTTGAAAATCGTCGAAGAGGAAATGTGCCCAATCGGCCTGGCTGGACACCTGCTTATTGACAAGTGGATCCCAATAATTATCCGCGAAATTGCGCTATTTGATCGACGTGGCTTCAACGAGATATTGAAAAACAATCGTGAGGGAATTTCTTCGGCTTCGCTGTCATCACGATTGCACTATATGGTACAGCTGGGCCTGTTGAATGTTCAAAAATCGGACAATCACGCGCAGAAGAAGCTTTATTTCCTCACTGAAGCTGGGATCGCTTTCGTACCTATTTTGTTTCACTTGGCTAGTTGGACTGCCGAATTCAGAAACCCCTCGCCGGAATTTGTTTCGCGCACCAGTCCATTTCATTCAGGGGACGATGATTTGAAAAAGAAGCTACTCGAACGACTGTACCAGATTCATGTGACGAAGACGATTGAACCAACGCCTTTGTGGTGGCTGGCTGATAACCTATAAATTTTCAGTTACACGCGGCTGCGCGTTCGACAATGTCAACTGTGAAGCATAAACAATCCTGAACCTGTTTCAACTGCCAAGCCCTAGCAGGCTAACACACACTTTCGTAGACTTGTCGGTGCGCTCTGCCGTAGTGTTGCGGTGAGGAGCGGGACATGCGGCAGCTGCGTGAAGACACACATCTGATACTGGACGGCGAGGTGCGTGTGTATCGACGTGAGCGCAGCAAGCGCTGGCAGGCAGCCTTTGTGATTGATGGGCACACTATCCGCATCAGCACAGGCAAGCGCGATTTAGCTGAGGCCAAGGAATACGCCCGCGATACGTTTCTTGAGTACAAGTTCCGCCACAAGAATGACCTACCTGTTGTGACCAAGAAGTTCTCTGATGTGGCCAAGCTGGCCATTGCGGATATGCGCAAGCAGCTGGATGCGGGCTTAGGGCGTAAAGTGTTCGCAGATTACATCGTATGTATTGAGCGTTATCTGATCCCGTTCTTCGGTGCACAGTATGTGACCACCATTGATTACGAGAAGGTGCAGCAGTTCTACGAGTGGCGGCGTGCTAAGATGGGGCGTGAGCCAAAGGCTAGTACGCTGAACACACATAACTCAGCCATGAACCGTGTGTTTGAAGAAGCTGTGGCGCGGGGCTTTATAGCGCACAAGAATGTGCCGCTACTGGTGAACCGTGGTGAGAAGAGTGAACGACGCCCAGACTTCACCCGCGAAGAATACGCCACACTCATCCGCAAGCTGCCCAGCTGGATTGATACTGGCAAGGCAGGCAAACCCACAGACATGCGTCACCTCATGCGGGACTATGTGTTGATTATGGCCAATACAGGCATGCGGCACGGCACAGAGGCGCTAAACCTCAAGTGGAAGCACGTGACGCTGTTTGAGGAAAAGGATCTGCAATACTTGGAGATGAGCGTGTCAGGCAAGACTGGTCGCAGAGACATCATCTGCCGCAGTGGTACGATCAACTACCTCAAGCGCATACACGAGCGGTCAGAGGACATACGCCACATCCCCTTTGAAGACCTGCTCAAGCAGCGTATCGATCTGCCAGTGTTCAGATTGCCCGATGGTACGGTCTCAAAGAACATCCACCAGACGTTCCGCAAGTTCCTCAAAGACATAGGGCTGATCACATGCCCGCGCACGGGGCAGAACCGCACTCTCTACAGCCTACGTCACACCTATGCGACCTTCGCTCTGCTCAACGACGGGATGGATATACATGCACTCGCAGTACAGATGGGTACAAGCATAGGCATGATTGAGCGGCATTACAGTCATCTCACCCCACGCCTCAAGAAGGATATGCTCACGGGCAAGAGGTATGAGTTGAGCAGCGATGAGTTTGAGGTGCGTTAACTGTATTTTGAATAGTGTTATCTAGTTACGGATTACGCTCAATCGCATGCTCAAACTGCCGGCCTAAATTCATTGCCATTTGAGTGCCCAAAGCAACTGAGTGCTTGTTATTATCAGCTTTTACCGCATGAATACCCGTAATAGACTTGATCAGCTCCTCAAGGCCCTGAAGGCCCGCTCCACCACCGGTGATCATCATTCCATCTTCTTGAATATCGCCTGCAAGATCAGGCGGAGTCTGCTCTAGTATCTTCAAAATTGCTTCGCTCAATTGCTGCGCTAAAGGTGCTAATGCAGTAGCAATATCGGCTTGCGTGACTTTTTGCTGTTCTGGCAACCCAGTTAAGGCATGACGACCACGTAAAACAACGTGTTCACCCTGCCCATCTGGTGGCATTATGACACTTCCAATCGAGTGTTTCATTTCTTCGCATGACGCTAAACCGACATGCAGATTGTACGTTTTCTTAATGTAGTTTGAAATTACGACGTCAAAGTGACGACCCCCAATCCTTTCTGAGCGGGCCACAACCACGCCCCCCAAAGAAAGTACTGCTATTTCAGAAGTTCCACCGCCAATATCAATTACCATTGATCCTCGCGGACTAAGCACTTTCAATCCTGCTCCTAAGGCTGCAGCCATTGGTTCCTGGACAAGCCCGACATCTTTACCGCCCGCCGCTTCAATTGTCGCTTTAATAGCTCTTTTTTCAACAGCTGTTGCGCCATAAGGAACACAAACATAAACAATTGGCTTACGCCATTTAGAAAGTCTGACAACTTTTGCAAAAAACGCCGTAATCATTGACTGTGCGGCATCAAAATCTGCAATCACACCGTCAGACAACGGCTGCACAGCCCGTATGCTACCTGGTGTTTTGCCCAGCATGAGCTTCGCATCATCTCCAACGGCCAACATTTTTTCCTGATTATTAGTCGTGTGAAACGCAATCACCGACGGCTCATCCAAAATGACACCATTTTTGTTGTCACAAATCACAATGTTTGACGTGCCTAAGTCTATGCTAATTTTATGACGCAAGCCTTACCTCCACTGCAACAAAGTAGCTACTTTCGTGCAAATTTATTTCGCCTGTAACCGATATAGTAAAAACCGCGATTTAAAACCAAGAAAGAGCACGGCACTGATTTTGGATATTACATTAAAGTAATTCCACGGCCTCAGTTAGCTGCTCTGCGTTCACATCAATATACCTCTGGGTGGTGCTGATATGCGAATGCCCCGCCAATTCTGCTAGCAAGCGCACACCCACGCCTTTGTTGGCCAAGCGTGTGATATAAGTGCGCCTTCCCGAATGGCTTGAAGCGTCCTTAAGCCCTACAGCTTTGTAGATATCCAAGAACAGCTGACACATGGTGTTTGCCGAGAAGTGCCCACCCTTTTGGCTCTCAAACAATGCGTGATGCGGCTTGGCTGTGCGGATTGATGCGCTGTACTCCAGCAGTGCTTTGCGCAAGCGCTGGTTCAAATACACAGTACGCGTATGCCCACCCTTGCTTTGCTCCGCTGTGAGTATGAACTGTGTGCGTACGTCGCCCGCTTCATCAAACACATTGCCCACGGTGAGCGCGGCAATCTCCTTGGCTCGCAGTCCTGCGTAAAAGCTGACCAGTATGATCGTTTCATCACGCACCGGATGACGCCGGCTGCGGCAGTACTGTATCACGCGGCGCAGCTGCGCATCATTGAGTGTCTGTGCTTGGCGCATGTACTGATCCACTCAAAACCTAATCATTTGTTAGCTTTGAGCATAAAGTCTGAGATATTGGTCTTCCTACCGGAAAGACGTCTTTCCTGAAGTCTATGTTTTACAATGACTTACGCAATAATCTCATGCTATGTGTGTTCTATGAGGTTTTGGGCTGTGTGATTGCGCTCAGTACAAGCCTTGCTGCTATGCTCCGCTGCCTACAACACATCCCTCCCAAAACATGGAGACAGCGGAGCTTTGCAGCGCCATAGGCACTGCGAAGCCAAGAACCTGGCATTTAAATCACCTCATGCCAAGTTATAATCGAAATGATCAATCAGTAGCGCTTACAAGCTTTGAGGTCGTGGACTGCGTGATACCATTTACCGTGCTTGAGCACTTGCATCATCAATCGTTTGCCATAGATAACGACCGCAACTTAATAGGAGGCCTTAAATGTTTGATCAGTCAAAAGTCAGGGCTCTTGTGGAGCCAATACTCAACGCCAGTGATCCAGCAAAAGCATTGCGGGAACACGTGCTCGGTGCAGGAGGTAAATGGGCTGAGCCAGATAGCACGGATCTATTCGAGATTAGCTATGCTGGAATTGCAGGTATTGGCTTTGGCACCGAAGAAGCCGCAGAGCACTGGATTGCAAATGCCATAACTCAATTAAGCATTGAGCAGTTAGAAGCACTGGCATAACCAGCTCATGCGTGGGCCTGTAGCTCAACTGGTTAGAGCAGAGCGCTCATAACGCTTTGGTTGCGGGTTCAAGTCCTGCCGGGCCTACCACACATTTGCCATCTTTTTGGAACTAGTGAGCGTACTGGCCTGTGCCATCAACAGTCCACTAATTATCTTTGCCTTAAATAGTCTAACATGGTTTCAGCCGACGAAACGGTCATTGGCACCCCTGCTGGATTATCGCACAAGCCAGGCTCGGCAAAAAACTTTATGATTTCCCTATTTTCCACCAACATCGAGTAACGCCAGCTGCGCATCCCCATGCCTTGCGCTGATCGATCCACCAGCATACCCATTTTCCGCGCAAATTCACCGTTCCCATCAGGCAACATCGACACACGCTGTATGTTTTGTGCCTTGGCCCATTGGAACATCACAAATGCATCATTCACAGCGGAACAGATAACGTCATCAATCCCTTGCGCAATAAATGCATCATAGAGGTGTTCGTAACCCGGCAGGTGGCTTTCCGAACATGCTGGCGTAAACGCACCGGGCAACGCAAAGAACACCACACGTTTCTTTTTAAATAGATCATCAGCTGTCAGCTTTTGCCATTCGAACGGGATTTTAACACCTTGGTCAGGAATACGCACACGCGTATGAAACGCAGCATCTGGCACTTTTTGTTGAAACATCTGGTATTACCCTAATTCGGTTGCTTGGCGTCATATATTACCTTCAATATTAAACCAAACAATCCCACCAAATCCATTAACATATCAATATTTGAATACTTAGTGATTATCTGATACACGTACCTTAGTCGCTAGTACTTCGTTATTAGCAAATGCCCAAAAGGTGAGTGAATGATCCGAACTGTCATGTACCAAAGCACTCCGAAGACAGAGATGCATAGCACTGATGACAGTGACATAATGGAAGCCGCCTGGAAGCATAATGAGGCTATGGGTATAACTGGCTTTTTACTGCGAACACCTTACAATTACTTCCAAGTGATCGAAGGTCAGCCCGAAGTAGTTGATGACCTGATCTTGATGATACGCAATGATACACGGCACCAAAGCGTGGAGATACTCTCAGACAAGTCTTCTCAAAATCGTGCATTCGACACTTGGTGCATGGATTACCATATTGCTTCTGAAGATGAAGGTGCCGATATTATTTCTAAATTGGGCACAGGCGAAGATTTTGTTGCCGCTTTAATTAGTTACATGCAGCGCAAATCGAAACAAAAAATAGCCCGCTCACCGTTAAAGGCATTTGGCTAGTAAGCTATCTCACCCAGAGCTCTGCCAACCCTATCGTGTATTATGTGTCTATCTGTTCAAGCTCAGCTTCGCCGAGCTGACTTTCGGTGTTTGTTCAATCGCTCTCGCTCATTCACAAACACCTTCAGTCTTTTGATTTGCGTTTAAGGAGATCAAATCGCTTAAGCACTATGATCATATATGAACGGGATCTCATCCAGATTGTGTAATCATACCAAGGCTATCCGCTGCCTTGGTATGACGAAGACCTCATCCGAGTTGCTTTCGCCTGTCATGAGCGCAACCTTGTTACAGGAAGCTGGGGTTTCTCGATCAGCTTTACGCGCCACCTTTTCAGCAACGCACCCAATGCATCCAAAGCCATGACAAACCATGGACACGGGCGTGGGGTTCTCTTGCGAGCCTTGTACTCCCACTCCTGCCATCTCTCTCTGCAGACGCTGGATGACACAGCGACAGTTGAACATGCAGCTCGGCTACTGCGCGGCATCCCTAACATCCTCCGCCACAGCGTGACCTGTGTTCGGATCTTCTTGGGGCATCTTACGATGCATAGAGCCTGTCGCCGATCTTAAAGACAGCACAACCATTTTAGTCTTCACGTGTATTTATCAACGGCAGCAAAAAACCGTCCAAAACTGACTATTCTGCAGCCACTGCCACAGGTGCTTTCTTTGGAGCTTTACGCGCAGCGCTTTTGGCCTCAGCCTCTTTGATGATCTTTACAAATCTTGGGTGTACAAAGTCAGGTTCAAGTCCTGCCAGCATACACACTTCGCTAAACTCACGGGTTGGATAGCTCCCAACCCACCTTGCTGCAGTGGCAAAGTCTTTATGTCCTTCATGACTGCGGTTTGCGTCACGAATGTCCCGAAGAACTTGGAACAATACTGCCTGCCAGAGCAATTGGTGTGAGGAGGAATCGGACATTGCAATAGATTAGCCAGAATGCACAAAGTGTCATCACGATAGTTAACAAATTGATCAATATTCTTCTGCCAGCATGATCGTGAGTACACGCGCGGTGACAGTTGGATCGCTTGGGTCTGGCGAATGCATGGTAAGATCGACATCCAAGTAATCGAACTTCCAAAACACAGTCTCGCCTAAGTATCTGAGCGATCCGAAGTCGTGCTCGCCGTAGGGATCGTTGTCAGGCGTGAAGGTGTTATACTTGCGCACTTGATCTAAGAGATGAGGTAGATTGTCTAACGCCTGAACTCCCTGAGTGATCACAACACGACAGTCTGTGAATGAGCGCCGTGCGTGATCATTAAGTGCTGCTATTTTAACTGTGGTTGCATCATGCATTTGCTGCAGCTTTGGCAGCCCCTGGCTTTAGGCGCGGTTGGCGTTCGGCCACTTTGGTGATGGCTGTGTCCAGCTCTCCTGCCGCCGCTGCATTTAGGAAAGCATCCAGAACACCAGCGACATCTTCTAGTGTTTTGACCAGTACCGCGTTGTTGGTGCCATCGGCTGCAATCACACGCGCCCCGTATCTGCACTGCACATACCAGCCACCGTCTTGCTCAAAAAACCATGGGCGCACTCGGCGGTGGGTTTTGACCATAACGCGCTCTCCTGTGTCATTGGTCATCCACTTGTGCCGCTCAACACGGTGATCTTCTTTCTTGAGTGCTGCCGCGTGCACCAGCTTTTGTTCTTTGAGCCCGGCAACCAGTTTGTCACGTCGTGCTATGATGGGATCGCGTTTGGTGCTGCGATCTACTGTCTTGAATGTAAGCTTTGCCAGATGTGTCATATCCGCTCCTACCTGTTTGGTTACAGCTAAAGCGTATGTTCAAACAACGCAGTGGACGACCGGAAAGACAGTCAAGTAACTGATTTTATTTAATTAAGATCAGATCCACCTGAATGAGTGATCGTCACTTTGCGCCGCTTGCGCATCGTACAATCCTCAGGCCCGCACTTCATTGGCGGCAGCTCGTTGTAGCCGTTCAGCACATAGAGCTGCACTCGCTCTTCAAGTTGATCCCAGATCGGAAAGAACGCGCTACGCTCACCATCACTCATCTCAGATGTCGCCAGGCTCACAGTATCCGCGAGCATATGCTCTACGCGATCTTCCATGTCACCAAAGCACGCCGTCTCTTCACGCAAGCAACAGTTAACCGCACGCAGCACTTGAAGCTCCGCTGCATAAAAAGGTGCCTGAGACCGCCATAAAACCGCAAGGCCTGATGCTTCGAGCAAATCAGCCACGTCATCATCAATCACGATGTTTACTTTCTGGAGCGCACCGCCCCTGTATGTACTAAGCCTGACTATTCTCAGTCAGACCACAAGTTCAGGCATCTTCTTTTTGATCAAAGAAGCCGCAGGCTGCAGGCTTCCAGCAACACCGCATAGCGTGGTCAGTTTTGCAAAACTCAGGTCACCGCTACAATCCAAGTAAGCGCAGATAACGCGGAGATGCTTGATCAGCAAGGCACGCTTATTTGCATTTTCAAGGTCATCGGCCAGATGTGCAGCAAATTCAAACCAGAGGGCGTAAGGCTCTAATGCAACCATCAGTGCAGATGCATTCTTGCGCAATACAGTCTCAGAATACGCATCTAATCGGATATTACGAACCGCCCCACTCAGGTACATCATAATGGAATAACGTTCGACATCAGGCAGATCAATTTTGCAGTCAAACGCAACATACTCAAATGGGTGTTCAAAAAGTTCCTGAGACACGTGACGCTTAAATATTCGCATCAAAGGCTCTGGGAAGTTTACACGAATAGATGTTGAGATGATTGCTGTCTTACCGCCCAAATTAGGCCAACTTGTGACAGCAATCGGACCTTCATCACCAACAACACAGCTGCCAAAATCAGCAAAATTATAAGCGTCGGCCTGATACCCGCTGATGGCTGATGTACATGGATTAGGATCATCGTCATCATAGGCAAAGCAAAACTCAACATCCAAATTAACAATGCTAATCCAATCACGAACGATTTGATCCAGGACGGCATTGAGTTCTGTCACTCCAGTGGTGTGGTTGTTCATTTGGAAACACCTCGCACGTAGTCTTCGAGGTACTGGAACTGCTGATAAACAGACATCTGGTTCCATTGGTCAGCAAAAACGGTACTGGCTTCCCGCGAGAGGTTCTCAAAGATAGAGTGGTCGATCGCATGAGTAAGATCACTTTCAAGGTGATCCAACATGTTATGAAACGGGTTCACTGCCTCGTATTCATCCGCCAAAGTGCTCACAGCTTGGCGTTTGTAGACAAGATCACGCACATCAGCGTTCACCACCTGTGATAGCCCCTTCAATTCCAGCATGAGTGTCTGCCTATCCATAATGTTGCTCCAGCATGGTGCAGATTTGTGTTTGCTCATCTCCGGTGAGGGTGGCCCACCGTGCAGCGAACGCACGGGCTTGGGTGGCCGTGAGGACTGTTTCTGCGAGCGGTACAAACTCTACCTTCGGCGTTTTTGACGTCTTTGCGGCGGCAACAACTTTGCGCAGTCCGTAAAGTTCAAAGAGCTTCAGTTCAGTTTTGAGGTTTTTGTCTCGCTCGCTCATGGTGTGCCTCCAGAAGCTTGGTTCAGGACGCTCGCAACAGTGGGAGGCTGAACGGAGGCTGTAGATGCAAATTGCTTTGCCGCCTGCACCTGCTCTTCCATGTAGTCGATGAAGTCACGCGCATCCCCACTGAAGTTTTGCAACAGCTGCGCAACACCACTTTGGGTCACCCGCGCACCTTCTGCAGCAAGGATCGCTTGAGCACGTGGCACCCAGTCTGTGTTTAGCGGCCTTTGAACCTCAACACAGCGCATCCGGCTTTGCAGAGCAGGCTTAAGCTTCTTGATGTAATTGGTGCTGGCCAAGAGCTGTACGCTTTTATGCTGTTCAATGAACGTACGGGTCTTGCTCGGCAGCGCATCCTCAACTTCATCGATCTCATCAATGATGATTAATGCAGGTGTTCCGGGCGCCCACATCTGCATCTGCGCCATGTTCAGGATCCTATCAAAGAGCCCCTTGCCCGCATCTGCACCGTTAACTGTAAAATCATCGCTCGCGATACCAGCTTGTGCGAACTGCGCTTCAACGACCAGTCGCAGAGCTTCTGATTTACCCGTTCCCGGTTCTCCATAAAGCAGCAATGGTTTTGAAGGACGCGCTGTTGCATAGCGCATGATTGTGGCGGCAACTGTGGGATCTGCAAACACAAGATCCTGCACAGCCTTCGGCCGATGACGTTCCTCAAAAGTCATATAAACTCTCCTAAATTGAATAAGGCATGAGCTGCGGGAACATGCGCCCCGCAGCGTCAATCGGATTACTCAGCCGGTACTTGCTGGCTATCGGTAATGCGCACTTGGGCACCCATAGCCGCAAACAACTTAGGGGCAAAAGTTTTAACATCCTCAGCACGGCGCTTGGCCACATCCACAGCCTCAAGCCCTTTTTGGTCATCTTGGGCTTTCTGATCGAGGTACTTGCCCGATGCCACCAACACGGTGTCGATCACTTTGGCTTCGTTGTTGCCGAACAATAGATCACCAGTGCCGTTAGAATTGCAGCGGATCAGCCCCACAACATAATCCTCATCATACTCACTATTGGGCTGGATAAATTCTGGCAGCGCAAAAGACGCCACAGGAATGCGCGCCATGTTCAGACCCGTAACAGCGATCTGTTTATAGTCATCCGCCGTCATCTTCTTGCCGTCTTTGATCTTCGACACCCGGCGCACTTCTTCAACACCGCCGCACTGCTCGATGTAACTCGTCAGTGTCTGCTCAGGAGCTTTAAGATCATAAGCAATCGTCAATAGTCGACCATAAGCGATTTCTCGATTGCCTTCTTTGCCAAAGACATACCGGATAACCTTTAAGCCAAGGCTCGTACTGGTCCGAGGCTTCATAGAGCGATCGGTCAGCAAAGAGTTTAAAGCCCGGCGCTTGGCGGTATCGTCCTTCATTTCAGTGAACACTGCAAAGCAACGCTCCAAAATAGCATAGAGCTCATCATTCGCAGATTTGAGCGTACCTTCTTCCCAAACAGCGCGTGCTTTGGAGATTTGATCGAGGGTGTTCTCAAGTTGGGTTTTGTAAGTTGTAGCAGACATAATCTGTCCTCTCAGTTGGTTGATAACAAACGGCTCTAACGACCGTTTCACACTGCTGAGAATCAACAGCGCACACCCACTTTGCTGGACAGCCAAGCACTTTGGCTTACCTAACGAACGTGTTGGAACTCGTTGAGTCACCTAATCAAGCCCATTGTCGCCGGTCACGCATAGCGCCGACTTACAAACACGCTCAGCCTTCCTTCACCCCAAAACCGCAACAGAGTAAAAGCCCAAATCCACCCTATAAAGACGCTCCTGGCTGGAAGTGTTCAGTCTATTATTATTGGTGGCTATACCTGCGCTACAACGATGATTATCGATCCACCTGCGCTCATAATGGTGATGGCCCCTGCTCGCAGCTCTATGTTGATTTTGGGGACATTTTCGCACACAGCTTCAGAGCCTGGTGGTCTACCCACTACACACTCTTTGCGGAGCCACAGGCAGTGACCTTCACAAAAGATGCCCAAGTATTCGATGCTAACGCTGACATCGTAGACGTGCAAATAGATCTGTCGTTAGGGTCTGAGGCCGTCGAGCGTAGCCTCAAAGATCTACACAGCCAGTTACTCTTTCCCAAAAATACAGCACTCTACCGCTCAGCTGCACGCTATCCTGTCGCCAGACGTCCCGTTCTAATGAACCTGCACCGTCACCTAGCTGTGTTCAAATTACGCAAATCCAATCCAACATTGCCCGATGAGCAAATCGCTGACCGCGTAGGTCTGCACGCAGCACAGCAAGCAAGCGGCATTTCCAAAAGCTATATGGAGCGTCTCGGCTACTCGACCAAAGACATCGACGTTGAACTGCGCCGCGCCAAGCGTAAAGCCATTCAACATGATTTACGCTGCGCTCAGCACCTGATCGACGGCGTTGGCAAAGGTCAGTTCCCTGTTCGCACAAGCGGCTAACATGGTTTGTAAGGTTGATAACCTCTAACGCTAGCATATCGACCACCGACACAACCTAAAGGATATTAACCTTACCTCCTGTTTTTGGAAGTTTCGCGCTTAGTTACAACGGCTTGTAGCCAGTGCTTAATCTAACCTCCCCAAAAACTTCACTGGTTTAAACCAGCAAACTAGTTTGCGGTGTTTGAAAGCAAATTTCCCTCAAAACACAAAAAGGAGAGCTGTGTTTCACTTGTTTTGAACGGGTAAATCCTGAGCACTTCATCAATAAGTATGGCCGTGGGCCGGCTCATTTAAACTAAATAACAATGAACATCAGTTAACGAGGAGATGTCATGAGTATCAAACTTCTTGAACATATTAGAGATGAGCTAATCAGCTCAGGGGCTGCTGCTAATACCCCTGAGTTTTGCCAAGCCTGGCTGGGGCGCAGTGAGGGCTACATCCGCGTATTGCGCTACAACCGCATTGAGCCAAGTGTGGAAACACTGACTGTCTGCTCCAACAAGCTGGGGCATTATGCAGACAGTTTACGCGCCAGTGACGCCCAGTCCCACCAACAATGGGTAAAGCGCTTTGATCGCCTTAAAGCCCTCTGCGATCAGGCCATAGCGCGCCAAGCAGAGGCGGTATGGCGTGAGCCTGCAAGGATGGGCGTATGACATACATATATAAACTCTTGCATGTGACATTACAGCATTCTTCGAAATGGGTTCTGCAGCCGCAAAAATCTGCGCTGCGGTTTTTTAGCGGGAAGTACTTACAGAAGCTGGGTGGTGATTTTGCATCACCCCATTTTGTACAGTTGGGTGTTGCGCATGGATGATCGTGACGAACTCCGCAGACTAATCGATGTCATAGAGAAAGGCTCTGGCACAGGAAGTCTTGAGCAAGCCGTTGATGACATTAAGACCTTTGCCAATACCGCAAGTTTCTTGGCCAACAAGCTGGACACACGGCTTAAGGGTGGCGACGTCAAAGCCAAAAAGCAGCCAAAGTCCCGTATGGGTAAAGCTATTGCAGCTGTGCCAAAGCTAGGTGCGTCTAAGCCCCCTGCTCAAGCCCCACAGCAATCCACGTCAGGTATGCCCCAGGCTACCAGTACGGCAACGTCACAAGCAGATTATGACAGGCTTAAGTCGCAAGGGACGCAGGGAACTGTGGGTGGCTTGTAGTGCAGTGGCACCCAGTGCGCTCTGTAAGCAGCTGTAAGGCGGTGAGTTTGGTGGGATCGC
Organism: Nereida ignava; assembly: GCF_047114695.1. Classification (GTDB taxonomy): domain Bacteria; phylum Pseudomonadota; class Alphaproteobacteria; order Rhodobacterales; family Rhodobacteraceae; genus Nereida; species Nereida ignava. The sequence goes on from NZ_CP112885.1 coordinate 973,357, forward strand.
TATGTGTGGTAGTTAACGCGGGTTGACGCGGTACGTGCGCTTTTAAGTGGGATATATGCGGGTGTTGGAATTTGTAGGGCTTGTAGGTTTTGGTTGTGAGAAGACGTGAGAGGCATAGTCAAAACGGTTTCAGCTATAATATCTCGCAATGCGGTCGCTCGTGATGTGCCGTTAAGCACTGAGCCATTCATTCACTCTTCTGACCGCAAGAGAAATTGTGAGCCTTACGACCCCGCTCAGATGCGCTTACCTTGTAAATCCAATGTGTAGACCCTACATAACAATCACGGAATTTGTGGTGCTCTGCGGTAAAATTCTATTAGCCTGTCAGAGCACACCACAGTCATTAATTATGAAAAATTCAGCTGTCATGTCTTGTAAAAGGGGTCTGATGTTTGGGGAGGTTGCCAATGTTATTGAGCACGACCACATCACTTGCGTCCTTTTTTCATGCATTTGTGTTCACAGTTAACACAGATGAACTGACCGTGAGCGAAAATAGAACGTGTTGGCAGGCGCGGAAGGTATGCAGAGTCATAGCGTTGCTAAGCGTCCACAGACAAAGGAATTTATACTGATCAATTTGTACGCTGGAAAGTCACAGCTGCGCGTAGTGGATCACCGAGACCACGAGCCGGCTCTTGTGCAGAATAAGGCCAATGCAAACACGTACGTAGTCAAAAATAGTGCGGCGGCGCTTTCTCCGTCAAAGGACCAAAAATGAAATTTCCCGAATCGACAAAACCTGCTGTTTCCGGTGCCTTGGTCGGCGCAATTGCTGTCTCTATTCTTGGCTTCACTTGGGGCGGTTGGACAACTGCAGGCAGTGCGGATGAAATGGCTCAGCGCTTTGCCGCTGACGAAGTCACATTGGCGTTGGTGCCCGTATGTTTGGATCTCGCACAAACTGATCAAGAACGCGCTGCAAAACTAGCAACACTTCAAGACGCTTTAACATTTCAGCGACGCAATGTGATGATGGAAACAGGCTGGGCTACATTGCCAGGTACTGATACTCCAAGCCGAGATCTAGCAGACGCGTGTCTTGCGAGGCTTGAGTTAAATGGATCATAAATCACAGTTAATGAAGCCGCGACTTCCGCAACCTAGCATTGCCCTTAGCCTAACGGACACACCAACATTCATGACTCTGTTCATGAGTTCGATTATTGCGATCCTGCTGTTTACACTACCTGTAACTGCCCAAACCGCTAGTCAGCCAATGCCTGATAACGCCAGTGTCAAAAGTTATGGTGAAGGTTGGGAATGTGACCCTGGATACAGGCTGAACAAAAATACCTGTGCCACTGTGATTGTGCCGCAAAACGCATATGACACGAACCGGTCCTACGGATCTGGATGGGAATGTCTGCATGGGTTTCGCAGGACCGATGAAACTGCATGCGTTGCAGTAGAGGTGCCTGAGGGTGGGTTTTTGGATCCGTCAGGCGAACGGTGGCAGTGTTCGCGTGGCTACATCAAAGTCGATGACACATGTCAGGAGATAGTGTTGCCAGAAAATGCATACTTGGTAGATGCCTCATATGGCTCTCGATGGACATGCGAACGTGGGTTCGAAAAAACTGGCGACTTGTGCACTGCCATTGCGGTTCCAACCAACGCCTATCTGACTGGATCAGGATACGGTCAGCCGTGGACATGTGAGCGTGGCTTCTTTGAACAGGCTGGACTGTGTGTAGCTGTCGCGATCCCCATAAATGCATATTTTGACGACGCAACCTACGGCACAGGGTGGAAGTGTGAACGTGGATACCAGGCCTCACGAGAGGCATGCAAATTGATCGACGTTCCCCAAAACGCGCATCTGGACAGGTCGGGCAACCGTTGGCAGTGCAACAAGAATTTCCAAAAATCAAAAGGGCTGTGCGTTCTTAACAACTAGGCCCACGCCACGGCTCTATTCCCATTCAAAAGACACATATGAGGTAAATTCTGCCCTTCGTGTCAACCTGTGAAAGAGATCCAAAATGGACAGCAAATCTGAAACTTTCAAAGCCATTCACCATACTGCCAGGGGACCGAAAGCTCCCCCAATCAAACAGAATAAATCCGTAGGCTTGACGTCAGGCAGGCGGATCACGGCCTCACCGACGGCAGTCATCTATTGCGAGGGGAATTTCGCGCAAATCGATGGCAAGACGGCGAATGGCCTTGTGCGCAATTCGCAAGCCTATCACATCCTTTCTGTTATCGACAGCAACTGTAGCGGCCAAGACAGCGGGATCGTTCTTGATAATGTCAGCAACAGCATACCTATCTTTAGTCATCTTGACGCTGCGGTCGCTCACGAAGCCGTCATTCCCAACACGCTGATCTATGGTATGGCCCCTTCTACCGGACGTCTCTCAGCTGTGGACCGAGGCGTTATTCTCCAAGCTATTCAATTAGGCATGAACATCGTAAGCGGGCTGCATGAATTCCTGAGTGATGACGTTGAGATATCCAATGCTGCGTTTGAACAGAAGGTTACGATCCGCGACATCCGAAAGCCAAAACCTAGTAAAGACCTGCGCTTGTTCAATGGCAGTGTCGCTAATGTCAACGCGCTGCGCATTGCCGTTCTTGGCACCGATTGCGCGATTGGTAAACGCACAACGGCGACCATTTTGGCGCAAGCATTGAATGCGAAGGGCATTAAAACAGTGCTTGTTGGTACGGGCCAGACCGGCCTGATGCAGGGTGCGAAATACGGCGTTGCGATGGATGCCGTGCCTCCTCAGTTTTGCTGTGGCGAGCTTGAAGGCGCTATTGTTGCGGCTTCTGAAGCGGAACAGCCCGATGTAGTTTTAATCGAAGGTCAAGGTGCTTTGAGCCACCCCGCTTTTTGCACTTCTGCTTTTATCCTTCGGGGAAGCCAGCCAGATGCTGTCATCCTTCAGCACGCACCAAAACGTGCTCACCGCTGTGACTTTCCCAATATGCCGATGCCTTCTGTCGCCAGCGAGATCGCCTTGATCGAAGCATTTGCTAGTACAAAAGTTATAGGTGTCACGCTCAACCACGATGGAATGTCTGACGAAGAACTTACAGCCACTATTGCGGCGCAATCCGAAAAACTCGCGCTACCCGTCACAGATGCATTAGCGAGACCGGCTGCACATCTGCTTGCCATGGTCGTCAACGCATATCCAGGATTGATACAAAGGCCTGTAGTGACGGCAATATGAGCTGCCCGCGCATTGAGGTGGATTTGGGCAAGATAGGGCGCAACACACAAGCCCTTGTCAGACGTTTAGGCACACGTGGCATTGGCGTCACAGGTGTGACTAAGGCTGTCTGCGGGAATCCGGCAATTGCCCGCACAATGCTTAGTGGCGGGGCTGTGGGGCTTGCAGAAGCCCGTTTGCGAAATGTGCAAAGGTTACGTACGGCAGGCGTGACATGCCCCATCACCCTGATCCGCACGCCGATGTTAAGCCAAACAGAGCAAGTGGTTCATTATTGTGACTCGAGCTACAACACCGACGTTTCGGTCATTTCAGCGTTGGCTGCAGCTGCGATCCGACAGGGTTTTGTTCACGGTATCATCTTAATGGTCGAGATGGGCGACCAGCGGGATGGGATCTTGCCCGAAAACCTGACAGATGTAGCGCGGCAGGTCATGAATATTCCGGGTGTTGCTTTGCGGGGAATTGGAGCAAATTTTGCATGCCTAAATGGGGGGGCTCCAACGGAGTTACAAATGAAGACCCTTAGCGGGTTGGCTAATGAAGTTGAGCGTTTATGCGGTCCATTTCTTAAGTTCGTATCCGGCGGCAATTCTGCCAACTTACCGTGGGCGTTTGGTGGTCATTATACTGGTCGGATCAATGATCTAAGATTGGGCGAGGCGATCCTTCTGGGGGTGGAACCTCTCTCTGGTAAACACATCGACGGGATGCACACAGACGCGTTCACACTTGTTGTTGAGGTGATTGAAACCGATGCAAAACCTTCACCCTGCCCGATCACCTTTTTCGATCAAACACGCATCGACCTAGCTGGTGCTGCCACTGCACGCGTAATTCTCGCGATAGGACATCAAGATACTGATATTTCTGGGCTTTTAATGCCAGATGGCAGCACATTAATCGGTGCGACTAGCGATCACCTGGTCATCGGAACACGCCAATCTCCACCAACTGTGGGGGGCGAGCTGAGATTCCAGATGAATTACAATGCACTGATGCACGCCATGGCCGCGCCTGACATCAAAGTGGAACTCTTGGGCGGTGCGACACAACGGCCACCACAGCGCGCTCGAGGTGACTTCGACTACTTGGCATTAGTTTGAAAGATCTGGCCTGCTCCAACCGACCTTAAACTGCAAAGGAAACTGCAAATTGACCGAACTTACCAAAAGCAGCCTGTTCAAAATGTACGACGCCAAACCGGAAACCGCTTTAGACAAGACGACACGTATAGTTAGGCAAATAATCGACAAAGAAAGGGCACAACGCGACGCTAAGAATTCCCGACTTCGCAGCGCCCGCCTTGAAAAAGAAGCAAACACGCCTCCAGAAACCAAAACCTCGAAATCGTCGAGATCGTGTCGGACGAATGGTACTTCAACGCAGTAGTTTACTTACCGCCACTTTGTCTTCCGCAAGGGTTTCGCGAGAAACCCCGCACTTTAATCACGTTGATATTGATTACGGCTGCTCTTAGCAGCTTTCAATTGTCCCAGCCATTCACAAGGATTCATCGATGACAGATACAGACCAGCCTCGAGAAAAAATTCACTACATCTGCCAGACTTATGTCGTAACAGAGGCTGGACGCAATGAGCAGACAGGCCTGAAGGTTGCCAAGCAATTTGAATATTCCACGGCGTCTGAAGCACAAAACAGAGCCGAACGAGAGGCGCTATCCGACAACTGCGTGGGTGCCGACGCCTACATGGTCGTTGAAGACCCAAAAAGTGGAGAAGTTGGCGAACCAAGTTTCCTTATACGGCTCGGCAACGTTCCTGAATTTGACGATTTCTAGAAGTGTCAGAATAGCTGTGTATTTACGCGCATTGGGTAATGCCTGTTTAATCAGCTGATTGAGTTTGCAAAATTATTGCTGCACACTCTGCCAGCCTAACAACTGATTAAGGTGTTCAACACAGCGTTTATGCCCTGCCCTCAAAATGACGCGATAAACACACTCGCACGCACACCAAAAATATTGCCATGTAAGCCGTTGATAATAAATGCCTAACTTACACCACCTCCATTGAAAATCCTCGTGTCGGTGGTTCGATTCCGCCCCCGGGCACCATTTATCAAGCAATATCAATGACTTAGAAGAGCGTCATACACGCTTAAGTTGTGTTTTTCAAAAACACACCATAAACACACTTTTTGCCGTGTTGCTGACTATTTTAGGCGCTGAATCACGGTGTTGAACATAGTGTTGGCTAGTGCTGTGTTGCAAACACTGTGTTGGCAGAGTTTTGGTTGAACATGGCTTGGGACACACAAGGAACGTGATTGCTGGCTTTCTGACTAGAGCGGACATTCAGGTCAGGCGCGACGAAGATTAGGTTTGAGCCCAACCTGTGAGTTTAGTCTTTATGCTGCATGCGCTCGCAGCGTTAAAGCTCGAACAGCTACGTTGCAAGTTAACCAGCCATTCATGCGAAGCGCATCGAGTTTAATGCGAACAGAGATTGGCGCGGCTGAACCGCATCTAATCTGTTTTGACTACCTAATGTGTTACGTTTGCAAAATGTAGGAATGCTGCGAACGTTTCGCTTCGCTCGTTGAGAACATAATGACTCATCAGAACTTGTTCACGGGATGATTGCTTAACTCAAAGAATGAACAGGATTTCTCAAAAGCAAAGTCTGACCAGTCTGGGCCATCGCGATGCTCAGCTCGTCGCTGAGTATAGCCCAAAGCCGGTGCAGTCCCCGCTCCCCTCCAGCTGCGATGGCGAACTGAAGGATACGGCCCAAGAACACAAAATCTGCCCCTTGGTGCAGGGCACGCAGGACATCTTCGCCGGACCTTATGCCGCTGTCAAAAAATAAAGGAAAATCAGGACCGACCTCTGCACGAATCTCCTGCAGCATTTCGATCGGGGTTGGCGCACTTTCCAATTGGCGGGCACCGTGGCTGGACACTTGGATACCATCGACGCCCACTTTTTTTAGCTCTGCGGCATCTTCTACGTCTAGCACTCCTTTAACTACAAGCTTTCCCGGCCACATATCACGCAATCTAGTAAGCGTACCCCATGTAGCTTTGGCGCGGCTTTCGGTACGATCAAAATCGTAGCCATCCATCTCAAAGTTGGCCATTTGGGGCTTGCCGGCTGCAAGCTGTGTTAGCGACCACCGTGGGTGAACAGCAAAATCAATAAATTGACGCGGCCCGATCGAGAATGGCATTTTGAAACCGTGCCTCAATTCGCGTGGACGGCGGCCGACTTCTGGTACGTCAACGGTCAGCACTAGTGTAGTATAGCCTGCGGCCTTGGCTCGCTCGACTAACTTGAATGTACCATCCCCATCGCCAGAGAAGTAGAGTTGGAACCAGGCGTGCCCGTCAGCCACCTCGATGATCTGCTCAAGTGGTGTGGAGGCCACAGTCGACACACCATGGGGCACTTTGTATTGTGCAGCCAGCCGGGCTAGCATCAGATCAGCTCCCGGTGCGCTAAGATTGCACATACCCATTGGTGCAATGCCAAATGGGCGCTCGGCGTGTGTACCAAACAGTGGTACACTGAGGTTTCGGGAGGACACATCGCGTAGAATGCGGGGCCGCAAGGTTATGGAATCGAGGGCAGCACGGTTGCGCACTGCCCCTGTTTCGCGTCCGGCAGAACCGTCAATGTAGTCAAATACCATCCACGGCAGGCGCCGTTTCGCAATCAGCCGTGCGTCCTCAGCACTATGGATGGCATCGACAGACATTAAGCTTTTACGGCTTCCATAAAACGATGGCGAATGACAACCGGGTCCATTGTAATGACGGGCAGTTTAATATTCCCGCTGTCACATTTGCACACGATGATGGTCATCTGGTCGCTGTCCACTGCCTCTTGCAAAACAGGCCCAAGGTCTTTGTCCTGGACCTCGATTACGTTCTCGCAGCCACAGGCACGCGCCACATCGGTAAGGTTGGTTTTCATGCCTGCATAGGTTGGTTGATCCCCAGTTGATCCATAGGACCCGTTGTCGATGATCAAAAGCGTGTAGTTGCCTGTCGCGTTATTGGCGATCGTGGGCAGCGTGCCGAGGTTGGTCAGAACAGACCCGTCCCCGTCAATTGAGATCACAGGCTTGTCTTGAGCCAACGCCAGACCAAAACCAATAGAAGACGACAAACCCATCGTGCCAAGCATGTAAAAATTACGCTCATTGTCGTCGATCATGTGCAGCTCTTGACTGGGCAGACCGATGTTGCAAACAACAAGGTTAGGATTGAGGATTGGAGCGATTTCTTTCAGGATTTCAGAACGGATCATTGGTCGCCATAGCCTCCCCAGAAGTTGGCGTCGGTCAAGATCGCCACAGGTTTGTTGCACATGAAGGTATATTTTAGAATGTTGTCAAATTCTTTGACATCATCTTTCCAGTGGAAATGATAGGTTGGGATATTCAACTGAGCCAACAACGCTTTTGTGTGAACTGCCATTTCGACCTGACAGGCCACAGGTTCGCGCAATTCGCCACGATAGGAAATGATCATCGGCAGTGGCATGCGGTAAAATTGCGTTAGCGTCGCCAATGTGTTGATCGTCACACCGATTGCGGTGTTCTGCATGATGATGGCAGGACGTTTGCCGCCCATAAAGGCACCAGCGCATAAGCCCATGCCTTCATCTTCTTTGTTTGAAGGGATGTGGAAGATGTCTTCGCGCGCATCAACTTCCTCTATCACACCAGCGAGCTGTTTACACGGCACTGTGGTGACAAAAGAGACGTCGTTTGCGACAAGATCATCTACGATCTTCTTGTCGATGTTCATAAGAAAAAGCCTTTCTGATTGGATAGAATTTGTGAGAGATGGCTACGTCAGGCACTACGGTAAACGTGCACAGCGCAGGGCGCATGCCGCACAACACGCGCAGCAGTAGAGCCCAACAAATAGTCGCTGAACCCCGGTCTATGTGATCCCATGACGATGCAATCGATGCTGTGCATTGATGCATAATCAATAATGGAGCGATAGGTATGTCCAACGACCATCTCGGCTTTCACACCGCTTAGGTGTTTAGTCTTTGCATGCAATTCGGCCCGTGCCCTTACAAGCCCATCTTGTTTTGCTTGATTATCAACATATGCCTGAACAGATCCTTGCGGCGCTTCATAGACATGCAGGGCAATAATCTCACCAGTGCCGCCGTTCAGAGCTTTGGCAATCTCCAGGGTGCCTTTAGACACACCATGGTCAAGCGCCATCGGAACAAGGATTTTTTGATACACGGGGTAAATCTCCGATAGAGTGTCGTAATTACGACCAAGGGTTCAAAATGATTTTCGGCATCGCCACTTTGCCTGCACGAATGTCAGCAAAAGCGCTTGGGCCGTCTGCTAAGGGCCGAATTTGTGTCCAGTCCAACGGACCAAGTCGCCCGTCGAAAAGCGCTGCAGCCGCATCGCGGAAATCAGCAGCCGTATATGTGTATGTGCCGATAAATGTAATCTCTTGCAAAGTGGCGCGGCGCACGTCGAAGCCAGGCTCATCATCACCCAAGCCCACATGCGCGATAATGCCACCAGGTTGCAAAAGCCTGGATGCAGAGGCACGTGTTACTCCAAAGCCAACCGCGTCGATCGCGATGGGAAAACTTTGATCAGTTGCGGCAACCGCAGTCTGACCCGCTTGTTCACACAAGAAAGCGCATCTAGCGGGATCAGGTTCAACGATTGTCACGTCGTCCAAGCCCATCGCTTTCAGTGCGAGGGACGCCGCCAATCCAATGGCCCCACCGCCGATCACTAATGCGCGTTTTTCCATCGCAGGATGCAGCGCCTGAAGCGCCAGTCGGGCAGCATGCCAGCTAACAGCCAAGGGTTCCGCCAATGCCGCCTTTTCCAGTGACACATGATCTGGCACCTCCACCAGATTAGACAGTGGCATCACCAAATATTGCGCAAAGGCACCTTCGCGTGGGGCCATGGAAATGATCTGACGATCTGGACACAAGTTTTCGCGGCCTGCTTTGCAAGCAAGGCATTCGCCGCAAGTCACCAGCGGATTTATAGTGACGCGCATGCCGTCATGTGTGCCGCCTTTGATCGTCCCAGCAGCCTCGTGTCCCAAAATAAGCGGTGCAGGACGACGTGCATCGTGGCCGAGATAAGCGTGCATATCGGATCCGCAAATCCCAACGGCCTCAACTTTGATCAAATGCTCTCCGGCTTGCGGAATGGGATCTAATACATCCGTGAAACTGAGTGTTTCAACACCCTGATAAACAAGCGCTTTCATTTTGCGGTGAACCCCCCGTCGACCATAAGAACCTGACCTGTGACGAAGGCTGACGCATCCGAGCACAAGAACAGGATCGGACCGTCCATATCTTCCAGCATGCCATTGCGACCCACGCAGGTTTGCGCAGCATTGCGGTCGGCACGTGCCGGATCGTCAAACACCGCTGCCGTCAGTTCCGTCGGGAAGAACCCGGGTCCTATGGCATTTGCCGTGATCCCGTAGGGGGACCACGCTTCGGCCATGGCGCGGGTCAATTGGCTGATAGCACCTTTACTGGCACCGTAGGCAATCCCACCGGGAAAAGCCCGTGTGCTTTGCAACGACGCAAAATTCACAATGCGCCCCCAACCTTTGGCTTGCATTGCAGGCATAAAAGCCTGCGACACAAAGAAGGGCGCATTCAGGTTCAGCGCAATGGTTTGATCCCATCCGTCAGGCGTCACGTCATCTGCCGCTTCCCGCGTATTGACGCCAGCAGCATGAACCAGAATATCAGGTGCCCCGAATGGGGCGGACACATCGCGAACCAGTTGCGCCAAGCAATTTCGATCCGCCACATCGGCCACGACTCGCGCAGCGCTTGGGCCAATTTCAGCACAGAGGCTGTCCAAAGCCTCTGCACGTCTTGCAATCCCCACAACCGATGCTCCAGCCGCGGCCAGCGTGATCGTAGCGCGCCGTCCAAGGCCGGAACTGGCGCCGGTAATGCAGGCCACTTTGCCAGACAAATCAAAAAGGGGGGCGGTGTAGGCCACGCGCTTAAACTTCAGCTGTCAGGTCAAAGTTTTCGCCGGGGAAGTATTTGGCGAGGCGCACATCTGCAGCGCGCGCGTGCCCTTCCATCCCCTCTAGCCGTGAGATACGGGCCGTTGCAATCGCTACATCCTTGGAGGCTTCCTGCGTTGCGCGCTGCCATGTGACGATCTTCATGTACTTGTGCACCGACAGACCACCCGTGTAACCTGCCGCACCAGAGGTCGGCAGCACGTGGTTTGTGCCCGACGCTTTGTCCCCGTAAGACACCGTGGTTTCTTCACCTAAGAACAACGACCCGTAGCAGCTCAGGTTTTGCAGCCACCAATCGAGGTCTTCGGCCATCACGGTCAAATGCTCCGGTGCGTATTCGTCGCTGCATTTTGCCATATCAACACGGTCGGCACACACGATGACTTCCGCATAATCGCGCCATGCAGCAAAGGCGTTGTCGCGGTTTAGCTGTGGCAAGTCTTCGATCAACGCGGGCACACGCGCCATGACATCTTCAGCCAATGCACGGTCGTCCGTGACCAGCCAAACTGGAGAATTGTATCCATGTTCGGCTTGGCTGACCAAGTCGGTTGCAACGATGTGCGGATCGGCACCTTTATCGGCAAGGATCAAGCTGTCTGTGGGACCAGCAATCATGTCGATGCCGACGCTGCCGAACAGAATGCGTTTGGCTTCAGCCACAAATTGGTTGCCCGGACCGACAAGAATATTTGCCTTGGGTAACCCAAACAAGCCATAGGTCATTGCGGCCACGCCCTGCACGCCGCCCATAGCCAAAATCTTGTCTGCGCCGCAGATGTGCGCGGCATAGATAATGGCGGGGGCCACACCTACGCCAGGGCGCGGTGGTGAACAGGCGGTGATGTGCTTACACCCCGCAACTTTTGCTGTGGTAACGGTCATGATTGCGCTTGCGATGTGGCTATAGCGCCCGCCAGGCACATAGCAGCCTGCGGCATCAACAGGGATCGCTTTTTGGCCCGCCACATACCCCGGGCTAATCTCCATCTCCACATCCGCGACGGTACTTTTCTGCAGCTCGGCAAAGCGTTTGACGTTGTCATGCGCAAACTGGATATCGGCCTTCAGCTTTTCAGGCACCAAAGCGCTGGCAGCCTCGATTTCGGCGTTGGTCAACATCACGTTGCCTTCATATTGATCGAATTTAGCGGCATATTCCATGGCCTTAGCGTCGCCGCCTGCTTTTATATCATCCAGAATCGAAACAACCCTATCGTGGACGTCAGATGCGCCAGACGCCGATGTAAGCGTCGCTTTCTTGAGATATTCACGTGTCATTTTTATGTGTCCTACTTATAGATATCTGGAAGTAAAGTTGTCGAAACGGCAGGCACGTAAGCGATAAACAAGACCACGACAAACATGCACAATACAAAGGGCACCGCGCGCACGGCGATCTTTAGGATCGATTCACCTGTTATACCTGAGACAACAAAGAGATTGAGGCCGAGCGGTGGAGTGATGAAACCCACCCCAAGCGCAGTGATCATCATGATGCAAAACTGGATTTCGTTCATGCCAATGTTTTCGGCCAATGGTTGAAGGATAGGTGCCAAGATCACGATGTTGGGTGTCGTTTCCATTACACAGCCAGCGGCGATCAGGATACCGATCATCAACAGGATCAGGATCCAAGGCTCAGTAGTAAGGCTAGTTGCAGAAGTGACAAAGCCTTGCGGGACGCCCATAATTGCCAAGGCCTCAGCTAGCGGTGCGGAAAAGGCTATGATCGGAAGGATCACACCGTTGACCTTGGCAGAGCTGACCAGCATCGCGGGAAAGTCCGCAAAGCTCAGCGTCCTAAGTAGAAAACCCATCAAAATTGTAACCACGACGGCTGTTGCACCGGCTTCGGTCGGGGTCAGGCGGCCCGAGAAAATCCCATAAAAAATGATACCGGGCACGATGAACGCATACCAGCCAGATTGTAGCGAACGGCCCAGATTGCCAAGCCATTCCATAATCGTCAGATTGCCGCCGCCCTCATAAGCGTAGATCCGGTTCACAACGAGGTTGGTTATCAAGATCGCGAACAGGATACAGAGGCCGGGGATCAAGGCCGCGAGGAACAAAGTTGATGCGGACACACCCAGTACAAGGCCGATGATGATGTAAGCAATCGAGGGCGGAATAAGAATACCAGTACATGCGCCCGCGGCCACCAAAGCGCAGGCATAGGGGCGTGGATAACCGGCCTCGACCAGACGCGCGATCGTCATGCGACCCACCGCAGCTGCACCCGCCGCGTCAGAGCCCGAAATCGCCGCAAACATACCACAAACCAGCACGGTAGCGGAGCCGAAACCGCCTTTGGTAAAACAGGTCAGGGCTTCAGCAACATCTAGAAACTTACGACTCAGCCCCGTGCGAACTAACACGTCGCCGGTCAGGATAAACAGCGGGATCGCTGTCAGTGCAAAGGCGTCAATGCCAGTGAATAACCGCTCACCCACTAGGCTGAGCGGCAGATCCCCTGACATGAGCAACATCAAAATAGCAGACGACCCAATTGCCGCCCAAACGGGCACGGCCATGGCGATAAGCGCCACGAACAGGATGACGGGCACATAAAAATCCCAACCAAGCTCAACAGTTTGCGCAACAGTATTCCAGAGCATCGTACCGCTCCTCAATCAAATAGAGTGTCGCCCTCATAGACCGGCTTGCCAGTCTTGAGGGAAATGAAATCGCAGCGAAGCGACTGCAGCAAGCGCCAAATCATCAGGCCAAACCCTGTAGGGACAGCCATAAGAAACCAGACTTTGGAAAGCCGTAAACCGTCCGTGACAGAGCCAAATTTCCAAGACACATGGACAGATTCAAACGACCAATAAAGTGCGATCACCGCCACAATCAGCATTACAACATCGCCGAACATATAAAGTAGCGCTTTGGGTCGTTGACCCAGGTAATGCATAACCACGTCAATGCGAATGTGCGCACGTTCTTTGACGGCGGCGGAGGCTCCAATCCAAGCCAGATAAATGAAGGAGTAACGTACGATTTCCTCGCCCCAGATGGACGAATATGCGAAAATCTCACGGCGCAAGACTTCGACCGCCATAGTAATGACCAGCATGACGTAAAATATCAAAAGCAGCCAGCGTTCCGCGTTTTTATCAAGTCGGCACAGGAATTCCATAATCCGTCCAATCGGTTGCCATGCAAAAACAACGCACATCCGTTGCGCCAACCGTTTTGCATGTCGGAGAGAAAGTGTGCCGGACGCTACGTAAGCGCCCGACACGTTCTAATTACGCGTCGTGTACGTAATATTTGCCCTGGGTCGAGGCAGCTTCTTCCATCTGCGCAAAAGCATCCATGGAACCGGCGAGTTTGACTTTGAACTCGTCCCACTCAGAACGCTGATAACCGCCCGCATCTTTCCACTCAGCTAACTGATCATCGCTAAGGCTGTGGAATTCAACGCCAGCCTTGGCCAGCTCGGCCATGGCATGCGCACGTGCCGATGGCACCTTTGCAAGGTTCTGGTGGCCAGTCATCTCGGAAGCCCACATGATGCCTTCTTGAATGTCCGCAGGCATAGAGTTGAACCATTCGAGGTTGCACGAATACACCTGCGAGTCCGGTACCGCCTGCGTGAAAGTCACATGGGATAGCATGTCCTTGAAGCCGAATACGAACAACGCACCAACTGACGGATCAAGCGCATCTGCTACACCCTGCTGGATCGCTGAAGGTGTTTCACCCCATGCTACCGGAGTCGGGTTAGCACCAACCATACGGTAGTACTGCTGCAGCATAGCGGAGCCTGGCACACGGAACTTTACGCCATCCAGGTCGCCGGGCGTTAAGACAGCTCCTGCGCCACCCTTCCGGACAGCAACAACACGCGGGTCAATATTGACGTAGAACAATGGCTTAAAACCGTTTTTCTCAATTTTTGGTGTAACGTTTGTGTTCCAAAAATCAGAGTTTACTAGGTTAGTGAAACGCTGGTTGGACCCACAAAGATACGGCATATTGATCAGGTCAACAGTTGACGCAAATGGCGCGAAGTTAGACAGTGAGTGCTGAGCTGCTTGGATCGTACCACCCTGGACGGCCTGAACCAATGCACCACCTGCCCCCAACTGACCACCAGGAGCTAACTTTACATAAACCCTGCCGTTGGTCGCGTTCTGGATATTTTCCTTAAGGTCGAGCTGCATAATCGGGTAGCTTCGCGATGCACCCAGGACATAAGCTGTTGCAATTGTCATGGTATACTCAGCAGCGGCCTCGCGCTCACGTTCTTCATTAGCCGATTGCGCTGAAGCCTCGCTCGACCAAAGCGTACCCGCAGCACCTGCGACAAGAGCTGCAGTAAACCCCCCAGTTGATGCAACCTTTAAAAAGTTCCTACGCTCTAGCGACGCAATCTCTTTACGATCTTTATGATCCATTTGGATCTCCTCCCTTTAAACTTGTTCGCTGTCGTCATTCTTCGAACGATCAGCCTCTTTTCTCAGAATAGCGACGACGAAAAGAACCGCCGCAAAAGACAGAACCAGCATTTCTCCAATATCTCCAAGAACGGCAGCATCCGCAAAAGCGCCGAGGGCTACGTTCAAAAAGAAGATCAAGAAAACAATAAGTGCACCAATGAGAAACATGACAATCCTCCTCGCTGCCCAGTCCCACCACCAGTGTAAGCGCTTACAAAAATAAATTGCAAGCGTTTACATATTTTATATTTGAATGTGTTAGCATACATATACCAAGTACTAATGTTGAAAACACTGCGACTAGATGAATACTAAACCATGCATCCCCACTCTAAGCGACGTTGCCAAAGCCGCTGGTGTTTCAACTGCGACTGTATCTCGCTGTTTGAATGAAAACCAAAAAGTCGCCGCAAAAACGGTAGAAATGGTAATGAAAGCAGTCGAAGAGCTCGGCTACACCCCAAATTACCACGCGCGTGCGATGGCCGCGAAGCAGTCTCATACGGTTGGCGCAATCATTCCCACGATGGAGAATGCGATTTTTGCACGCGGCTTACAGGCGTTTCAAGAAACACTTTTTGAACAAAAGTATAATTTGCTTGTGTCCAGCAGCGCCTATCAGCCAAAGAGGGAAGCTCAGCAAATCCGTGAACTGGTGGCGCGTGGTGCTGACGGCCTGCTGCTGATTGGATTCGAACGCGACGAGGCCATTTACGACTTTTTAGCTCAGCGTGATATTCCTGTTGTTCTAGCTTGGGCCTCAAGACAAAACTCAGATCACGCCTATGTCGGCTTTGATAATCGAGCTGCGATGAGAATGTTGACTGACAAAGTAATTGAAATGGGTCATCGGCAAATTGGGATAATTTCAGGAATCACTGAAGGCAATGACCGTGCCGCTGAAAGACTTGCTGGCATCAAAGATAGCTGGCAGGCTCATGGTGGTTCCCTAGACAAACTTGCTATTGTTCAAACACCATATGATACAGAAAACGGTGGCGTTGCCTTAGAACAGCTTGTCCAGGCGACCCCAAGACCCTCAATTATTATTTGTGGAAACGATGTGCTTGCAACAGGTGCAATTTCAAAAGCGCGTGATTTGGGCATTAAAGTTCCAGACGATATTTCAATTACCGGATTTGATGATATCGAACTAGCTAAGCATGTCTCCCCTGCCCTAACTACAGTTCACGTTCCACATCGTCAAATGGGCCACATTGCCGCCAAAAGCCTGATTAACTTAATTGAAAAAAAAGGCGAGAAGGCATTTCACCAGTTGGATGTATTTATCGAGATGCGTGCTTCTTTGAAACGAATTTCGACGCCAGGAGCAAATTAGTAAGCCAGCCAGTAAAACGGCAATAACTAGGTTTATTCATTTTAGGCAAAATCTGTCTCTTTCTCTTATACACACTTCCGTAGACTTGTTGGTGCACCCTGCCGTAGTGTCGCTGTGAGGAGCAGGACATGCGGCAGCTGCGTGATGATACACATCTGATACTAGACGGCGAGGTGCGTGTGTATCGGCGTGAGCGCAGCAAGCGCTGGCAGGCAGCCTTTGTGATTGATGGGCACACGATCCGCATCAGCACTGGCAAACGCGATTTGGCCGAGGCCAAGGAGTATGCCCGCGAGACTTTTCTTGAGTACAAGTTCCGCCACAAGAACGACCTGCCCGTTGTGACCAAGAAGTTTTCTGATGTAGCCAAGCTGGCCATTGCGGATATGCGCAAGCAGCTGGATGCGGGTTTAGGGCGCAAGGTGTTTGCTGATTACATCGTGTGTATTGAGCGCTACCTCATCCCGTTCTTTGGGGCGCAGTTTGTGACCACCATTGATTACGAAAAGATACAGGCATTCTACGAGTGGCGGCGCGAGAAGATGGGCCGTGAGCCAAAGGCTTCTACGCTCAACACGCATAACTCAGCTATGAACCGTGTGTTTGATGAAGCCGTGGCCCGTGGCTTTATTGCCCACAAGAGTGTGCCTTTAATGGTGAACCGTGGGGAGAAGAGTGAGCGGCGTCCTGATTTTACCCGCGAGGAATACCGTACGCTTATTCGTAAGCTGCCCAGCTGGATTGAGGCTGGCAAAGCGGGCAAGCCCACAGACATGCGCCACCTCATGCGGGACTATGTGCTGATCCTAGCCAATACAGGCATGCGGCACGGCACAGAGGCCCTGAACCTCATGTGGAAGCATGTGACCCTGTTTGAGGACGGTGGTCAGCAGTACCTAGAGATGAGCGTGACAGGAAAGACTGGGCGCAGAGACATCATCTGTCGCAGTGGCACGCTGAACTATCTCAAGCGCATACATGAGCGGTCTGAAGACATACGCCACATTCCCTTTGAGGACCTACTCAAGCAGCGCATTGATCTGCCTGTGTTCAGGCTGCCTGATGGAACCGTTAGCAAGAACATACACCAGACATTCCGCAAGTTCGTCACAGACGCAGGGCTTATTACCTGTCCACGTACAGGGCAGAACCGCACTCTCTACAGTCTACGTCACACCTATGCGACATTCGCCCTACTCAACGACGGCATGGATATACACGCACTCGCCGTACAGATGGGCACAAGCATAGGCATGATTGAGCGGCATTACAGTCATCTCACGCCACGCCTTAAGAAGGACATGCTCACCGGCAAGCGGTATGAGCTGAGCAGAGAGGAGTTTGAGGGGACAGGGTAGCCAGGGTTTATGAACTGTGGGCGGAGAGCTGTCATTCGTGGCGGTCTGGGCGGAGGTTTGCACTGCAGACGAAGCAGACTTTGATAAAGAGCTTATGAAAGTCCGCTAATAATTATTGAGCCGCTGAAAATCTATATTCGATCTGTGAAAAGGCATCCTCGCCAAACCCGTAAGCCATGGTCAAACCTGTCGGTCCGGCAGTCACGCCGTGTTCCGCGTTGGCTGGTATGAAAATGGCCGACCCGGGTACGATTTCGACGGCTTGCCCATCCAGCATGACTGTACCCGACCCTGTAAGGCCAAAGTAAAATTCGGGTGGTGTATGGCGATGCAGGTGCAAAACGCCGCCTGCTGCGAAGGTTGCGACACCCAAAACCAAACCGTTCGACTGCGTCTTGTCACCAGAAATCAGTGTTTGCCACGTCACATCGCCAAAGACCGGATCAAATCCTCCTTCAATAGGCTGATCATCCAACGCCGCAACAAAGCCAATTGGATTGTCATTTGCGGCTACGGGAACAGGATTTTGTTCGAGTGCGAAGGTGTCGAGCTGAGACATAGGCATGGGGTGATTTCCTGACCAAACAGTATCTTTGTGGGCTGAGCTTTCTACGACTTGCATGAAAAGTAAAAGCGACTAAAAACATAAATTATAGGCAAAATATTTTGGTGGTAGATGATGTTTGAAAAACAGATCAACCTGACATGGCTGCGCACGTTCGAAGCGGCCTCTCGTCATCTGAACTTCACTGCAGCCGCAGCCGAGTTGGGGCTAACCCAAACTGCCGTAAGCCTTCATGTTCGAACACTGGAGGAGCAATTGGGGAGCCGTCTGTTTCATCGCAAGGCGCGTCACCTCTCTTTGAGTGATATCGGGCAGGCTTATGTTTCGACAATCAGGCAAGCTTTAGCGGATATCGACGCTGCCACCGCCAGCCTTTTTGGGGCAACCCGCAACGAGACAATCACCGTCAAAGCGCCGATCTCTACCTCCGCTCTTTGGCTGGCTCCGCGGCTGCCCAAATTCAAATTGGTCCACCCTGACATCGATATCCGTCTCGTGTCTAACATCTGGACGGACACAACTGGGTTTGATCACGTCGATGTGGAACTGCGTGTGGGTAGGGGCGACTGGACGGATGCTGCGTCTGAACGCTTGTCAGATGATGTGATGGTCCCTATTGGGCCTGTGCATTTGGGTAATGCAACGCTTGATCCTAAACAATTGTTGAACGGCCCGTTTATCCGCATTTTAGGGCAGGAAGCGGACTGGGTGAGGTATTTGGCGGCCCATGATCTGGCGTTACCGACGAGCGCAGACGAACTCTATGTTGATACAATGACAGCGGCGATTGAACTAGTTGCGAATGGCGGCGGGTATGCGGTTGTTCTCAAGCGTCTGGTTGAGATGGCAAATGCCACGGCGGCGCGCGTTTCGATTATTGGAACAGACGTTCCAACGCCAAGCGCACATTACCTCATGCGGCCGAGGTCCAAACGTTCAAAACGATCTGTGGTTTTGGTGTTTGAAAACTGGCTGCAGGAGGAATTTTTGGATACCGAAACTGGCTAAATTGATAGTTAAGAATGCCTCGAAGCAGCCATTCGTCGGTTATGCAGCTTTAGTCAGAGTGTGCTTCTTGTCGCCGTTAGCTTCAACAGGCACCAAAGTCCGCAACAGGCAAAAAGCGCCTACAATAGCTCCACCGCTTGACTCAGCTGCTCAGCGTTCACATCAATATACATCTTGGTGGTGCTTATATGACTATGCCCTGCCAGCTCTGCCGTAGTGTTATGGTGAGGAGTAGCATAGCTTGATATCATCCAACGGTTAGGCGTCCTAAAAACATGAAAGATCTGACTTAATGAAGAGACTTTTCCTTGATGCCGCGGACATTCGTATCCTCAGCGCGCTGCAGCAGCATGGGCAATTGAGCAAAGCCAAGCTTGCTGAGGTTAGTGGCCTTTCTGCGACACCATGCTGGGCACGGCTAGGAAGACTGAAAGCTGGTGGATATATTCGCGGCTATCATGCAGATATTGAATTAGGTCGGTTAGCCGACTTCGCTCAGGTAATCGTCACAGTTTCTTTGAGCCGTCATCGAAAAGCAGATTTTGAACGATTTGAGGCGTTTATCAGCAGTCGGGATGAAATCATAGATTGTATAGCTACTGGCGGTGGCGTTGATTATATCATGAAAGTCATCAGTCCCAGCCTCGCTACATTTCAAGACTTAATGGAAGACTTCCATGCTGAAGATATTGGAATTGACCGTTATATGACACACTTTGCAACTCGACAGGTGAAATCAAGTTTGCCCAACGTTTCAAAATTGGCAAAAGCAAATTCAAAATAGCCAATTCAGCCTAAACAGTCCTGCTATCGACAAAAAATATGCCGGTATGGTCC
Organism: Nereida ignava; assembly: GCF_047114695.1. Classification (GTDB taxonomy): domain Bacteria; phylum Pseudomonadota; class Alphaproteobacteria; order Rhodobacterales; family Rhodobacteraceae; genus Nereida; species Nereida ignava. The sequence goes on from NZ_CP112885.1 coordinate 993,135, forward strand.
GAAAATCGTAAAACTTCAGACCACATTCGCCTGACTTCAATACTACATTCTTAAATTGAAAATGGTGGTCGTTGATCATTGAGATCACCGACAATAGCGGGAGAATGTCATGATGCAAAAAGATGATTTTGGTTTTGGTACACAGATCCGGAAGTCACCCTATTTTGACGCCACTGTGCGTTGGGGTGCCAAAGGATTTTCAGTCTATAACCATATGTATATCCCACGTGACTTCGGTGATCCTGAGCAAAACTTCTGGAACCTCGTTAATGAGGCGATCCTCTGTGATGTGGCAGTTGAACGTCAAGTCGAGATTACTGGGCCAGACGCAGCAAAATTCACCCAGATGCTGACTTGCCGTGACCTTTCGAAGATGGCCGTGGGCCAGTGCAAATACATCCTAATCACTAACGCAAATGGGGGCATTCTCAACGACCCTATTTTGCTGCGGCTTGCCGAAAACCACTTCTGGATTTCACTGGCCGACAGCGACATCTTGCTTTGGGCGCAGGGCGTTGCGATACATTCGGGCCTTGATGTCACGATTGGCGAGCCTGATGTGTCACCTTTGCAATTGCAGGGGCCCAAGTCTGGCGAAATCATGCGTGTTCTCTTTGGCGACGATATCATGGACATGCGCTATTATTGGCTGCGCGAGGTCGAGTTGAACGGCATCCCACTAATCGTGTCCCGCACGGGTTGGTCCAGTGAGCTGGGATATGAAATTTATTTGCGTGACGGTTCTAAGGGTGATTTGTTATGGGAGACCATCATGGCTGCGGGTCTAGAGTTTGGCCTCAAGCCCGGGCACACATCCTCTATTCGCCGCATTGAAGGCGGGATGCTGTCCTACCATGCTGACGCCGACATGAGCACCAACCCGTTCGAGCTGGGCTTTGATCGGCTAGTCAATCTGGACATGGAGGCTGATTTCATCGGCAAAGCGGCTTTGCGCCGTATCAAGGAAGAAGGCGTCAGTCGTAAGCAAATCGGCCTGATCATCGACGGTGATCCGCTGACCGGCCCGAACACGACGTTCTGGGAAATCAGTTCTGACGGCGCCCCAATCGGTAAGGTAACATCTGCGGTCTATTCCCCACGTTTGGGACAGAACATCGCGCTGGCTATGGTGGCGGCAGAACACGCCAACATCGGTGCGCAGGTCGAGGTCATCACAAAGTCTGGACCCGTCAGCGCGACTATTTGCGAGCGCCCGTTCTATGACCCGAAAAAGCAAATCGTGGCAGCTTAACGCCCTCCAGCACGAAAGAAGACATACATGTCAGACCTTGCGATCGAGCTGCATTGGCAGCGCGCCAGTCCCGTGTTGCAAACGGATGCTTATTCAAACGAGCACACGGTGCAATACAACGACCACTACGGCTTGCCTGTGGATTCTGCCCCTGATTGGGGCGGAAATCCGGACAACACGAACCCTGAGCAAGCGCTCGCCTCGGCCTTGTCTAGTTGTCATATGATGACCTTTCTGGCGCTTGCGGCAAAAGCGGGCTGGCCCGTGGCCAGCTATCACGATTACGCCGAAGCGCATTTGGGTAAAAACCCCAAAGGCCAGATGTCGGTGACGCGGATTGACCTGCATCCTGTAGTGCGTTTCGACACTGGCTTTTCGGTGGGTGACGATCAGCTCGCACAGATGCAAGACCGGGCTCACCGCTATTGCTTTATTGCAAACACCTTGGCCGACAGTGTCAAGATCAACATTCTTTAGCATCCAAGAGGAATAGTCCCGTGACCACATCTAACATCCTGCTCACCAATCTGGGCAAAAACGGCATATTGCGCCTAACCTTGAACGATGTTGCGCGCCGCAATGCCTTGTCCGAAGCGATGCTTGCAGCATTAGGGGCTGCGTTTGCCGATGCAGGAGCTGATCCACAGGTGAGGATCGTTGTCTTGGCAGCTAATGGCCCGGCATTTTGCGCGGGTCATGACCTCAAGGAGATGACAGCTGGGCGCAGGCACGAGGATGGTGGGAGGGCGTATTTTGCAAATGTCATGGCGATGTGCGCGGGCTTGATGCAAGGCATCGTGAATTGCCCCAAACCCGTGATCGCCGAAGTGACTGGCATTGCGACGGCCGCAGGTTGCCAGTTAGTGGCAAGCTGTGATCTGGCGATTGCTGCGGACACGGCTCAGTTCAGTACACCAGGCGTGCATATCGGGCTGTTTTGCTCTACCCCAATGGTGGCTCTGTCGCGAAATGTAGCTGACAAACACGCGATGGAGATGCTGCTGACAGGCGATATGACATCCGCAGCGCGGGCCGCAGAGATTGGTCTTGTGAACCGTGTTGTAGCCCCCCAAGCGCTACAAGAGGCCACGATGGAAATGGCGTGCAAGATTGCGTCGAAATCCAGCATGACGCTCGCCACGGGCAAACGCGCCTACTACACACAGCGCGAAATGACATTGCATGACGCCTACGACTATGCCTCCAGTGTGATGGTCGATAACATGCTGGCGCAAGACGCGCGTGAAGGCATCAGTGCCTTTATTGAGAAGCGCGCGCCCGAATGGCAAGACGCCTGAACCATGACGACAAACCCCTACAACACCAATCTTGACCGCAATCCTGCAAACCACCAGCCACTGACGCCGCTGACATTTCTGGAACGGGCGGCCTCGGTTTTTCCTGATCACACAGCGATCGTGCATGGCGTATTGCGGCGCAGTTATGGTGCATTCTACGCACGATCGCGTCAGCTGGCTTCCGCTTTGGCACGAGAAGGCGTCGGGCGCGGTGATACAGTATCAGCCTTGCTGGCCAATACGCCTGCGATGTTGGAATGCCATTACGGGGTGCCCATGTGCGGCGGTGTTTTACACTCTGTAAACACCCGCCTCGATGCATCGGTGATCGCGTTTCAACTAGACCATGCGATGTCCAAAATCGTCATCGTCGACCGCGAATTCATGCCCTTGATGCAAGACGCGCTAGCGCTGGCAACGGTGAAACCGCTTGTGATCCAATACGACGATGCCGAATTCACGGCGCCTGCAACTGCGACTGATGCGCAGGATTATGAGGCCTTCTTGTCGACGGGTGATTCCGACTTTGACTGGCTGATGCCGCTGGACGAATGGGACGCCATTTCGATCAACTACACTTCGGGTACAACAGGCGATCCAAAAGGGGTCGTTTCGCACCATCGCGGTGCCTATTTGTTGGCGCAGGGCAATGCGCTGACGACATCGATGGCCAAGCACGCGGTCTACCTCTGGACGCTGCCGATGTTTCATTGCAACGGTTGGTGCTTCCCGTGGACCCTTTCGGCGATAATCGGGACCCATGTCTGTCTGCGTCAGGTGCGGGCAGAACCAATTTGGAGCGCTCTGGCAAATGAAGGTGTCACCCACCTATGCGGCGCGCCCATTGTCATGTCCCTGATCATTTCGGCCCCTGAGGACGAGAAGCGCAATCTCGGCCATGTGGTACAATTCTTCACTGCTGCCGCACCACCACCGGAAAAGCTACTGGCCGATATGAAAGCCGCAGGCTTTGATGTGACGCATTTGTATGGGCTGACAGAAACTTACGGCCCTGCTGTGGTGAATGACTGGCATCAGGACTGGTCAGACCTTCCGCCCGCCGAACAGGCTAAGCTAAAATCCCGTCAAGGCGTGCGCTATCTTCCGCTTGAAGGCCTTAATGTGCTGGACCCAGAAACCATGCTGCCGGTTCCACGCGACGGTAAAACCATGGGTGAAGTAATGTTTCGCGGCAACGTAGTAATGAAGGGCTATTTCCAAAATCCGACAGCCACGCGTGAGGCGTTCGCTGGTGGCTGGTTCCATTCCGGCGATCTGGGCGTGCGTCATCCAGACGGCTATATCCAGCTCAAGGACCGTTCCAAAGACATCATCATTTCAGGCGGCGAAAATATCTCGTCTATCGAGGTGGAAGAGGCCCTCTACCGTCACCCCGCAGTCGAGATCGCCGCCGTGGTTGCTATGCCCCATGAGAAATGGGGCGAAACGCCATGTGCCTTTGTGGAATTGGCTCGAGGCGCAGCAGTGGATGCCGAGACCTTGCGCGCATGGTGCAAAGAGCAGCTGGCAACCTACAAGGTGCCCGGGCAGTTTGTATTCATGCCGATCCCACGGACGTCTACTGGCAAGATCCAGAAATTTATCTTGCGCGAGCAAGCCAGAGATATCGCACAGAAAGCAACTGCAGATAAAACGTTCAAGGCTCGATAGCCGAAACTTGTCTTAAGTTGTCAGGAGGGCAAGCCCTCAAATTCTGTACTTACAAGTTGGGAAGACCTCAAAATCACACCCTCACCGCCACGCAGTTTTTGTTTGGGGCTGGCCTATCGTGCACTAAGCAGCTGCTTGGTTCATCTGTAAGACATATGAGCAGATTGCAGCATCGCTTAAACTGGGCTCGAAGCCAGCGTTCGCGGCAGCATGCCTAAAGGTCGGCTCTGAGCCGAAAGCACTTACAACAGCTCTACTGCCTCACTTAACTGCTCAGCGTTCACATCAATATAACTCTGAGTAGTGGAAATATGACTGTGCCCTGCCAGCTCTGCCAATAGCCGCACCCCTACTCCCTTGTTTGCGAGCCGTGTGATGTACGTGCGTCTTCCCGAATGGCTTGATGCATCCTTGAGCCCCACTGCTTTGTAGATGTCGAGGAACAGCTGGCACATAGTGTTAGCTGAGAAGTGCCCACCCTTTTGGCTCTCGAACAATGCGTGATGCGGCTTGGCTGTGCGGATTGATGCGCTGTACTCGACTAGTGCTTTGCGTAAGCGTTGGTTGAGATACACCGTGCGTGTGTGCCCACCTTTGCTTTGCTCCGCTGTAAGGATGAACTGTGTGCGTACGCTGCCTGCCCCATCAAACACGTTGCCCACTGTGAGTGCTGCGATCTCCTTTGCTCTCAACCCTGCGTAGAAGCTTGTGAGTATGATTGTCTCGTCACGCAGCGGATGACGTCTGCTGCGGCAGTACTGTATCACACGGCGCAACTGCGCATCGTTCAGTGTCTGTGCTTGGCGCATTGCGCTATCTCCTCAAAACCTAAGCATTTGTTAGCTTTGAGCATAAAGTCTGAGATATTGGTCTTCCTACCGGAAAGACGTCTTTCCTGAAGTCTATGTTTTACAATGACTTACGCAATAATCTCATACTATGTATGTTCTATGAGGTTTTGGGCTGTGTGATTGCGCTCAGTACAAGCCTTGCTGCTATGCTCCGCTGTCTACAACACATCCCTCCCAAAACATGGAGACAGCGGAACTTAGCAGCGCATTAGTACTGCGAAGCCAAGAACCTGGCATTTAAATCACGCTGTGCCAAGTTATAATCCAATCAGCGAAGTAGTAGCTGCTCAGGCTCAATTTGAAACTTTCGGCAATTTCAACTACGCAGCGTGTATGACCCTCGACCCAAAGCATAACGACTTAGTGCAGCGCAGCTCTACGATGATCCGCTCAATATTGTACGAAAGCACTGCCACTACTGATTTTCCAAGCGCTGAAGACAAAGATATCATCGATACAGCATTAGCTCATAATGACGAGATGGACGTCTCTGGCTACTTGGTCAGGACAAGATTGAAGTATTATCAGGTGCTCGAAGGAGAGCACGACGTTCTTGAGGACCTATTGGGTATGATCCAACGAGATCGTCGCCACACAAATGTCAAAATACTATCGGACAAGACCACTGACAAACGACTGTTTGCCAAGTGGGGTATGGGATACCATCTTGTAACTGAGCAAGAGCGTGACGTCTTTGTAGGTTGGGCAAAACAAGACGAAGAGTTTGTACAATGCATGATTGATTACATGCGTAAAACAGCTGCGCAGAGCTAACCGACAAAATAAGTTAACTGCATTTGCTCAAGTTCTAAGATCAGAACTCTGCCAACCCTATCGTGTATTATGTGTTTCTAGCTGTCCAAGCTCAGCTTCGCCGAGCTGACTTTCGTTGTTTGTTCAATCGCTCTCGCTCATTCACAAACACCTTCAGTCTTTTGTTTCACATTTGAGTAGATCAAACAGCTTAAGCACTATGATCATATATGAATGGGGTCTCATCCAGATTGTGTAGTCATACCAAGGCTATCCGCAGCCTTGGCATGACGAGACCTCATCCGAGTTGCTCTCGCCTGTCATAAGCGCAACCTTGTTACAGGTAGCTGGGGTTACCCTGTCAGCTTTACGCGCCACCTTTTCGGCAACACACCCAATGCATCCAAAGCTATGACTGACCATGGATACGGGCTGTGGGGTACTCTTACGAGCCTTGTCTCCCACTCCTGCCATCTCTCTTTGCAGACGCTGGATGACACAGCGACGGTTGAACATGCAGCTCGGCTACTGCGCGGCATCCCTAACATCCTCCGCCACAGCGTGACCTGTGTTCGGATCTTCTTGGGGCATCTTACGATGCATAGAGCCTGTTGCCGATCATAAAGACAGCACAACCATTTTAGTCTTCACGTATATTTATCAACGACAGCAAAAAACCGTACAAAACTGGATGCCCTTAAGAACCAGAGAACCAGAGAACCAGAGAACCAGCAAATGCACGGATTTGCTTATTGATGTTATATTCCAGTCTCAGTCACCTTTTTTACTGTCGTATGTGTACTGCCGCATCATTGCTAATCGATCGAACCCACGAGTAGTCATATATTTGCGTACTCCAGCTGTATGAGGTCGCAATTGCAGAGCCTTACGACCAAAAATTGCGCAGAAGTCATGATGCCCACGATTACCTGCTCGAAGTAAACTTTGACGCATTTTTAAAATCACAGGATGATCCTCAAACCGTGCTTCAAGGCTCTCGTAACTGGAAAACCAATCAATGGCGCGATCAAGTCGGTAACCTAGCTTTATTGGGAAGCCTTCAATTGCAAGCAGCGTACAATATTTTGCCCATTTGGCTTCATTTGCGACAAAGCTAGGGTGATCTGCTTTGTAGGTTGAAGGGAGATATTCAAGTTCGCGATACCCACCGTTAAGTTTAGCGCGAAGCAGTTTTGTTATAAGTTCATAAGATAAGTGTCGATAGATCCACATGAAGCTATGTGCGTCACCAGGCGCTAAATTCCATCTCGCAGCAGACCAAAAACTACGTTCCAGAACTGCAAAATATGAATAGCTTAAATCATATTTCGAGCCATGCTCTGCAGCCTGTCCATATTGCAAATAAAACAAGATTGGATCGATATCATAGGCATTTTCGATCACAAGACTTAGACCACAAGTATGCAACAAATCGAACAGTGTGACTTCTTCTTCAGTAAGATGAACAGCATTTGGCACGGTTATGTTTATAACGTTCATCACACCACCGCCTTACTTGCGATTACCGTCTCTTCAATAAGATCGATCAGATCACGGGCACTCCCTTTGAAGCTCTGCAGCATCTGCACAACGTCATTGCGCGTTGGTGTCAGCCCTTCGGCCTCCAGAATGACTTTAGTCCGATCAACCCAATCGAGGTTGCTTGGCGGAGTAAGATCTATCATGCGGAACCGACTAAGCAGCGCACCCATAATTTTGGCCTTATGATTGGTTGTTGCGACAAAGCGAATTAAGTGACGTTTGCTGTCCATGAAGTCTCGGAACACAGGCTGCACAGTACGCAGATCAAACGTATCAATCTCGTTGATTAAGATCAGGGCTTTGTCTGGATTGCCAAACATCTGATGATTGATCTCAGACATGATTACATCGTTGTACGATTTGCCTAGCGTCGCTCCATTGTGCTCCCAATTAATGTGCTGAATGTTGTTATTTGCAAAATAGCTTTGGGCAATCACACGCGCAGCTTCGGTTTTGCCTGCCCCGGGTGGTCCTGCCAGCAACAGCGGCTTTGATGGCGGTTGTGTGCAGTACTGTTGAATGACTGCTGCGTTCAGCGGATCGGCAATTACAAGATCAGCAAAACTGTGCGGTAGGTGTTTGAGGTCAAATGACATTGATGCCTCCATCTATAGAAAATGAGGGGGAAGATGGGGCAGCGTGCATGCTGCCCCACTTGGCGAACTGACAAGAGTTAGCCGTAGGTATGCGCTGCTGGCTTCATCGAATGAACATCACTGCTGGCAGATACTGTGGTTTTGCTGCCCATGCGGATCATTTTGGAGGCAAACTCACGCACATCACGGGCACGTTTGGTTGCCAGATCACCTGCATCCAGCTTTGCGAGGCTTTCTTGTGTGCGCTGATCAAGGTCTTTGCCTGATGAGACCAGCACAGCATCGATGATGCCTGCTTCATTGCAGCCATAGACCACAGTCCCCGTACCGTCGTCATGACAGCGGACTAGAGCCACTGCATAATCTTCTTCATAATCTGTATTGGCTTGAATAAAGCTGGGCAGCTCAAACGTAGACACGCCCACTTGCACTTCTTGAAGGCCTTCGAGCGCAAGCTTGCGGTAGTCTTCTTTGGACATGGTTGTCTTCTTAGTGGCAGTTGGCACCCGGCGCACTTCTTCTAAGCCGCCACATTCTTGCACATAGCTGGTAAAGCTTTGGTCTGGCCCCTTCATGTCATGCGCAATTGCAACCACGCGGGCATAGGCATCTTCACGGCGTCCTTGGCCTGCAAACACATAGCGGATCACTTTGAGCGCCAAACTGGTATTTGCTTGTGATTTGAACTCTAGGTCCGTCAGTAAAGCCGCAAAAGCGCGGCGCTTGCCTACTTCTGCTTTGAGCTCTGCATACATGGCGTACACACCTTCGAGGATTGCATAGAGCTCATCGTTTGATGCGCGCAGTGTACCTTCTTCCCACGTGACACGCGCAGTATGCATTGCCTCTAAACGTTTATGGATATCGGTTTTGATTTGAGATTGAACAGACATGGTTCTTCCTTTCGATTATAGCTTGCAGCCATCTGCACAGCGTTGAGTAAAAGCCCCAATCCCTATGAACAGCGTTCTAAGGAAGCAGAGGGCCACAGCACTTTAATGTCATGCTGAGACTCGTTTAATCGAAGAAGTGCCCTAGGTTTTGACTCCATATTCATCATGATGGAGATGGAGTCGTGGTTGCGGGTACCACCAAGGGCAAAAAGCAGCCACTGATATTTTTGACTGCACCGCCAGACGTAAAGCAGACAGCCGGCTCGAGGTTCCGTGTGCCGCGCAATCTGCCCTATCGTGATGCTCCTACGTATAAATCATCAATTTACTATTGGTGGTGGGCCTTTTTAAAGCGAAACCCTAGATATGCAGACACCTGTGCAAACCAAGGCACAGGTCGATCAGCAAAGCTTTACAAAGATTTTGGCAACATTTTTGAAAGTGACTTCTTAACATGGTGGCGATGCCATCAAGGTCTATTTGCTGAACAAAGCTCAGCTCAAAAATATAAAGCACCCTGCAATCAAGAAGGTAGTATCTGGTATCAAATTGACCCCAGTAGGCCATTCAGCCAAATACACGAAGAGATAAAGGCTCTTCACTTACAAGCCCACGCTATAGTGCCAAAAAAGAAGAGCCTGACCAGCTCAACCGCAAGATACCCTGTGTATGCGAATGTATCAGCACATACTTTGCATCGTATCCTCGCGATCTGGGATTTGCGCACCGGTCATCCCAAAGCATCGGCCTATGAGTTAGGAATAATAGCTGGCTACAAGGCCAACCTAATAACTACGTCCAAGTTTGGAGAAACACGCACACGACGAGCGCTGGACGCTCAAGCTCACAATAAGCGCGTGCGTGTTAGCATTGCCAATCAAGCTAATCGTTATCTACGCATTGCGGCTCGATACATCGAGAATGTCGGGTATGGTGAGTTCCCTAAAGCCGCAAATAGGTAAAAATTAGAACTCGCCAAAAATTCTATGTATCTGTTTTTAATATATAATACACCAAACACTGTGTTTGGAAATGCAGTGTTTGCTATTTCTGCCAAACACTGTGTTTTAAAGTGCAGTGTTAACACTGCATGTCAAAACAGCGTGTTTGCTCTGAACTATGTTGTCTCGTGACTGTCAATGCTGACTTTTTGCAGGGCAGAATTGCTGTGTTTGTGTTGACATGCGTCCAACTGGCTTGCGCCATCTAATACAGGCTATTCTGCAGCCACTGCCACAGGCGCTTTCTTTGTGGTTTTACGTGCAGCGCTTTTGGCCTCAGCCTCTTGGATGATCTTTACAAATCTTGGGTGCACAAAGTCAGGCTCCAGGCCTGCACACATACACACTTCATTAAACTCGCGGGATGGATAATTCCCAACCCACCGTGCTGCAGTGACAAAATCTTTATGTCCTTCATGACTGCGGTTCGCGTCACGGATGTCCCGAAGAACTTGAAACAATACTGCTTGCCATAGCAACTGGTGTGAGGATGAGTCGGACATAGAATTAGTTTAGTCAGAATGCAGCAACTGTCATTCTGATACTTTTGTGCAAAATCAATACTCGTCTGCCAACATGATCGTAAGTACACGTGCGGTGACAGCTGGATCAGTGGGGTCTGGCGATTGCATCTGTAGGTCCACGTCATAGGTATCGATCTTCCAAAAGATAGTCATGTCGCCATGAAGGAACGAGCCAAAGTCGTGTTCTCCATAGGGGTCATTGTCAGGCGTGAAAGCGCTGTACCTGCGCACTTGGTCCAGCACTGATGGTACGTCATCTAATGCCTGCACCCCTTGGGTGATCACAACACGACAGCCTGTGAATGAGCGCCGTGCGTGATCATTAAGTGCAGCTATTTTAGCTGTGATGGCATCAGGCATTTGCCGCAGCTTTGGCAGCCCCTGGCTTTAGGCGTGGTTGGCGTTCGGCCACCTTGGTGATGGCTGTGTCTAGCTCCCCTGCCGCTGCTGCATTGAGCAAGGCATCTAGCACAGCTGCTACGTCTTCTAGAGATTTGACCAGTACAGCATTGTTGGTGCCATCAGCTGCAATCACACGTGCTCCGTATCTGCACTGCACATACCACCCACCGTCTTGCTCAAAGAACCATGGGCGAATGCGGCGGTGGGTTTTGACCATCACACGCTCTCCCATGTCGTTGATCATCCACTTGTGTCGCTCAACGCGGTGATCTTCCTTTTTAAGCGCTGCCGCGTGAACCAGCTTTTGCTCTTTGAGCCCTGCGACCAGTTTATCACGTCGTGCTATGATGGGATCGCGTTTTGCACTGCGATCAACTGTCTTGAATGTGAGCTTTGCTAGATGTGTCATATCCGCTTCTCCCTGTTTGGTTACAGCTAAAGCGTATGTTCAAATGACACGACGGACGACCAAAAAGATAGTCAAGTAACTGATTATATGTGATAATATGAGATTTAGAGGGGTCTGACTTAGGTGTACTAGTAGTCACATGTATCTTCACAGGGTGACATTAAAGCAGCGTACTGCAACCGCCCTACGCCCATAAAAAAAGCGTCTAACGGTTTGCTCCGCTGACGCTGTGTTTAGCTCTTATGTCTCTGTCTGTTTGATCAAGTTCGTTTGAGCCTTTGTTGCTGTTTTGTGTTCGTTTAAACATCCTTGCTGTGTGATCTTCGTCTTACGATGTTAGTTCGAACAACAGCTCGTGAACAAGGATGTGCCAAGGTTTTGAACCTACGACATCACAGTGTTTAAATTGTCTACAGATGCTGTTGATTTGAGGGGCTTAGCCGCGCTCCATCATCTGCAAATCACCGCTTGCCTCATATGCTGCCTGTTGTGTGTGTAATGCCTGTTGTGCCTGCTTTAGCCAGAGTGGGCTGGCCGCCCTTTGAATTCGATGTGCCTTTTGTTCAGCATAGTGCTCGCTCAAGGTCTCGTGTGTAAACGTGCTCAAGTGCTGTGTACTCCAGCTTAGTTCATCAGCGATCGTACTACTGCCCAAGCGCCAATACTCATGCGTGACATAGTTTACTATGGCTCCCCGGTCTTGTGCTGGCATGATCCAGTTCTTTGCCAATGGCGCTGTTTGAGCATGATGCTGCGCCCATACAGCGTTGAGTATGCAGCACATATGTTCGGTGTCTTTGAGTGGTGCCAGCAGTGCAAAGTGTATGTGGTAGTTCTCGTGGTCTGACCCTTCATGCGCAAAGCACCACCGTGGTACCCGCATGTTTTGACGCTCAACTGCTTTACCAAAGAATGTACGATCCACTTTATTCCAATAGCTGCGCAGCAGTTTGTTGGCGCTGTGTCTGCCAATAGTTCTGCCGTTTACAAACTTGAGCGTGCCGAACACGTTCCACTCTTGGCTTAGAAGATATGCGTTTAGCTCCTGTCGTTCGTGTTTGCGCTGGTGATACGTCATGTTTGTCTCCTCGTGTATTTATCTACGAGGCGTCAAAAGCAGACAGAAACGGATGCATGCCTATGTGTTTACGGGCGGGCTCAGTGGCTGCAGGGATATCCGTTCAACGAGATAAATACAGCTGCACATATCCAACTGGAGGCAGCACATGAGCATAAGACTACTAGAGCACTTACGAGACGAATTAATACACACTGGGATTGTCCAGAACACACCCGAGTTTTGCCGCAGCAGGCTTGGGCGCAGTGAGGGCTACATCCGTGTGTTGCGCTACAACCGCATTGAGCCAAGTGTGGAGACACTGGCGATCTGCTCCAACAAGCTGGGGCATTATGCGGCGCGGCTGAATGGCTCGGAGGTTGAACAGCACAAGCAGTGGGCCGCTAGGTTAGTTGGCCTAAAGGCCCTCTGCGATCAGGCCATAGCGCGCCAAGCAGAAGCGGTGTGGCGCGAGCCTGAGAGGATGGGCGCGTGAGCTTTTATCTGAAATGGGTTCTGCAGCCCCAAAAATCTGCGCTGCGGTTTTTTGGCGGGAAGTACTTACAGAAGTTGGCTGGTGATTTTGCATCACCTCATTTTGTACAGGTGGGTGCTGGGCATGGATGACCGCGATGAACTGCGCAGATTAATCGATGTGATTGAGAAAGGCTCTGGCACGGGCAGTCTTAAGCAGGCAGTTGATGACATTAAGACCTTTGCCAATACCGCAAGCTTTCTAGCTAACAAGTTGGACACACGGCTAAAGGGTGGCGACGTCAAAGCAAAGAAGCAGCCAAAGTCACGTATGGGTAAGGCTATTGCAGCTGTGCCAAAGCCAAGTGCGCCTAAGCCCCCTACCCCAGAGCCGCAGCAGTCTGCGTCAGGCATGCCGCAGGCTACCAGTACAGCAACATCACAAGCAGACTACGACAAGCTTAAGCCACAGGGAACGCAGGGGACTGTAGGAGGCTTGTAGTGCAGTGGTATCTAATGCGCTGTGTACGCGGGCCTAAGGCGGTGAGATTGGCGGGATCACTATGTGTGAGTGTTAACGCGGGTTGGTGGATTACACGGGATTTAAGCGCACAAATGCACGGCTTTGGGGAAAAGAAGTGTGTTTGATTCACTCGTTGCGATTTGTGTTGGCAGGCATAGCTTAAATATGGTCAGCTACTGCCAGTGAAAATCACCGCTAATTTCAAGCTAGACCTGAGATGTTGATAAGCGGCTGGAAGCTATTCCGGACGCGGTAACCATCGCGGTTGCGACTGCCAGCATGAGCATCAAACCTCCCACTTGATAGGTAAGGCCCGACAAAACTGTTCCCGCAAGTCTTCCGCCTGCATTCGCCATATAATAAAACCCGATATCCATCGTGACCCGCTCTGCCTTTGTAAATGCAAGGATGAGGTATGAATGCAGCGCGGAATTAATGGCGAACAGTCCGCCAAACACCAACAAACCTGCAACCAGCGTAAGCGTTAACCAAGGTTGTGGTTCGGGTGCTATGCTTGCAGCTACGGTCAATACGGCTGGTACAGCGGCGAGCGCCCAAGCCCATTGTTTTGCGACAGTTATCAACTGTGCCTGTGTGCGCGCCTTGGAGCGCAACAAGCGTGGTGCGGCGGCTTGGATCGCACCATAAATGATAATCCAAAGCGCCATGAATGTACCGATCATAAAAAACGCCGATCGGTTACCAGCCACACTGCCATCAGAAAGAACCGCATAAAAATAAATAGGTATACCGACCACGAACCACACATCCCGTGCACCAAACAAGAATACACGAGACAACGCTAGCCAGTTTACATTGGACGATTTTGAAAAAACTTCAGAGAGCTTTGCATCTTTGCGTCCCTCTGGAAGGCCAGAAGGCATAACTACCAAAACCATCACTAATACGATCACGAGGACCGCTGCCATACCAAGCACGGCGGTTGTGAAGCCGAAGGTCGCGAGCAATGCGGTGCCCATCAGAAAGCCCAGACCTTTGACCGCATTTTTGGACCCTGTCAGCAGAGCAACCCACCGAAACAAGCCATCATCATTTTGGGGTGCAAGAATTTTAACAGCCGATTTTGAAGACATTTTAGCCAGATCTTTTGCTACGCCACTTGCACCCTGAACCAACATAACAAACGATACCGATACGCCAATCGCCCATGTCGGATCGAGTTGCGTGAGGGCTAACAGGGCCAATATCTGAATGCTCAGACCTGCATAAAGCGTAGATGTCAGTCCAAACCGCGCAGCAATCCATCCAGCGGCCAAGTTAGTTGCCATGCCCGCCAGTTCATAAAGCACAAACAGATATGCAAGCTGTACTGGTGAAAACCCAAGCGTATGAAAATGAAGCAGCACGAGCATACGTAAAGCGCCATCGGATAGCATAAATGCCCAATAAGCAGCCGTGACGGCGATATAGGCTGACAGACCCTCTGACCGTGTCGAAGTGCCCATCACAAACTGCGCCCCACCATCAGCGCAACGTCAACTAGCCGATGTGCGTAACCCATCTCATTGTCGTACCACGCATAGATTTTTACCTGCGTGCCATTGATAACCATAGTGGAAGGCGCATCCACGATACTCGAGCGTTCATCATTGGTATAATCAGTCGAGACCAACGGACGTTCCTCATATCCAAGAATGCCTTTCAATTCCTCCTCTGATGCAGCCTTAAATAGTGCGTTCACTTCGTCCACCGTTGTGCTGCGCTCCACCTCAAAGACGCAATCTGTTAGGGAGGCGTTGAGCAAAGGTACGCGTACCGCATGACCGTTCAGACGGCCTGCGAGTTCGGGATAAATCAGTGTAATTGCGGTGGCGCTACCTGTGGTGGTAGGCACTAGCGAGTTCAGGGCAGAACGTGCGCGCCGCAGGTCTTTAGCGGGCCGATCTACGATAGTTTGGGTGTTGGTCACGTCATGAATCGTAGTGATTGAGCCGTGCTTGATCCGCAAGTTCTCGTGAATGACCTTAACAACGGGCGCTAGACAGTTGGTGGTACAACTCGCCGCGGTTACGATACGGTGGCGTTCTGCATCGTAAATATGATCGTTAACGCCATAAACGATATTAGCTGCATCGCCATCCTTTACGGGTGCGGAAACTACAACTTTCTTAACACCTGCATCAAAATATGGCGCAAGTTGTTCTTCAGTTTTGAACACTCCTGTACAGTCGATTACCACATCTACTCCATCAAGCGGTAGGCCTGTGATGGCCGCAGTGCCAACAAAGGGTAGACGAGTGCCATCAATCGTCACGCTTTCTGCGTCATGAGAAAACTGAGCGCACCATCGCCCATGAACCGTATCGAATTCAAACAAATGAGCGTGCATCTCTGATGTGCCCACGGCATCGTTGATCCAAGCAACTTTCGCTCCACGCGCCAGCAGGGGTTTTAGCGCGAGCTTGCCGATGCGCCCAAGGCCATTGATTGCATATGTGGTCATTGTTGTTCGCCTTTTTTAGGAAATTGGCCAATCTCATCCAAAGACTTCTGCAAAGATAGCCGATCGAGTGATTGGAACGGTAGTGCGGTGAATGCGGCTATTCGATTATGAAGCCCATCATACATTTGACGAAATGCGAGACTTGTCTCTGCGGCAGAGCCGTCAGTCTGAATTGGATTTGATAGTCCCCAATGTGCGCTAACCGGTTGCCCTGACCATAAAGAGCACTCTTCGTTTGCAGCTTCATTACAAACGGTAAAAACGAAATCGAAGCGTGGCGCGTCTGCTCCTTGAAATTCAGCAACGTTCTTGGAGCGCAGAACTGAAACATCGTGCCCCATTTGCTCCAAAACTTCGAGTGCGACGGGGTTAAGCTCTGAGCGCGGTTTTGTTCCAGCCGAATGTGCAACAAACCGGTTCCCAGCTAAATCGTTGAGGATAGCTTCAGCAAAGATCGAGCGAGTGGAATTGCCCGAGCAGATGAACAGCACAGTGTACTGTGCGCTGCCCACAAGGCTTTCTCGGCGATGGTTTGAATAGACATCTGGAGCACAGATTTCAGGCCGTCCCCGACAGCAATCATGCATGAGGTAATCAATAGTCTGATGCGCAGTATCCATGTCGATCGCGTATCGTAGAGACGTACCAGCCCTTTCTTGAGTAACCAAACCGGCATGCATAAGAGCGTTTACATAGGTCGAGAGAGTGTTTGGCTTTAGCGCCAAGGCTCGTGCAAGTTCCGTTGCGGGGACACGGTCCGGATAGCGGCGCATAAGCAGCCGAAATAAGGCTAGCCGTTGGGGGTGGCCGAGTGTCGAGAGACGATTAGTGATATATGATTCCATAATTCACGAATATATGAAGTAGTGGGGCGAGGTAAGTGAAATATTTGTAACACAGGTCTAAGGGGTTCTAGTGTATGGACCATCTGAACGCAGGTCGCGATTGTTGTGGGAATTCTTTAGGCGCGGGGCACTTACTTCGAGCATGAGTAAATGATTATGTCTGAAAATACATGTAATAAAGGCGCCCGAAAAAATCGAGCGCCTTTGGTTCTATATGATGAAGGCATTAGTCGGTGAGGTTCATCGTGAACATAAAGATTTGTCCACCTGCGTCGCTACCGTTTGCCTGAACAGCCCCTGAGCTTTCTGAGCGCGCTTGAACAACGCCAATGTAGGTCTGATCTTGTATAGGCATTGTGCCGCGAATGTCTTGGCGTGCAGAACCTTTAAGCTCGTCCACTGAATAGAAGCTACCATCCGCTTTACGGGCAATCAGAGATGTTACAGGCCACGAACCAGAGAACTCACTTGTACCGGCTTTAGTGAATGCTCCCCCGAGAGCAGATACACCTGCCTCATAGCGTGCACTGTACTTGCCGCCTGCAAGTCCTAAAAGGTGGGCATCGGTCACATTCATGTCGGCATCAATTGTAAGCGCATATTTACGCTCACCAAAGTCATTGCCGGAGTCTTCATCAACGATGAGATACTCACCATTTGATGTTTTAGCCCAGTACAGACCGTCTGGAGCGACCATCTGCGCTACGCCTTTTTCCATGTGGATTGAGGCGTCGCCATTTACTGTTTTGCCTTCATCACCAATTTTGAGTGTCAAGGCGCCATCAACAGCCGCTACGGTACGGGTTACATTTGCTGGCAGGCTTTCTGGGAGTGTTTCTCCGTCGAAGTCAAATTTGCCGAAATCGATAGCAAACAATCCACCTTTGTTTGTCATGTTAGCGAAGTAGCGCGGTGCACCAGAAGGATCGCCTGCAACATGCTCTACTTTGCTATCACCATTAAAATAGATATGACCTTGGGGTTGTTCATCTTCTTTTTCCCAAAGCATCATCTCTGTGTCTTTGACAGCTACCGGTTTATCCCAGCCACCCCACTGGTATGAAGTTGGAACATAAGTTGCTTTAAATGATGATGGTGCACTTGCATCAGTGATGTAGTCATCAATCATTTTAGATGCTGGATTTGGTTCGGACACTAGCTGTGCGGCAGTTTCGTTAGTAACTGCCATGCCGTATAGCTTGCCAAACAGGAGTCCATTGCGGGCAAGAAACTTGTCGCGCTCATTTGCGCTTGAATAGTCTATTTTTGTACCATCAGCGTTACGATCTTTCATGCCTACATAGACTTTAAGCGGACTTGGCTCCTGACCATGATTGTAGCCTGAAGTCACAACAACCACATAGTCTTCATGACCTGAGTTGATTGGCATCATCTTTTCATAGCCAGTTTGACCAAGTGCTGGTGCAGTATAGGCTACGCCACTGGCTATATCGACCACGACGCTGGCTAGACCCAAAGTTGCAGCAGAGTCTGCTGAACCTGCGGGGAACATACGTCCAATATCCCACTCCTCAGCTGCGAGCCAAACATCATCAGCAAACCCGATGCCGTTTCCGTACTTGTTTGCTTGTTCGTACCAAGCGCCGCAAAAACTTTGGAAAAAGTAATCGGCTTCGCTGAGGCGGAAGTCTGGGCTAAATTGCACTAGGGTGCCGTCAGGACGTGTTTGGTTCCCCCATTTGCCTGAGAGATTATTGGGGTCAAACGATGGCGAGGTAACAAGTTCACCAAAACCGTTATAGACAGTGTCGAACAGCTTGCCTGATCCTTCGACCATTGATGCAGCTGCTTTATCGTTATTCATAAAGTCGGCAAATAGTGCACGATCAAAATCAATAGTGTGGATATGGGAGCCAGTAAACGAAACGCCATTCTTCATTTTCCACGGGTAGGTTTCTGGCTTTGGGGCGCTGCCCATAGTTGCATATGACTCAGACTGATATGCAACACGAACGGTGTCATTATCAGCGAGCCACGCAGCTTGGCCATCAGGGTAGCCTGTAAGTGCCATGTCAGTATTGCCGTCGACTTCGCCTATTGTCGCAAGTGCTTTGAAGTTGGCATACGGGAAGTTAGTGTTTGCGCTTTGACCATCCTAAAGCTGTTGAGTAGGCAACCCAGCCTCAGCAATCAAAGCTGTTGTTTCACCAATAACCTTTGCCCCATGCCCAGCAGAATATGCAGGCAATGCTGTAACAGCGCCAAGTGACGTGGTGAGCCAAAGTGCGAACATTGTACGATTTTTCATGAGTATATATCCGTTTGAAAAAAGTACGTTTTTTTTCCGCCGGAAATGAATCAGCTTCGTAACTGTCCTATGTATTTTATGTGATATTTCTGAATCGGTTTTGTTATAGTGTCACCCCACCGGACAACTGGACACCCCTTTAGGGGGGTGTCCGTGTCTGCCCGTCTAGATGGGGCGCGGACAAGGGCCGGACATGTTCTCAGAATTAGCCCTCTGGCATTGCATTAACGATCAACTGTTGGGAATTTGAACTAGATATGCTCCAATCTACCCTAAACACGTGCTGAAAGTCATCGCTATCTTGCTTGCAACCACCAGTGCCGCCGAATACTCTGTCCAACACGGCTTCTCCACCCTACCCTCGAAATGACATCAAAAACACACTTGTACGCACACCAACAATATCGCCGCGCAAGTCATTGATTATAAGTATTTAATTTACGCCCCCACCATTGAAAATCCTCGTGTCGGTGGTTCGATTCCGCCCCCGGGCACCATTTTACAAGCAATATCAATGACTTAGACGAGCGCCATGCACGCTTAAGTTGTGTTTTTCAAAAACACACCATAAACACACTTTTTGCCGTGTTGCTGACTATTTTAGGCGCTGAATCACGGTGTTGAACACAGTGTTGGCTAGTGCTGTGCTGCGAGCACTGTGTTGGCGGAGTTTTGAGCGAACATAGCTTGGAACACACAAGCCGTGCTCACCAAAATTGTGGGTCGGCAAATGCATCCACGCAACGGCAAGGCTCTGCTAAATTAGGCAAGGGCTTACCGTTTAAGCTTTGAGCCAACCACCCTTCGGGAAATTGTAGCTTATACGGTGCTGCAATCTGATCTTCGGCTATGACGTTAAATCCAGACTTGGTGTAATAGCCGGGGTCTCCATACGTCACGACCACATCCACTGAAGCCGCTCTCAGCTCGGTAAGTCCAAACGCAATTAACTTCTGTCCAATGCCTTGCCCTTGGACTTTAGATGCAACAGCAACAGGAGCCATAACAAATACTGCTTGATCAGAGTTTGGATATGTCAGCCGTGTGAACATAATGCTTCCAGCAATATCGGCCCCCGAAGTTGCTCCAAATACATACAAATCCTCTGGAGCCGTCTTTGCCATAATTCGACGGGTTAAATCACCTATTGCTTGCCCTTCCTCCGCACCCTCTGATGCGGAGAACGTGTTCTCAAAAAGCTCTGTAATTTCTGCAGACCTAGAAATATCAAGTTTTGTAAAATTCATAAGCTGTCTTTCGTGGCAAAGCTTTGAACATCAATACATACAATTCACCCAAAAACACCAGTTTCTGTGAGATCGAACCGCTCAAGCGTGTAGGCGTGCATTCCCATACACACACTTCCATAGACTTGTTGGTGCGCCCTGCCGTAGTGTTGCTGTGAGGAGCAGGACATGCGGCAGCTGCGTGAGGATACGCATCTGATACTAGACGGCGAGGTGCGCGTGTATCGGCGTGAGCGCAGCAAGCGCTGGCAGCGTTTGTGATTGATGGGCACACAATCCGCATCAGTACTGGCAAGCGCGATTTGGCTGAGGCCAAGGAGTATGCCCGCGAGACGTTCCTTGAGTACAAGTTCCGCCACAAGAACGACCTACCCATTGTGACCAAGAAGTTCTCTGATGTTGCTAAGCTGGCCATTGCGGATATGCGTAAGCAGCTGGATGCGGGTTTAGGGCGCAAGGTGTTTGCTGATTACATCGTGTGTATCGAGCGTTACTTGATCCCCTTCTTTGGGGCGCAGTTTGTGACCACCATCGATTACGAGAAGATACAGGCATGCGGCATGCGACAGAGGCCCTGAACTTCATGTGACAGTTTGCTACTGCAACACGAATGCCTACTCCGCAAAATTAGCTGTTCGGCTCGTCCTTCATCTCAATAAGCTGAATCAAGTTTCCGCAGGTGTCATCAATTACTGCAACGCGGACAGATCCGGCATCCACTGGCTCTTGGACAAACGACACCCTGAGCCCGCGTAGCCTTGCGCACTCTGCTTCGAGGTCTTTAACCTTAAACGAGTGGGCAGGAATACCCTCTGCGACTAATGCGTTTTAGTATGGCTGAACCGCGGGGTGGGTGCTGGGCTCTAGCAACACCTCAGGCCCGTCAGGTTGCTCAGGTGATACAACCGTCAGCCAACGATGTTCCCCCATAGGAACGCTGTTCTTCACCTTGAAACCTGGAATGCCACAGTAGAAGTTCTCGGCCCTGTCCTGGTCATCCACAAAGACGCTTGTCACGTAGATTTTCATCGGCTGCT
Source organism: Nereida ignava (assembly GCF_047114695.1). Lineage (GTDB taxonomy): Bacteria > Pseudomonadota > Alphaproteobacteria > Rhodobacterales > Rhodobacteraceae > Nereida > Nereida ignava. The sequence goes on from NZ_CP112885.1 coordinate 1,014,243, forward strand.
CCAAAAGGTATCTATTGGTAAGACGATAGCAGACGTTCTTGCTCTACGCAGCATTGTTCACACTGGGCTCAAAATTGTAGTTGTCGAGGAACAGCTGGCACATTGCGTTGGCCAAGAAATGTCCACCCATTTTACGACAAACAAAAACGGCTTTAGCTGTGCGGAATTGATGCTTGATCACATAGGGCTTAGCCATACTTTCGATGGCGGGCGTTTGCCGTCTGTTTACCCGTTTGGGCGGGGTTTAAACGCTCAGATTGAGGTGCCAAACATAATTCCACTTATAGCCGCCTTAGAAGTCGCAGGTGTCCCACCGTTCCTCACTCCAGAAGAAAAATGGTACCGCTGTGAGCAGCATGAAGTTGGGAACCGCTAATTCATCGTCGTTGACCCAGATGGCTACTTACTTCGGTTCTACCAATCCCTTGGTGGCCGAGTAAAGCAATCGGATTAGCTGCCACCGTCACGCGATTAGGAATAAATTTGTGACAAAGAAGTATGCGGTGGTTTTCACACGTAGTGCCACCCAATATTCACGGATATGCGCACTCAATCGCCTGAAAACAAGAGAGTCTCGTTATCTGGGGTAGATTCCGTTTGATTTCTCCTCGATTTACTGCGATGTGACCTTCAATTAATTTTTCCAAATACGGCAGAGATCAAATGGAAGTCAGTGTACGCGACAACAACGTCGATCAAGCTCTACGCGCGCTCAAGAAAAAATTGCAGCGCGAAGGTGTGTTTCGTGAAATGAAGCTAAAGCAGCATTTCGAGAAGCCATCAGTGAAAAAAGCACGTGAGCAAAAAGAGGCGATTAGCCGCCAACGCAAGCTTGCACGCAAAAAAGCGCAGCGCGAAGGTATGCTGTAAGTTACTGCAAACCAGCTACTGTACGAATTTGATCAGCGTCCTCTTTGGTAGAGGACGCTGTTTTTTATTGCGTGGATGTCTCGGGAAAAGCGAAATGCAAATCGCTGGATAAGTTGATCTCAGGTTGGGGCATTTAAGGTCGGTCTTGCGTTCTGAAATCACCATAGCGCCTACCCAAAAAACCCAATTTTACAGAGCTTTTGGCACTAACCTGACGTCCGATACAACCAGACAGAGCCTGCTCTGGAGGACCTGCGAAAGGGCAACGCTTGCATCAATCAAACGCGCCCTTTCGAGGTAGCATTTTAATTGCTGCTGATATCGACGGTGCGCAAATATGGGCGGATTTCATCAAATCCTTGCGGGAACTTCTCCGTGGCCTCGGAATTTGAAACCGAAGGCGGAATGATCGCAAGATCACCCGGACGCCAATCAGCTGGTGTCGCAACACCATTGGCATCGCCAGTTTGCAACGCATCAATCACACGTAGAATTTCATCGAAGTTACGACCGACGCTCATAGGGTACGTCATTGTGAGACGCAGCTTTTTGTTAGGGTCGATGATGAAGACAGAGCGGACCGCAGCTGTTTGCGACTCACCTGGGTGGATCATCTCATATAGCTTCGCAACTTCACAGTTTGGGTCCGCAACAATCGGAAAACGCAACGTTGTGCTTTGAGTATCGTTCACGTCTTCAATCCACTTAAGGTGCTCTGAAACATGATCAGTACTTAGGCCAATTGGCTTCACACCGCGTTGGGCAAAGTTTTCAGCCAACTGTGCAGTCCGGCCCATTTCCGTTGTACAAACGGGTGTGAAATCCGCGGGGTGGCTGAAAAAGAACGCCCATTCGTCCCCGATCCAATCATGAAACGATATGGGGCCGTTCGTGGTTTCAGCGGTGAAATTTGGAACTGTGTCTCCAAGAAGTAGGGGCATGTTTGTCTCCGTTTAATGTCTGCAATCATTATCGTAACTATCAGCCAGCAAATCCGTGACAATGTCACCTAACTGGCATTATTTCGTATTTAATGTGGCCGTTCGGTCAGGCAAACCACGCTGCGCACTTTTGAACTGCCGCACCCTGTCACTACTGCAAACTCTCGCGCATTATTGCGATGTATTCCAAGCTTGAAAAATGGCATCACAATCCCAGAAAACGGAGCTCTGAATGACACAGTTTGATTGGACCGAACGTTTCGCCGGAACTGCCGCGCTGCCCACCGCCGTGCGTAAACGCCTGACCGCTACTGCCCGCGTGATCCATATCAAACGCGGGGAGCAGGTCTTTGGGCCGATGAATGTGCCCGAAAGCCTTTTCTTTTTGTATGACGGCCGCATTCGCGTGTCTCAAAGTTCTGATAGTGGCCGTGAGATTGTTCTTTACCGTGTCGAAGCCGGCGATAGCTGTGTTCTCACGACAGCCTGCATATTAGCCGAGGAAGCATATAACGCCGAAGGAATTGCCGAAACGGATGTGACAGCAATCGTCCTGCCCAAACCTGCGTTTGACCGACTTGCAGCAGAGGAAGACGCGTTCCGAAACTTTGTGTTTGCAGCCTACTCCCGTCGGCTTATCGACCTGTTGCGTGTTGTGGATGATGTCGCCTTCGGCAGGATCGACGTGCGTTTGGCAGAGCGGCTTTTGATGCTTGGGGATGGCTTAAAGGAAATCCGCAAAACCCATCAAGAGCTCGCCAGCGAGCTTGGCACCGCCCGCGAAGTCATTTCCCGTGTGCTGAATGATTTCCATAAACGCGACCTCATCTCGCAGTCGCGCGGTATAATTACCTTCACCAACAAGCCCGGGTTGGCCGCCATCGCGCATAGCGCGTAATAAACGCCACATTAGAGGTGGTTTGGCTTCTTATGCCTTAAGTGACAATGTCACTGAAGGCGTGGCTGTTGGGGTGTATTCTGTGGTTATGTTATCGTCCCGAGGAGGCATTCATGAACACTAATTCAGGTAGCACGGCGCGACGCTTTATGGCGGCGGCTGGCATCAAGACAGGGTGGACATAAACATGGAAACAGCTTTCACTCCTTTTGCCTCCCTTGGCGGGGGCCTCGCGATTGGTCTTGGCGCCGTCATGTTGATGCTTGGCCTTGGCCGCATTCTGGGGGCGACCGGTATCATGTCCGGTCTGGTTTTCGCACAAAACCGTGCAGAGGCATCGTGGCGCGCTGCCATGATCCTTGGCATGATCGCTGCACCCGGCGTGATCTTTTTGGTCAGTGGCACAATGCCCGCTGTCGATGTGCCAGTAAGCCCAACCATGATTGTGATCGGCGGCATCATCGTGGGGTTTGGCGCGAGCTTGGGATCCGGTTGCACATCGGGTCACGGGGTCTGCGGACTATCGCGCTTTTCCATTCGGTCGCTTGTTGCGGTGCCTACCTTTATGGCCACCGCCGGCATCACCGTCTTTATCATTCGTCACATATTCGGAGCCTGATCAATGAAACTGATTTTTGCTGGCCTCACAGGTCTTGTCTTTGGCATCGGGATCGCTCTGTCGGGTATGATGAACCCAGCCAAAGTGCTGAACTTCTTTGACATTGCAGGCACATGGGACCCGAGCCTTGCCTTTGTGATGGGTGGTGCACTGGTTGTCACAGGGATTGGGTACCGCGCTGTGTGGCGCCGCGCGCAGCCCTTGTTTGGCGGTACGTTCCAAGTGCCGAACGCAACCAATATTGATCCCAAGCTTGTCGGTGGCTCTGCGTTATTTGGCATCGGTTGGGGCATTGCAGGGTTCTGCCCCGGAGCGGCTATTCCCGCCCTTGGAACAGGGCGTTGGGAAGTGGTTCTGTTCATCGCTGCGGTGGTTGTTGGACTTGCCCTGCGACGACTGATGACCCGGATGACGACAGCCGCTGTGCCCCAATAAAGCGGTGCCCTGAATGACGACCGCTTACTGCCCGCTCACACACTCAGGGTGGCGCAAGGCTGCTGTCACCACCTGCACCTGAGACCAAGGAGATTGACAATGACGTACCCTGTAAACATGAACATCACCCCTGACGTTCAGGCCTTCTTTGATGATGCAACAAACACGATCAGCTACATCGTCGAAGACCCAACATCTGATGCCTGCGCGATCATCGACAGCGTTATGGACATATGCTAGCCCCAGTAGTGAATTAATTAGTCAAAATTTTTCCCCGAGGTTGAGGTAGAATAGCTCTGACCACATTGATATTCTTGTTAGCGTCTGCGAGTAAAGATCATGCCTATGAAAGTGATGACGCGTTAGGAATAAAATGCAAAGACAAGTCGCAACCTTATGGATCGGAAATCGGCTAGGGCCCATAGAACTTGCGTCAATACGCTCTTTCCGCAGACAAGGGCATGATTTCACACTCTTCACGTATCAAAATCTAGAAAACTGCCCCGAAGACGTGATTGTTCGCGATGCGCGGGAGATCTTTGACTGCGACCAGATCTTGGTTTTTAAAAAAAACAAAAGCCCGGCTATACACGCTGATCTTTTTCGTTACGCGCTAATAAGCCAGACGGATTTTGTTTGGGTTGATTTGGATATTGTCGCGCTGCGCCCCTTCACTTTTCCAACAGAGCATATCTACGGGTATGAAGATCAGACCTACGTTAACAACGCAGTTTTGGGACTGCCACACCACTCACCTGCATTGAATATGTTGCTAAAAATCCAACCTGGCACTAAAGGCTGTCCTCCCAATCTAAAAGGTGTGACACGACTCAAATATGGATTACGCAGCTTTGCCGCAGGAGGGCTACCGATTACTCGCTGGCCGTGGGGATCTACTGGACCAAAATTAGTAACGGGCGAGTTACAAAAAAGTGGTGAAATTGATCGTGCACAACCCATATCCGCATTCTACTCAGTCCCGCTAGCTCAAGTTGGAAGGTTCGCAGATCCTGGGGCCTATCAGTCCTCTGATGCTCCAAACGGCGCCTTTGCAGTGCATCTCTGGGCGAGCAGGCTCAACGCGTATGTAAATGAGAAATATGAGGGAGTTTTTCCAGTTGATAGTTTTGTCAGTAAGGTCTGTCGTGACGAGTGGTGATACATTAACCTTAATGTCAAGCACTTTCTTAAAAGTTGTTCGTCTTGACCGATCTGAGAAAAGAAAAACCTCAAACACTGTTAAATTGAATTAATCAACATTTCTTAATTTTAGACTTGGTGCATTCAATTACACAGCGTTATTGGAACAATTTTCGTGTGCTGCGATACTCGCTTGACCTGAGCAAGTGTTGCCGGCACCTAGCCTATTGAAGCGCCCGCTAAACAATTAAACGGACCAGACACCATGGAAAAAGTTGTTATCTGTATGAAATGGGGTGCGGGTTACGCTCCGGATTACGTGAACGTTTTGGCCTCGGCTGTGAAAAAGCATCTTAAGCAGCCGTATCGTTTTGTGTGCTTAACCGATGATGCAGCAGGTATTAGTGACGACGTTGAATGCTACCCGATACCAGAAATGGGACTAACAAAATCCAATGCGGGTTTTGGTGCTTGGCAGAAAGTCTCAATCTTCAAAGAAGATTTATACGGCTTGACCGGTCGCGCACTGTTTATCGATTTGGACTCGATGGTTTGTAATGATCTGGCACCCATGTTTGAGGTGCCTGGCGACTTGGTCATGATCAAAGAATGGAAGCGTCCAGTCGACAAAGTAAAAATCAATCCGCCCGTACGTGGTGCGTCAGGTGTACTTGCGTTTGATTTAGGGTCTCTACCTCACTTGTTCACAAATTTTGTTGAAAATCGTGAGACCCTTACGCGCGAAATACGAAACGACCAACGCTACCTATGGAAGTTCCAGAAGAATATTACGTTTTGGCCTGCAACAGATGTCATCTCTTTTAAAAGGCATTTAATGAGAGCACCGATTGTGAACCGTTTTTTACCGCCGAAAACTGTTCCAAAAGATACGCGTATCCTAGCCTTTCACGGCCGCCCCAGACCTGCAGAGATTATACCTGAAGGAAACTATCGTTGGGGTGATTTCTGGCGATGCGGGCGTGGTCCCGTGGTTTGGTTCCGTCAATACTGGCTAGAGAATGGCGGGCGTGACAACCTTGAAGAAGGGATCGGCCCCATGCGAAAAAGCAACAAACAGCCAAAGACATGAGGCGTTAGAAATTTTTTCTGACAGCGTTGTATTGCTGAATAAAGGCGTGCCAATTATCAGGCGTGTATCCTGCGAAATGATACCTTGAGTGCTCTTTCTCAATAGAACGTTTTAAACGTGACAGGTTGCTTTGGGACCAACCTCCTGATTTGCGCCTGCTACATTTGTCAAAATCAATGAGCCAAAATTTACTGTTTTGGTCCAAAAGAATGTTTCTAATATTCAAGTCAGTATGGTCGACCCCATTCGCGTGAAATCGGGCGATTGTTCCCCCTAGAGAAGCCCATGCTTCGGCATCCAAGCTATCATCCCTTAAAGCATCAAAAAACGTCTTTGCGCTTGGAATTTCTTCGATCAGGATATCTGCGCGATACATAATTCCACTTGGCACAAACCGAGCCGCTACAGGGTTAGGTACAGGCAGCTTTAGGCTTTGCATTTGCGCTAATAAGTTCAGCTCTTGATAACCACGCGACCTTTTTAAAGTGGTTCGCAAATAAAGATCTTTGTTAAGGCGACCAAGCATGCCGCCCCGACGGTAGTGGCGCAAAACCATGGATTTATCGTGATAGGTGAAGATCATCGCTTGGCCACGCCCAACACCTGCACCACGAACCTGCGTGTTTTCTCGTACCCACAATGGGTCAAACAGCGTGTCACTTACTGAAAAGCTTAAGTTGGGCCGATACCATATCAAGGCTCTATCTGCTGTATCTGTCCGAAATTCCAAATAACACTCCGCCCGTAAGCTGCCTTAAGCGGCGCCAGTCCAGTCTGTCGCAGCTATGATCATCCATATCGATGTAGCAAGCCAATAAAAAGAAACGAGCGCCAAGGAAGCAAAAATCACCTGTGAAAAGGTATCTCAAGTCCTCTTGATAATGTTCTTGATTGCGTGAAATTTATTCGCGAACAACCTCACTTGCTTTTTGAGGCCATAGGACCAATGTCGTCGAACACGACGTCGGGGCGCCGAAATTCCGTCAATATCACTCAGAACCTCTTCACGCTGAGTAACCAAGTTAGGCCAAAAACAGTACCCTTGGTTGTTTCTAGCCATTTCCTGGCGGCATTGTGTATCGATTGGCATGGCTATCTGGGACCGCCGAGCCAGAAACGCTTGCGCACCCTTGCGAGACCATAACAGACCAGAAGTCACCATCGGAAAATAGTGCGCATGTAAAACCTGTGATCCACTTGCAAACGAGCCGGCCCAATCAACAAGTCGACAAAGCTTGGATGCATGTGCCCCGAGATGAACCAAATGCCATTTCACAGAGCGCTCTTCAAAACACTCAATAAGTGTTTTGACATCGTTTAAAAGGAACGGATTAACTTCAATGTCATCCTCAAAGACCATTCCGTATTCCGCATCTGTGTCTAGAAATCTCTGCAGAGCGGTAATGTGACTTTTGTAGCAGCCGATTTCGCCACCACTCAACTCACGACCCAAGGTCTTCATGGCCGCCTTCGGATTATAGTCCTCTATCTGTTCAGTCGGTATTTTACGGCCATCAAAAGCAGGTATCCGAGTAAAGTCGATCCCAGCGTTTCTTAACTCGTGGGTCACATGAGCCAACCGCTCTTTACTGTCGTCCAGATTAATCACGAATGCTGGAATATTCATGGAAATGCCTCGGATGATCTTGGTGTACTGCTATGCATCTAACACGGCATAGAAGCCTGCTAAATACTCTTTTAAAGACTAATTTGCTCAATCGGCCCTTTGGGTGAAATCAACCGAGACCAAACACTGAAAAGGCTTAAGCACTGTTTGTGTGAACACATCGGACCACCTAGTGAAACACCAATAAATGGAGGCCGTTTGCTACTTTATTGCAGAAAAAGCACGCTAAACTTCTTGGATTGTTCTCGCCAAAACCAACAATGCCCCCCTAACAGAAAACGCCCACTCAACGGAGCGGACGTTTCCGTATCTTATCCAAGCTGTCTTACTTAAGCAAAGCAGACAGCTTTTCTTTTGCTTCCGCGTTCAGCCAGCTGCCCCAGACGTCTGTGTTGTTCGTCAGGAAGTAAACTGCGGCCTCATCATAGCTTGCGTTGTTGTCTTGCTGCCATGCCAACACGTCGCCCATCTGAGCGTTTGTGAAGCTGATGTTGCTCATCAATTCTACAATCTCTGGCTCACGATCGACCAAAGTGCCGGAGACAGCCGTTGTTACTTTTGCTTCTGGGTAGGCTGACAGTTTCGGCGTGGCACATTCAGCTGAGCTGTTACATGCGTGCGCTTCTGGATCATGCGCGCCTACGTCAACGCGGACCATCGGGTATTTGCCAAGCACAGATGTCGGCGCCCAGTAGTAACCAAACCATGGCTCTTTGGCCGTGTAGGCAGATGCGATGGCTGTTGCCAGTGTCTCGCCTGAACCATGCTGGAAACGCTCGATGCCGTTAGCTTCCAGATCAATTGCCTTGATATTGTTGTTGTTCACGATTTCACAGGCCCAACCCGATGGACAGTCGTGGAAACGACCACCGACCAACTCGGGGTTTGCCATAACGCCTTCCAGCGTGCGCAGTTCTGGGTGGGCATCCGCAAGATACTGCGGGATCCACCAGCCCTCAACGCCGCCGTCTGACAGAACATCGGCAACAACGACCAGCTTACCGGAAGCCACCAGTTCTTCATAAACTGGGATAGAATTCACCCAAGTCTCAGTAACGATGTCCGGCTCGCCGGTTTCAGCAACAGATGTCAGCGCAGGCACAGTCGAGGACGGCACAACAGTCACGTTACAACCGTAACCCTGCTCCATCAGAAATTTTGATACAGATGTCACAACCGCCGAAGACGCCCAATCCATCTCGGTAATGGATACATCACCGCAGTCTGCCATCGCTGTGGTTCCCATAAGGCCCATCGAAGTCGCGGCAACAACGCCAAGTAATGTCTTTTTCATTTCAGTCTCCCGTTTGAACTTCAGCACGTTCGCTTCGGTGAAAGGCTTATTCACGCGCACTGTTGCGCATAACCTCACCCAACGAGCACCGAGCCACAAGAGTTTTTGTCAAAAAACGTCACAAATGTCGCTTTTGTGCAATGAGCTAACCTAGGCATACGTTCAGAACATGCCGCGCCTGCACAATGGCCTACTCCGCGGCAACCAAATCTGAACGCTTTCGCTGCGCCAGCCTTGCCTCAGTTTCTTTCACAATGCGCAAAAATCTTGGGTGGATAAAATCTGCCTCATAGCCCGCGAGCGCACACACTTCGGAGAACTCTCTGGAAGGATAAGTCCCGATCCAGCGCGATGCGGAGATGAAATGCGAGTAGCCGTCAACGCCGCGGTTTACGTCGCGGATGTCTTGCAGCACACGCATTAAAACAGCCTGCCACAGAAGCTGATTTGCGCCGGTATCAATCATCGGCGCACCCCAGTTTGCAACTCAACCCGATGAGAACCCCACCATTTAATGCACTATCAGTCCTGCCAATATTATCCATTTTCTCAGATCGTTCCCCCACCCTCGCAAATTGCTAGCACAGCGAAATTTAGCTTAAAATACGAGCGGGCGGAAATGGAACTGAAACCACTAAATACCTGTAGTGTATTGTTTTTATTGCATTAAAAATGAGACTCTGCCGTTACTTGACTTTGGGCCGCCAAAAAGTACTACTTTGACACTAGGTTGGTAAATTTATGGCGAATGGTTTGTTACCCCGCCGCTGAAACGGCGCTAAATTAACAAGGTATGAGCCGACGCATGAGCAAAGACATCCCGGGCATCGCTGACTTCGATTTTGAGGCTCAAAATGCGAATCCCGATAAGCTGATCCAAGCTTGGATGCCTGAAATTGAAGCAGCCGCCCAAGAACATGTACCAGATGATCGCTTCATCGCGTTTTTGATCGCGGCACTTCGCCTGGGCGCGCGATCGAAAAACTTGCGCAGCTTAAACGTCATGCAAGTGGTTCAAGACGCAGGCTATTCGCGATCAACATTCTTTCGGCTGTTTGAAGGGCACACTACGTTTTTGCTGAAAGGGTATCAGCTGACCTGCCTGCTATCGACGAAAGTTTACGCGCAGCATCTTAGCAAGCACCGCTTTACATTGGACGAGTTTTGCAAATTCACAACAGATGTTTTCTACGGTGCAAACTGTACGGTTCCGACCGAAATCATCCAAATGCTTTGGCGCGAGCATGAGTTGCCACACCATAAATTCCACCCCCACCTTGCAGACTTGGCTCCGACCATTTCTACTTACTTGTCACGCAACGACAGCACCAAACATCTGGACATTGATCTTCAGGAACTGACAGGCGTTTTGCGTGATTTGGATTTGGCCATTTTGAATGCGCGGCTGGAAGGTGACCCGCTGTGGGGCACGCCGCTTTATTATCAAAAACTGAGAAAAATGTTGCAGGGTTACTTATTGACCTGCGGGTAAAACACCAAAAAAGATCAGTAAGCGCGGCCTCATAAATGACCGCGCTTACCTTTTATAGCTTAACTTTCTGGCGGCAGGATAACCGCATCAATGACGTGAATGACGCCGTTTGATGTCTCAATGTCTGCGGCCGTAACAGTCGCGCCATTTACCTTAACACCGTCCATTGTGCTGATTGTGATGTCAGCGCCGTTTACGGTGCCTGCGGTCATGCCGTCGGACAAATCAGTGCTCATCACTTTGCCGGCTACCACGTGGTAAGTCAGGATCGATGTCAGCGTCGGAATGTCATTCAACAGCGCGTCAACTGTGCCTTCGGGCAGGACCGCGAATGCATCGTCTGTTGGCGCAAAGACTGTGAACGGCCCTTCGCCTTTCAATGTGTCGACCAAGCCTGCCGCTGTTACGGCCGCCACAAGCGTGTTGAACGTGCCTGCCTCAACCGCTGTATCAACGATGTCTTTTGAGTGGCCACCCGCAAATGCAGCACCAGTGCTGACAGCGGTTGCGACTGCTAGTCCAAGGAATGATCTACGAAACATATGTCGTTCTCCATTAAATCGGCCGCGTTTTGCGGCGCAGTTACTTTAATGTTGAAGATACGCACGGTCTCAGCACTTGGATGTTGATCACATTTTTGTATGTCTGCTTGAAAAAAAGCCCTCTGCGCTAAGCTGGCCGTCCTGCGCGGATCAACTCACTTTTAGGTGAATAACTGTGATCGGCTTGTGTGAACGCTGCGATGATCCACTTTGATCCAGGACTCATTTTGCCAAAAAACTACCGCCAAAAACTGTCTTGGTTCGCCACAAACCACGCGTAGGTCTGGCGCAGCCCTTCGGCCAATTCAAGCCGCGAACTCCAGCCCATCCGCGACAAACGGCTCACATCCATCAGCTTTCGCATGGTGCCATCAGGCTTGCTGGCGTCATACCGAATGGTGCCCTCAAACCCCGTGACATCGGCAATTATTGCAGCCAACTCAGCGATTGAGATATCTTGCCCCGTACCCACATTGATATGGCTCAGCATCGGCTCTGTGTTGGCGCGGTAGGTTTCGGCATCAAGCCCCAACACAAACAGGCTTGCCTCAGCCATATCGTCTACGTGCAAAAACTCGCGGCGCGGCTTTCCTGAACCCCAGATGACAACCTCATCCAAGTTATTCTGAACCGCCTCGTGAAACCTGCGCATCAAGGCGGGCATCACATGGCTATGCTCGGGATGAAAGTTATCGCCCGGCCCATAGAGATTGGTCGGCATGACCGAGCGATAATCGACGCCGTGCTGACGGTTATAGCTTTCACACAGTTTGATGCCCGCGATTTTCGCAACCGCATAAGGCTCGTTCGTGGGCTCAAGCACACCCGTCAAAAGCGCACCCTCAGCCATAGGTTGACCAACTGCACGGGGGTAAATGCAGGACGAACCAAGCTGCAACAGACGGGTTACACCCGCCTCAAACGCTTGGTGGATCACATTACATTCAATCATCAGATTTTGGTAAATAAAGTCCGCAGGAAGTGTATTATTCGCGGCAATCCCACCCACCCGCGCTGCCGCGAGGATAACAATATCAGGTCGTTCAGCCTGCATGAAATCTCGCGTTGCCGCTTGGTCTGTCAGATCCAGCGCGTCAGAATTCCGCGTGATGATCTCCAGCTTTTCGCCCGCCGCACGCTGTGCTTCAAGGCGGCGCGTGATCGCCGCACCGACCATCCCGCGATGCCCCGCTACATAGATTTTCATGCCAACCGCCCCGCTATTCACCAAAAGAGATTGGCAAATCGTAACCGTGTTCTTTCAGCAGCGCATGACGACGCGCAGTCTTCAAATCTTCACGCACCATTTCGGCACACATCTGCTGCGCAGTGATCTGTGGTACCCAGCCCAGCTTCTCTTTTGCTTTCGTTGGATCGCCAAGTAGGGTCTCAACTTCAGCAGGCCTGAAATACCGTGGGTCAATGCGCATCACTACGTCCCCCACGCTTAAACCCGGGGCGCTGTCACCCTCAATGGCATCCACTGTCGCAATTTCATCAACGCCAGAACCGCTAAACGCCAACGTAATCCCCAATTCTTGCGCTGCCCATGTAATGAACTCACGGACGGAATATTGCTTGCCAGTGGCGATCACAAAGTCCTCCGCCGCACCTTGTTGCAACATCATCCATTGCATCCGAACATAGTCCAGCGCGTGCCCCCAATCGCGAAGGCTGTCGATGTTGCCCATGTAAAGACATTCTTCCAACCCTTGTGCGATATTTGCCAACCCACGGGTAATTTTACGGGTCACGAATGTCTCACCCCGCCGCGGGCTTTCGTGGTTAAAAAGTATCCCGTTACAGGCATACATACCATATGCCTCGCGGTAATTCACAGTCATCCAATAGCTATAAAGCTTGGCCACCGCATACGGAGAGCGTGGGTAAAAAGGCGTTGTCTCGCGTTGAGGGGTCTCTTGAACAAGGCCGTACAACTCGGACGTGGACGCTTGATAAAAGCGGGTCTTTTGCTCAAGGCCCAAAAGCCGAATTGCTTCAAGCATCCGTAACGTCCCAAGCGCGTCCACATCAGCCGTGTACTCAGGCGCCTCAAAACTTACTGCTACATGAGATTGCGCACCAAGGTTATAAACCTCATCCGGCTCTACTTCGCGCATAATCCGTGTCAAATTCGAACTGTCAGTCAGATCACCATAGTGAAGTTTCAATTGCGCATTTGGCACATGTGGGTCTTGGTAGATGTGGTCAATGCGATCTGTATTGAACAATGAAGAGCGCCGCTTGATCCCGTGCACTTCATACCCTTTAGCCAACAAAAACTCGGCCAAATAAGACCCATCTTGCCCCGTGATACCGGTGATCAGCGCTTTTTTCATTATACCAACACTTGTTACCGACACTATTTAATACGGTCGCACAGAAGATACTCAAAGACAACCATAGGTTGTTTTTCGGTGAAATTCTTCAATACCACTCGATATTGAAGACCAATGACGTCTCTGAACCAAACTAATTCCCTCAGACAAAAAAGACCCCACAGTCATGCAGGGCCTTTTCAAGTTGACGTCCGGTTAGTTCGCCAACCAAACCAAAGCCGCTTATTCCATAACGGGAATGGAAAACTCGCCGCCCTCTTTGATGCCTGACGGCCAGCGCGAGGTGACTGTTTTGGTGCGGGTGTAGAATTTGAACGCATCTGGTCCGTGCTGGTTCAAATCGCCAAAGACAGATTTCTTCCACCCACCGAACGTGTGGTAGGCCAGCGGCACGGGAATTGGCACGTTGATCCCCACCATGCCCACGTCCACGCGGTTTGCAAAGTCACGCGCGGCGTCGCCGTCACGAGTAAAGATCGCTGTGCCGTTGCCGTATTCATGATCCATCGCAAGGCCAAGAGCTTCCTCGTAGGACTGCGCGCGCACTGTTGACAGGACCGGGCCGAAAATCTCGTGCTTATAAATATCCATGTCTTTTGTGACGTTATCAAACAGGTGTGGGCCGACGAAAAACCCGTCTTCGTATCCTTGCAAATTAAAGTTACGCCCATCCACAACAAGCTTTGCTCCTTGGTCGATGCCGGTTTGCACAAGACGCTCAATGTTGGCTTTCGCGGCGGCTGTTACGACGGGGCCGTAGTCCACATCAGTGCCCGCAGTGTACGGCCCGACTTTCAACGCCTCAATACGTGGCACCAGCTTTTCGATCAACCGGTCAGCTGTTTCTTCGCCTACGGGAACAGCTACAGAAATGGCCATGCAACGCTCGCCAGCAGCACCGTAACCCGCACCGACCAAAGCATCTGCAGCTTGGTCCATATCCGCGTCAGGCATGATGATCATGTGGTTTTTCGCGCCGCCAAAACACTGGACGCGTTTGCCATTCGCACAGCCCGTCGCATAGATATATTCGGCAATAGGTGTAGAACCCACGAAGCCAACGGACTGAATGGTGTCATTGTGAAGGATTGCATCGACGGACACTTTATCGCCGTTCACAACCTGCAGAATACCTTTAGGCAAGCCGGCTTCTTCCATCAATTCCGCAAGCATCAGAGGCACGGATGGGTCACGCTCGGACGGCTTGAGGATAAACGCGTTACCGCAGGCAATCGCGGGCGCAAACATCCACATCGGGATCATCGCAGGAAAGTTGAACGGCGTAATGCCCGCCGTCACCCCAAGCGCTTGGCGCATGGAATACATATCAATACCGGGGCCCGCGCTGTCGGTGTATTCGCCCTTCAAAAGATGCGGCGCACCGATGCAATACTCAACCACCTCAAGACCGCGCTGCACGTCCCCTTTGGCATCTGGAACAGTCTTGCCGTGCTCGCGGCTCAGAGCCTCTGCCAGCTTTTGCATATCGCGGTTCAGCAGATCGACAAATTTCATCAACACCCGTGCGCGGCGCTGCGGGTTCACCGCTGCCCACGCTGGCTGTGCCTGTGCTGCAACCTCAACGGCATGGGCCATTTCAGCCTCAGAGGCCAAGGGCACCTGCGCCTGAACTTCACCTGTAGCGGGGTTGAACACATCCGCAAAACGGCCCGAGGTTCCTTTGACGTGGGCACCATTGATATAATGAGTTAGCTCTTGCATATGTCGGCTCCTGAAGGGGCGGTGTTTATCACCGCGCGTTAACAAAAAGCACCCGCAAGACGATGTATCACCGCCCTCCCTGCGCGTGCCTTAAGGGGTCACCGCAATGTATGGCGCGGCGCGCGGGCGCATTGCAAGCCCGATCACGCCGCTATGATGTGAAGCGCTTTAGTTGGCCCACTGCCAAGGCCGTGTGAAGCTGCCCAATACGTCTGTAACTTGCGCGTCGCTTACGCCCTCAACAGGAGTCAGCATGGCCAGCAAACCCTGCTTCTTGTTGTCTTGAACTTCGGCCACGCGCACCGCCAAACCCGCATCAGAAAGCGCCTTGTCGTAAATACGCGTGATCGCAGATTTGCGCAGATCAGGTTTGAAGACTTTGCCAACCGCGGTCTTGGGAAGCTCGTCTAAAACCTCAATATACTTGGGGAAAGCCGCGCGTTCATGGATGTTGGCCTTGGCGTATTCCATCAACTCATCGACGCTGACAGACGCACCTTGAACAAGTTCCACATAGGCACATGGCAACTCGCCAGAGTGCGCATCTGGTTGACCAATCGCACCCACCATCGCAACGGCGTCGTGACCCGCAAGGGCCTCTTCGATCTCAGCAGGATCAATGTTGTGACCACCGCGAATGATCAAATCCTTGGCCCGTCCGGTAATCCAAAGATAGCCGTCTTCATCAATTCGACCCAGATCGCCCGTGCGCAAATATGTGTCAAAATGATAGAGGTTCTGGTTCTTCTCGGCCTCTGTGTAGGTATTGCCCGCATAAACACCGTGGTTATCAACACAAACCTCACCGATCTCATCAACGCCCATCTCTTTGGGACCATCTGCGGTGTCCATCAGGATTTTCACATCCGTGTACGGCAACGGCAATCCGACTGAACCAACCTTCTTAAGACCGCCAACCGGATTACAGCTGACCAGACATGTGGCCTCGGTCAGACCGTAGCCTTCGACGATGTTAACGCCGGTCGCGCCTTCAAACTTCTTGAACAACTCCAAAGGCAGCGGGCTTGAGCCTGAAAACGCCGTTTTGATCGATGAAATATCAGCATCTACCGGACGCTGCATCAGCGCAGAAATTGCCGTCGGAACAGTAATGACAAACGTAATCTGCCAGCGCTCGATCAGCTTCCAGAAGTTATCAAACACCCCGTCACCGCGGTAACCTTGTGGCGTTGGAAACACCACATGCGCGCCGGAACTGATCATCGCCATCATAATCACATGGACCGCAAAGACGTGGAACATCGGCAGCGGACAGATCACATTGTCTTCTTCTGTAAACAGCAGCGTGTCACCGATCCAGCCGTTGTAAATCATCCCCGAATAGCGGTGCTGCGCCACTTTTGGCATGCCCGTGGTACCGCCCGTGTGGAAGTAAGCCGCCACGCGGTCACCTTCGCTATCAGCAAAATCAAGCGTCGTGTTCTGTGCGCCGACCGCGGCATCCCATTGGTGCACTTTGGCGTTGTGGGTGACAGGGTTTTTGGGGCGGATCAGCGGGATGATCATCTTCTTGACGCCGGCCACATACCGCAGCAGATCAACCTCAATCACGTGCTCAACATTCGGCGCAAGTGCTACCGCTTCGGCAGTTTTTTGTGCCACGTCAGTCTTTGGGAAAGCCTTCAGCGTGACAACAACTTTGGCCTTTGTCTCACGCAGAATGGCCCCGATTTGCGTGGCGTCCAAAAGCGGGTTCACAGGGTTCACGATGCCCGCGATCATACCGCCAATGACTGTCGCCGCTGTCTCGTTACAGTTGGGCAGCACAAATGCCACAGCATCTTTTTCACCAACACCAAGACTGCGGAACAAGTTGGCGGCCTGAACGCTGCGCGCGAAAAATTCATCCCAGGTCAGCGTCTCGGCTGCATCTTTCGGACCAGAGAAAATCTGATACGAAATCGCAGGGCGCGACCCGAAACGGTCCTTAACATCCTTCATAAACGCATACATCGTCGCGGGTCTGTCGCGGTCCGCATAGGGCATCGCGTTATTGATCGCAGTGATGTCATCTTTCGATGCGAAAATGGACATAGTGGTCTCCTCCCAAAGACAACGCGCCGCACCAAAGCCCGCGCGTTTTAGTATCGTGTGACCAAACGCAAATCACAGCAAGTGTGACGCCACGAAAAACCACAGCAATTGTCGAAAATTTAAGCCATTTCTGCAGTGAACTGCAATCGCGCAAGCCGCGCATAAAGACCGTCTTGTGCAACCAATTCATCATGGGTGCCGGTGGCTACGATCTTGCCTTGATCAAAAACCACGATCCGGTCCGCTTGCTTGATGGTCGCCAAACGGTGCGCCACAATCAACGTCGTGCGGTCCGCCGACAGGGTTTGCACCGCCTGCTGCACCGCGCGCTCGGACGCCGCATCAAGCGCGGAAGTGGCCTCATCAAGCAACAAAACAGGGGCATCACGCAAAATCGCACGGGCAATCGCAATGCGCTGTTTTTGCCCGCCAGACAGCATCACACCGCGCTCACCCACATAAGTGTCATACCCCTCGGGCAGCGCGCTTAGAAACTCATCGGCCGCGGCTGCTTTAGCGGCTGCAATAACCTCTGCGTCCGTGGCAGCGGGCATGCCAAAGCGAATATTATCCGCCGCAGAGGCTGCAAAAATGACCGGCTCTTGGGGAACCAAGGCGATCGCACGACGAAATGCCGCACGCTCCATATCACGCAGGTCCACACCGTTCAGCATAATGCGCCCCGCTTGGGGGTCATAAAAACGCTGCAGCAGCTGAATGATCGTCGACTTACCCGCACCGGACGGACCAACAAGTGCTACTGTTTCACCGGGCTTCACGCTGAACGAAATACCGTCAAGCGCCGCCGCATTGGGCCGCGCGGGATAGCGGAAAGTGACGTCCTCAAAGCTGACTGTGCCGTGCTTTGCATCGGGCAACGCAACAGGCGATGCGGGGTCCAGCACGGTATCTTCGGCGTGCAACAACTCAACCAATCTCTCGGTCGCGCCCGCCGCGCGTTGCAACTCGGACCAGATCTCGGACAAGGCCGCCACGGCGCCCGCAACCATCACCGCGTAGATCACGAACTGTACCAATTCACCCGCGGTCATCGCACCGGCGCTTACGTCATTTGCCCCGATCCACAGCACGCCAACAATGCCTGTGAAGACAAGGAAGATTACAATCACGGTCATCAACGCGCGGGTCAGCACCCGCTTTTTCGCAGCGACAAAACTCTTTTCCGTCACATCCGCGAATTGCGCGCGTGTGTGCCCTTCGGACGTAAAGGCTTGAACAGTTTGAACGGCCAAAAGTGTCTCGGACGCAGTGCCTGAGGACGCCGCGATCCAGTCTTGGTTCTCGCGGCTAAGCACCCGCAAACGGCGGCCCAACACAATGATCGGCACAATTACTGCGGGCACGATCAACAGCACCAACGACGTAAGCTTGGCCGAGGTCAACAGCATCAACACCATACCACCCAGCAAAATCAACGCGTTACGTGCCGCGATCGATATGGACGAACCGATGACCGACTGGATCAACGTCGTATCCGTCGTGATCCGGCTGAGCACTTCACCGGTCATGATCTTTTCGAAAAATGCAGGCGACAGACCGATAACGCGGTCAAATACGGCCATGCGGATATCTGTCACGACCCGCTCGCCAAGACGGGTGACAAGATAAAACCGCAGCCCCGTGCCCAACGCCAAAAGGCCCGCCACGACCAGTGCAGCCAAGAAATACTGATCAAGGATTTCCGCGTCACCGGTGTTGAAGTTATCCACCACGCGGCGCACCGCCAACGGCAACACCAAACTGATCACCGCCGTCGAGATCAGCGCAAAAACCGCCGCCACCAAAAGCGCCGTGTAAGGCTTAATAAACGGTACCAAACCACGCAGGGCCCCAAAGTCCTTCGACTTGGCGCGTTCTTCGTCAGTTGTGTTGGGCGGGGGAGTTTTGGAACGCGCCATGGGGCCTCAATTATCAGTGCGAGATCGCTATAGCCCTCCCCCCGCACAGGAGCAAGCCAAGCCACAGCCGTAACCTGCGACACGCAGTCCGAAAATCTGAAGGGATAAGATTGGAGCGGGTGACGGGAATCGAACCCGTATCATCAGCTTGGAAGGCTGAGGTCTTACCATTACACAACACCCGCGCTGCTGTCCGAATAAGTCAGTGCGCGACAATCGTCAAGCGGTTGTAGCTGATCTGCTCCTACAGACCCGATACCCCGCTAATCACCACATCTGCATGCGTCCAACTAATCAATTCTGCAACTATTTCGCAATTTGTCCGCCGGATTCATCGTATTTTCACTTAGTCGCAATTAGATACTAAAAGTGGACGGACATCCTACATAGTTCATTAACTAATTAGTGCTGGTCAAGTTCATAAGGGGGGCATACGAACGCCGTGTGTCCCCCCGCTTGATTACGCCAAGAAATCGCCACCAAATTCAAACAAAAACGGCGCGCAGGAAACCCCACGCGCCGTGATTAAACATAAATGCTACAGGCTTATTTTACCGCGATGCGACCATCTGTATATGGCGCATAAGGCCCTGATTTTGCCAGGTATTCCGCAACAACATCCGCAAGGTCCGGCCCAAAGTCGTAGGCGTTTTTGTCATCACCTGCGAACATTTTGTAGCCGTCACCCCCGTTACGGACATAGTTATTCGTTACAACCGAATACGTTGCTGCTGGATCAATCGCTTCAAAGCCCGTTGCGGTCTGCACCATCACGTCTTGGATACGGCCTTCATTTGGTGCCACCGTGGGATCAAATGTGAACTTCAAACCCGCAACCTGTGGAAAGCGGCCTTTTACTTCTTCAATCTGGCTCACACCGTTTTCAAGTGCCGCAATGACACCCGCACCATCAATCTGGAACGTCGACAACGTGTTTTGGAACGGCAGCACAGTGAAGACCTCGCCCATTGTCACTTCGCCTGCGTCGATGCTGGCCCGCAAACCTCCAGAGTTTGCAATAGCGATTGTCACACCTTGGTCTGCAACGCGCTCGAGCATGGCGTCCGCCACCAAGTTGCCCATGGCACATTCCATCACGCGGCACACCGCACGGTCGCCTTCAATCGGGGCTGCGGCACTGGCCACAACTTTCTGACGGATTTCATCAAGCGGTGCGGCCAACTCGGCAATGCGTGCCACAGTGCCGGCGTCTTCACCCACCTCAGACGATGTAATGATCGGCTCGCCCACGGCTTGGGTGATCACGCCCGCATCGTCGAAAGTCACGTTCAATTCGCCTAAAAACTTGCCGTAGGCATAGGCTTGCACGATTGCCGTGTCGCCAACCATCACGGGATAAACGTCGACCGCGCGCTCTTGGGTGTTTGACAGCAACGTGTTTGAGTGCCCGCCCACGATCACATCAACGCCCGTCACGTTTGCAGCAACGCGCTTGTCTACATCAAAACCAGAGTGTGACAGCACAACAATCTTGTTGATGCCTTGCGCGCTTAGACGGTCCACTTCGCCCTGCACGGCAGCAACGGGGTCACTGAAGCTGATGTTCGGGCCTGGTGAGGCCAGCTCGTCTGTGTCTTCTGGGGTCAGACCGATCATGCCGATCTTCTCACCACCGCGTTCAATCACTGTGGATTTCAGCAATTTATCCGCCAAAGCAGGTTCTGCCGAAAAGTCCGCGTTTGACATCAAGACCGGGAAATCCACCGCATCCATGAACCCGCGCAGCACTTCTGGGCCATCGTCAAACTCGTGGTTGCCCACGGTCATCCCGTCATAGCCCATTTTGTTCATCATCTCGGCGGCAACTTTGCCTTTATAATACGTATAAAAGAGCGAGCCCTGAAACTGATCACCGCCATCCACAAGAATAGAGTTGTTGCTGCGTGCACGTGCGTCTTCAACGGCTGTCACCAAACGGGCAGAGCCACCAAAGCACTTGCCTTCGGTGTTATCTTCCGCCGAGCACGGACCGTCATATTTGCTGATCGGCTCAAAGCGCGCGTGAAAGTCGTTTGTGTGCAAAATCGTCAGTGAATAGTCAGCGGCAGCAGCCCCCGCACTCACCGCCAAAGCAGCAACAGAAGTAAGCAGACGATTAATCATGTGGAATCCCCTTTGTCAGATAGCGCAAGCGTGGCGCACCCGGTGAATTGTGTCCAGTAGGCATCGCCTACCATGGGCACTTCATGGCCCAATAACGTAACAGATGCTTGACGGCTGCACATTTCGGCGGCACTTGAAGCCCCATGTTGATCTATAAAATCCTGCGGTCAGATGAATGGGCCGCCCTCCAAGACGCGGGCCAGACCCAAGGCGCGCCGATTGATGTCGCCGATGGCTATGTCCACTTCTCAACCGCAGCACAGGCAGGCGAGACCGCGTCCAAATGGTTTGCAGGTGTCGAAGACCTGTGGCTGCTGGCCTATGACGCTGACAACTTGGGCGACGCGCTAAAGTGGGAGCCCTCACGCGGCGGTGATCTTTTCCCCCACCTTTACCGCGACCTTCGTCTGGACGAGGCAAAATGGGCCGTGCCCCTGCCATGGGACGGCGCGCAACATCGCTTTCCGGCGGATATGACATGAGCATCATCGAAAACATCATGGAAACCGTTGGCATGCGCGTTCTGCGCAGCTTTGATCCTGAAACCGCCCACGGATTGTCGCTGAAAGCACTCAACGCAGGCCTCGCCCCAACGCCCGGCCCTATCACGAACGCACGGCTGGCAACTCAAATTGCGGGCATAAACATCGCCAACCCCATCGGCCTTGCCGCGGGTTTTGACAAAAACGCGCAAGCCATTGGCAAGCTTCAGCAGGCAGGTTTCGGCTTTTTGGAAGTGGGTGCCGCGACGCCCCGCCCCCAGCCGGGCAACCCCAAACCCCGCCTGTTTCGGCTGACCGAAGATGCGGCGGTGATCAACCGTTTTGGCTTTAACAATGACGGCATGGACGCCATCGCAACGCGACTGGCCACGCGCAAAACCACAGCAGATGGCGCGATCCCCGTGGGCCTAAACCTTGGCGCCAACAAAGACAGCACGGACCGCGCAGCAGATTTCGCTACCGTGATGGAGCGGGTCCGCGACGTGGTCGATTTTGCAACCGTGAACGTCTCAAGCCCCAACACCGAAAAGCTGCGTGACCTGCAAGGCAAAGCGGCCCTCGCCGAATTGCTGGCGGGCGTAATGGCGGTGCGCGGCACAACGCCCGTGTTCCTCAAAATCGCGCCGGACCTCAGCGATGCAGACATTGCGGATGTGGCGGACGTGGCAAATGACGCGGGCCTTGATGCAATCATCGCCACCAACACCACCCTGCGCCGCGACGGGCTTAATTCGGCACACGCAAATGAAGCGGGCGGGCTGTCGGGCCAACCCCTCTTCGAGATGTCGACACGTATTTTGGCGCGGCTCTCTGGTCTGACGGATATCCCACTTATTGGTGTGGGCGGCGTGGCGACACCGGCACAGGCCTATGCCAAAATCAAAGCGGGCGCCTCTGCGGTACAGCTCTATTCAGGGTTGGTTTACGGCGGCCTTTCGTTGGTCCGAGACCTTGCAAACGGGGTGGATACGCTTTTGCGCCAAGACGGGTTCGTCAACGTCAAAGACGCTGTTGGCACAGACCGCGACCGCTGGCTTTGATCAGCGCGCCGCGGCCCGTTCAAGGGCCGGGTACCTAAGACCCAACGAAATGCCGCGCGCCACAAAACTCAGCAGTAAACACAGCCACAGGCCGTGATTGCCAAGGGTCGGCAACAACACCACCGCACCGGCAAAATAAATCAGCGCCGAGACCAACATCATGTTGCGCATATCGCGGCTGCGAGTGGCTCCAATGAAAATGCCGTCCAACATCCATGACGCGGTCCCAAGCAGGGGGGCGGCAACCATGTAAGGCAGATACTCTCGCGCCGCCGCGCGCACATCGGGCGCGGTGGTCATCACATCAATCACCGCCCCACCAGCCAGCGCAAAAGCCAGCGCCAACACCGCGCAAATGCCCAACCCCCATCCGCTTGTCAAAATGGCCCCGCGCCGCAACCGCGCAGGATCGCGCGCGCCCATCGCACGGCCTACGATCGCCTCGGCGGCAAAGGCAAAACCGTCCATGGCGTAGGCCGTCACATATAAAAACTGCAACAGGATTTGGTTTGCGGCCAAATCCACATCGCCCATTCCCGATCCGAAAAACAGAAAAGACACGAAAATTGCCTGCAGCAACACCGACCGGATCATAATATCTGTGTTGACGGACATCATATTGACCAAGCGCGCTTTATCAAAAACCCGCGCCACGCTGCGCCAATAGGCCCCCAAAAATACCCCGCGGCACAGCCACAACCCAAAGGCCAGACCGGACCACTCGGCCATAACCGTGGCCCAAGCCACGCCGCTTACGCCCCAGCCAAGTTTCAGCCCCAACAGCACGCTTAACCCCATGTTAGCAAGGTTCACCAACAGCTGAATGGCAAACACGCCCATGGTGTTTTCGCGCCCCACCAACCAACCGGTAATGCCGTAAAGCGCGATGGCCGCAGGCGCGGACCAGACACGGATGCTCATGTATTCGCGGGCCAAGCCCTCAACCTGCGGACTGGCAGGCGAAATCATGAACGCCCCTGCAAAAAGGGCCACTTGGGCGGCAATAATCACCATGCCAGCACCAATCCCAATCAGCATCGCCCGCGAGAGCAGCGCCGCCATCTCGCCTTCGTCGCGTGCACCGGCGGCCTGTGCTGTCAGGCCCGCTGTGCCCATGCGCAAGAACCCGAAAACCCAGTAAATCGCACTCAGAATAATCGCGCCGATCCCCACCGCCCCGATGGGCACAGGATCACCAATTTGCCCCACAACGCCCGTATCAACAGCGCCCAAAATCGGCACCGTGGCGTTGGACAACACAATCGGCAGCGCGATGTGCAGCACACGTTTATGGGTCAAATGACCCGCGGCTGCGTCCTTGGGGCGCTGCGTTTTGGGATCAGGCGCTTGGGTACTCACCCGCGATCACGCGGGGCTGCATCCGCACCATCGTTCAGCTCTGGCATCACGAAATGCCCCGTCCCTTGGGCGAAAAGCTTGCTGCGGTTGTCTTGCCACGCCTCAACATGCACAGAGGCAAACCGCCGCCCCGACCGATTGATCCGCGCCCGTGCATAGGCATCGCGGGGCAAGCCCGAACGTAGGTAATCCACAGTAAAATCAATCGTCTTGGGCAAGCGCGGCAGGCTCTCGGGTGTCATCGTCTCAACGTCCAGCGCACCGCTTTCAACGTCGCTCCAGACCCGCGCCCAGCCCAGCTCAATAATCGCCGCTGTCTCCAGAAAAGCCGCCGTTGCCCCGCCGTGTATCGCAGGCAAAAGCGGATTGCCGATCAACTTGGGATCATAACGCAGAGTCGCCGTCAGCTCATCACCGCGCCGGTCAAATTCAATGCCCAAAAACTGCACATAGGGAATGCCCGACACCAACGCCTGAAGCGCACGGTCACGACGCTGTTTGACCACCTGAACCGGTTCGGGCGCGGGGCGGGTGTTTTTGTCAGACGCGCTCATTTCGCAAACTCCACCGTAAAGGCACCGGTTGCCGTGGCCACGGGCCGCCCCGTGTCTTCATCCATCGCAGTGGCCCGCACGAACGCGACCGATCGCGTGACGTGATAGCATTCCGCCCGCGCAGTAATAGTCTGACCTGGCGTGGCCGCGCGCATATAATCAATGCGCAAATCAATGGTCGCCGTCCCAATCGGCCCCGCGTCATGGCACAGCACCGCAGCCCCGCCGCATGTATCCATCAACGCCGACACGGCGCCCCCGTGGATCACCCCTGTAGCAGGGTCCCCCACCAGTTTTTTGTCATACGGCATGGTGATTTCGGCGACCCCTCCGGACACGCTTTGCACCTGCATACCCAAGGCAGTCGAATGTGGAATCGCCGCGATAAATTGCGCAGCAATCCGCGCTTGGCGATCAGCATTTTCAGGGGTGGTCATCTTAGCGGTTCTCCGTCAGTGCGCATCACAAAGCGCGGTGCAGCGGGCACAAAATTATGCAGCACCGCGCATACGCAACATTCACCTGCCAAACACCTTGTGCAAGTCTATTTCGTGATGCGCCACCGGCGAAGCGGTTGCAAGACGCCCCCGACTTGCCGTAAAGTCAGAACAGATTTTTCAGGAGTATTTGCCCCGTGAACATGACCGAAGACCTCAGCTTCAAAGAGATGTGTACCCGGTTTGATGTCACGCCGCGCACCCTGCGCTATTACGAATACATTGAACTTCTGACCCCGCGCAAAGAAGGCCGCGCACGTTTTTACAGCACCCGTGAATGTGCCCGCATGACGCTTATTTTGCGCGGTCGCCGCTTTGGTTTCCCACTTGAAGATATCCGTCAGTGGCTGTTGATCTATGATCATGAGGGCACCGAGACGCAGATGCGCGCATGGGTTGAGCTGGCTGATGTGCAACTGGCCGAACTGGAAGAACAGCAGCGTCAATTGGTTGAAACCACCGAAGAATTGCGCCGCCTGCGCGATCTCACAGCAAATGAGCTGTCGTCCTAAGCCCACCCGAGCGACCACGACAAAACCCCAATAAACATAGCGATTTTTTGCTGATTTCAGGGCACTTTAGGCCATGGAAATCGGTTGATAATTTACGTTTGATTCACGAGTTGTTTACCTTGCGAAAAGTGACGCGGCGTTACATTTACGTTAACGTCAACTGTTTGCTAGCACTTGGGCATGACACATGTAGACACCCCCCACACCACGTTGGCGCACACCTCTGCGGGCGCCACAACGCCGGATGATCTTTTCGTCACGGACCGCATGATGAGCATCCGTGAAATGTGCGAGGCATTCGACGTCACTGCCCGCACATTGCGCTTTTATGAGGCCAAGGAACTGCTGTTCCCGATCCGCGAAGGCCAGCGCCGCCTTTTCACCAAACGTGACCGCGCGCGGCTGAAGCTGATTTTGCGTGGCAAACGCTTTGGGTTCAGCCTTGAGGACATCCGACAGTTGCTTGATCTGTATGACATGGGCGACCAGCAGCAGACCCAGCTCAAGCGCACCTACCAGATTGCCCAAGACCGCCTGAACGCAATGATCGCCCAGCGCGATGAACTGACCGAGGCGATCGAAGACCTCAAAGAACAACTTGCGTGGGGGGCCGAAATTATCGCCCGCAACGCAAACGACACACCTAACTAAAAAGTACCGATCAGGGAGAGATCCGTTATGCCCCATTACACAGCCCCCACCAAAGACATGGCGTTTGTGCTTCACGAGACACTGCGCATTTCCGAGCTTAGCACACGCGGCTACGCCGACCTTGATGCAGATTTCACCAGCGCCGTTCTGGAAGAAGCAGGCAAGCTGGCGATGGACGTCACAGCCCCACTGAACCCCGTTGGCGATGAGCAAGGCTGCACCCTTGAAAACGGCGTTGTGCGCACCCCTGACGGGTTCAAAGAAGCGTTCGAAACCGTGGCCGAAGGTGGATGGATGGGCCTTGATATGCCCGAGGAGTACGGCGGCCAAGGCATGCCTTACATTGTGCAAACCGCCGTGGGTGAGATGTTCAGCTCTGCAAACATGGCGTTCAACATGTACCAAGGCTTGGCCCACGGGGCGATGTCAGCGATCGTGGCGCACGGCACGGATGCGCAAAAACAAACCTATCTGCCCAACATGATCGCAGGCAAATGGGGCGGCACCATGAACCTGACCGAACCCCATTGCGGTACAGACCTTGGCCTAATGCGCACCAAAGCCGCCCCCCAAGAGGACGGCAGCTACAAAATCAGCGGTCAAAAGATTTGGATCTCAGCCGGTGAGCACGACATGGTCGACAACATCGTGCATCTGGTTCTGGCGAAAATTCCGGGCGAGCCGGATGACATCAAGGGCGTGTCTTTGTTTATTGTGCCAAAGTTTTTGGTCAATGAAAATGGCAGCTTGGGCGCGCGCAATGATCTGTCTTGCGGCGGGTTGGAAAAGAAAATGGGCATCCACGGCAATGCCACCTGCGTGATGAATTATGACGGAGCGACCGGCTATCTGATTGGCGAAAAAAATAAAGGCATGCGCGCAATGTTCACAATGATGAACGAAGCGCGTATCGGCGTCGGCCTGCAAGGCTATGCGCAGGGTGTTGTGGCCTATCAAAACGCTGCGGCTTTTGCCCAAGACCGTCTTCAGGGCCGCGATGTCACAGGTGCCAAAGCGCCTGAAAAGCCCGCAGACCCGATCATTGTGCACCCTGATGTGCGCCGCAACTTGATGGAGCAAAAGGCCTTTGTTGAGGGCGCGCGCGCGTTCACGTTTTGGGGCGCTACGATGATTGACCAAGCCGTGCGCGAAGATGATGCCGAGGCCGAGGCGATGATCTCGCTGTTGACCCCCATCATCAAAGGGTTCCTGACCGACAAAGGGTTTGAAACCGCCGTTAACGCGCAACAAACCCTTGGCGGCAGCGGTTTCACCCGCGAATGGGGCCTTGAGCAGTTTGTACGCGATGCGCGCATCACCATGATCTATGAAGGCACCAACGGCGTGCAGTCCCTTGATCTGGTGGGACGCAAACTTGGGCTGAACGGTGGTAAAACCGTTATGGCGTTCTTCGAGTTGGTGAAGTCTTTCATCAAAGACAACGCCGAACACGAAGCGCTAAACACCCACTTCCTGACACCCCTGAAAGCCGCATCAAAAGACCTGCAGGCGGCGGGGATGTATTTCATGCAAAACGGGATGAAAAACCCCAATAACGCACTGTCAGGAAGCTATGACTTCATGCACTTGTTCGGTCAGGTCTGCATGGGGCTGGTCTGGGCCAAGATGGGCAAAGCTGCCTATGCGGCTCTGGATGCTGGCGCCTCAGACACAAGTTTTTACGAGGCCAAAATCGCCACTGGTAAATATTACATGGCGCGATGCTTGCCGGTCACAGCAACCCATTTGGCACGTATCGAAAGCGGTGCGGACACTGTCATGACCCTTGAAGCCGAACAATTCTGAACCACCCCTTGCCGGAGCAGCAGATGTCAGGATTTGAGTATTTCAACCAAAGCGAAGTGGAAGCCCCAATGCGCGCTGCAGCACACGTTGGGGACTTCGCTTCGGACGGTCATCGGCTCTCCAGCCTGTACCGCGCCGCAAGCTTTAGCACCTCTTGGTTAAGCCCAAATAACAGCCAAGCAGATTATGCTTCGCTTTGGGCCAAATACTCATATCCCGCCGGCATCCCCTGCCCCACCTTCACGATTTGACGCGGCGCAATTTGCCCGCTGACCCCGCCCAACAAGGAGACTACCCTCATGTCTGAAGCCTATATTTATGACGCCGTTCGCACCCCGCGCGGAAAGGGCCGCAAAGACGGCTCACTGCACGAAGTCACATCCGTGCGCCTGTCTGCCCAAATTCTCAATGCACTGAAGTCGCGCAACGATCTAAGCGGTCACGCCGTTGAAGACGTGATCTGGGGCAACGTGACCCAAGTCATGGAACAGGGTGGCTGTCTTGCACGCACGGCCGTGCTGGCCTCAGACCTTGATCAGTCAATCCCCGGTCTTGCGATCAACCGGTTTTGTGCCTCTGGCATGGAAGCGGTGAACCTTGCTGCCAACCAGATCAAAGGCGGGGCTGGTGAGGCATATATCGCAGGCGGCGTTGAGATGATGGGCCGCGTTGCCATGGGTAGTGACGGGGCGGCCATCGCCGTTGATCCATCTGTTGCGATGGACACGTATTTTGTCCCCCAAGGCATCTCTGCCGATATCATCGCCACTAAGTACGGCTTCAGCCGCACCGATGCGGATGAGCTTGCCGTGAAATCACAACAACGCGCCAAAGCCGCGTGGGATGACAACCGTTTCGCCAATTCCATGATCACCGTGCGCGATCAAAACGGTCTCGATATTCTGGCCCATGATGAATACATGCGCCCCCAAACGGATATGCAGTCACTGGGCGGTTTGAACCCCGCGTTTCAGGCCATGGGCGAAGTTATGCCCGGCTTTGATAAAGTCGCGCTGCTCAAGTATCCGCACCTCGAAAAAATCAACCACATCCACCATGCGGGCAACTCGTCAGGCATCGTTGATGGGGCAGCGGGCGTTCTGATCGGCTCAAAGGCATTTGGCGAAAAGCACGGGCTGAAGCCGCGCGCTCGCATCCGTCAGACGGCCAAAATTGGCACCGACCCCACCATCATGCTGACCGGACCTGTGCCCGTTACTGAAAAGATCCTTGCGGATGCGGGGATGTCGATCAAAGACATCGATCTGTTTGAGGTAAACGAAGCATTCGCCTCGGTTGTGCTGCGCTTTATGCAGGCCTTTGATGTGGACGATAGCGTGGTCAACGTGAACGGCGGGTCTATCGCCATGGGGCACCCCCTTGGGGCGACCGGCGCAATCATCATCGGCACTTTGCTTGATGAGATGGAGCGCGCAGACAAAGAAGTTGGCTTGGCCACTTTGTGCATCGCCTCTGGCATGGGTGCCGCAACAATCATCGAACGCGTGTAAGGAGCCATTGATATGTCTGACTTTTCTATGAACATCGACGCAGACGGCGTGGCCACAATCGTGTGGGACACCGTTGGCAAATCCATGAACGTGATGAACCAACAGGGCTTTGACGACCTTGACGCGCTCATTGACCAAGTGCTGGCCGATGATGCTATCAAAGGCGCTGTGCTGACCTCTGGCAAACCCGGCTCGTTTGCAGGCGGTATGGATTTGAACATCATCTCCAAGATGAAAGAGATGGCCGGTGACGCACCTGCGCGCGGTCTGATGGACGGCCTCATGGCCACCCATGCTATTTTGCGCAAGATTGAGCGCGCAGGCATGGACCCCAAAACCAATAAAGGCGGCAAGCCAATCGCAGCGGCCCTGCCCGGCACGGCCCTTGGTATCGGGTTTGAACTACCCCTTGCGTGCCACCGCATTTTTGCAGCCCCCAACCCCAAAGCCAAAATTGGCCTACCTGAAATCATGGTTGGCATCTTCCCCGGCATGGGCGGCACAACGCGGCTTGTGCGCAAGATGGGCGCCATGGGTGCCTCGCCATTTCTGCTGGAAGGCAAGCTAAGCGACCCTGCGCGCGCCAAAGCGGCTGGCCTCATCGACGAGATCGCGGATGATCCCGTTGCAGCCGCCAAAGAATGGGTCCTCTCCGAGCCAAAGATCGTCAAACCATGGGACGAAAAGGGTTACAAAATGCCCGGCGGCGCGCCCTACCATCCTGCGGGTTTCATGACCTATGTGGGGGCCTCGGCGATGGTCAACGGCAAAACCCAAGGCGCATTTCCTGCGGCCAAGGCGCTTTTGTCGGCGGTCTATGAAGGCGCGTTGGTGCCTTTTGATACAGCCATCAAAATTGAGGCGCGCTGGTTCACCAATGTGCTGATGAACCCATCGTCTTCTGCCATGATCCGTTCGCTTTTCATCAACAAAGAAGCGCTTGAAAAAGGTGCTGTGCGTCCGGCGGAAGTCAGTGACCAATCCGTGCGCAAAGTCGGCGTTCTGGGCGCGGGCATGATGGGCGCGGGCATCGCACTTGTCTCCGCCCTTGCGGGCATCGAGGTTGTCTTACTGGACCAAAGCCAAGAGGCCGCGGACAAAGGCAAAGACTACACCGCCACCTACATGGACAAAGGCATCGCGCGCAAAAAAGCCACGCCCGAAAAGAAAGAGGCCGTGCTGGCGCAGATCACCGCAACCACAGATTACAACGCCCTTGCGGGCTGTGATCTGATAGTTGAGGCGGTCTTTGAGGACGTGGCGATCAAAGCAGACGTCACCAAGAAAGTCGAAGCCGTCGTGGACGCAGAGTGCATCTTTGCCACCAACACCTCGACCTTGCCGATTTCTGAGTTGGCCAAAGCCAGTGCACGCCCAGAGCAATTCATCGGCATCCACTTTTTCTCACCTGTCGACAAAATGTTGTTGGTGGAAATCATCAAAGGCGCGCAAACCGGTGATCGCGCCACGGCCAAAGCTCTCGACTTTGTGCGCCAGATCAAAAAGACCCCGATCGTGGTTAATGATGCGCGCTTTTTCTACGCCAACCGCTGTATCATTCCCTACATCAACGAAGGCATCCGCATGGTCGCCGAGGGTGTGCAGCCCGCCCTGATCGAAAATGCGGCCAAACAACTGGGCATGCCCCTTGGCCCGCTTCAATTGGTCGATGAAACATCTGTCGATCTGGGTGTGAAAATCGCCAAAGCCACCAAAGCCGCAATGGGCGATGCCTACCCTGACGGCGCCGTGGACGAGGTACTGTTCTGGATGGCCGATGAGGGCCGCTTGGGCCGCAAAGCCAACGCGGGCTTTTACGCCTATGACGACAAAGGCAAGCGCGGGTTGCTGTGGGACGGTCTTGCCGCCAAATACCCCACACGCGATGCGCAACCTGACATCATCGAGGTCCAGCACCGCCTGATGTTTGCCCAAACCCTTGAGGCCGTACGCGCCCTTGAGGACGGTGTTCTGATGGACATCCGCGAAGGTGACGTTGGCGCGATCCTTGGCTGGGGCTTTGCGCCGTGGTCTGGCGGGCCGCTGTCGTGGCTTGATATCATTGGCGCGCCCTACGCGGCAGAACGCTGTGATGCGCTTAGCGAAAAGTTCGGGGCACGCTTTGCGACCCCTGCGCTTTTGCGTGAGATGGCCGACAAGGGACAAAGCTTTTATGGCCGCTTTGCCCCTGCTGCCCCTGCCGCCTAGCAGGCTGTTGGCACTGTAACTTATCAGCGGGGGCGTGCACCGCACGGTGGTCTAAGACACCGTTAACGCCCCCGCACTAAACTGCGCTCAGGACGTCCTGAATTGTTCCGGTTTGACACACCGCATATCGACCCTGATACCGCGCGGGCCTTACACCCCCAACCGGATCATACCAACGGCAGCGCTGCCTCTTTTACGGCCTCGTTTTACCGCAAAAACCCTACAAACATGCCCGAGGCCCCCTCTGGCGATATACGGACCGAGGTGCCCTGCACTGCTGTCCCCCTCGCGGCCTTTCATTGGGCCAGCGGGGTTATTTGTGCATCAAAAAACGTAGCCAAACCGCGCAATGTCTTGGGCACAAACATCGGCAATCACATCGCGGGTCGTGTCGCTGAAATAGCCGCGGTAATCTGCATCGCGCTGTGATGCATTGGCGCGCCCAACCTCAAGCCTAAACCCTAGATGCGCCTCAAACGGGGCAAGATCATCGGTCAGATGCTCAAGGCGGATGAACGCATCGCACTGCTCCACACCGGTTTCATCCGTGACGTAATGAGCATAGGGATGCGCGCGCAGACTGTCTTGCATCCATGGCGTCAAAACAAACGCCTCAAAGGTTTCATCTTTGGCAAGGCTCACGGCGCGGTGGGCAAAGTCTTGGGCGCGCAGCCAGTGATAATAACTCACCACGCGGTCCCACGGATTGCGCACCAAGCTTACCGCAAATGGCGCGCCGTCAAACAACCCGGCCAAATCCGCGCGGGTCGCATGTTTCCAAAGCCGACCCGCCGTCTGAAGGCTCTTTTGCCGCTTTGCCCGCGCTTTGCCTTTTGGGGTATCGCCCACAATAATGTCATCCGCCATCGCCCGCGCCTCAAGCGCCAGCATCAGGGCAGTGCCCCCCGTTTTGGGCGCATGGGTCAGCAGATAGTTGCGGCCCTTGCTGTAGATCATGGGGCAAGCTGCTCGGGTAGCTTAGACTGCTCAGGTCGCTCAAGCCGCTCAAGCCGCTCAAGCCTCCCTGCGCGTTGCACCCGCCACGCCACAACCACACCAGAGCCGATGATGACCACCATCCCCAGCACCCCAAGCGGGCTGACGACCGTGCCAAACAGGATATAGGCCGTGACCGAGGCAAAGATCAGCAGCGTGTATTCAAAGACCGAAACAATCGGCGCGTCCCCGGTCAGGTAGGCCTTCATCAGGCACGCGATCGCCCCAACCGACACCACCGCCTGCACCAGAATGATCCACCATGACAGCGCCGTGGGCCAGACCCACGCGCGGCCCAGGAACCCCTCGCCCGGGTTGGCCTGCAGGTACAGCGACACCAATGCAGCGATCAACAAAACCCACGCCATGTAACTCCATGTCAGCACCCACGGGGTTTCGCCTTCGCACCATTTGCGCGTGGCCACATTACCCGTGGCGTAAAACACACCCGCCAAAATGGGCACCAGGTTGGGCCAGCCAAGCCCGCCCACATCGGGCTTCAGCACCATCAGCGCCCCGCACAGCCCCACAAAGGCCGTCACCAACCGCACAGGCCCGATGGGCGTGCGTGACCAAATAGCCTCGATGAACACCACCAAAACGGGCGCTGTGAACAGCCCCGCCGCCGCAGCCGAAATCGGGAAAAAGCCAAGGCAGCCGAAATACAAAATCATCGCAATCGCCAAAAACAGCGAACGCCCCAGCACGGCCCAAACCCGCTTTGGACGTAAGTTCAGCCCGAAAACCAAACCCAAAAGCGCCACTGTTGCCACTGCAACAATGCTGCGCAGGGTGTGGAATTGCCAAAGGCTGATGTCGTCCACAATATAGGGCACAAGGTTATCGACGATGCCCAAAATGACCATCGCCGTCATCATCCAGCCGATCGCGGCGGTGTTATTGGAAGGTGTACTGCTCATTTTCCCATCATTGACCGCTTGCCTCTTGCCGCGCAAGCGCCATAGTCGACAATATACGCGGTGCCGACGACAAGGCGTGCGTTGGAAGGTGAACTGCTTGGGAGGGCGCAATGGGCTGGATGAAAGATGAGACGGGTTTAGACAAAACACCCGCCAATTACGTGCCCCTAACGCCGCTGTCCCATTTGCGCCGCGCGGCTGATGTGTTCGCCCAAACCACCGCGGTAATTTATGGTGACCATAAAGTCACCTATGCGCAGTACCACGCCCGCTGCTCGCAATTGGCCAGCGCGCTAAAAAGCATCGGTGTGCAAAGCGGTGACGTGGTAGCGACGCTGCTACCAAACACTCCCGCCCAATGCGAAGCGGCCTTTGGCGTGCCCGCGTGTGGTGCGGTTTTGAACACCATCAACACCCGCCTTGATCCAGATACCGTGGCCTACATCTTTGATCACGGCGAGGCCAAGGCCGCTTTGGTCGACACCCAGTTCATGCCACTGGCGTTGCAAGCGATCGAACGGATGGACGGCCCCGCGCCCATCTTGATTGAAGTGCCTGACGCCGTTGCGGGCATCACAGCCACCGGCGCGCACCAAACATACGAAGATTTGCTGGCCACCGGCGATGCAGCGTTTGCGTGGATGATGCCCGAAGATGAATGGGAAAGCCTTGCGCTGAATTACACCTCGGGCACCACAGGGCGGCCCAAGGGCGTGGTCTATCATCACCGCGGCGCGTATCTGATGACCATGGGCACACCGGCCGCGTGGCAAATGCCGCTGCGCCCGCAGTACCTAACGATTGTGCCGATGTTTCACTGTAACGGGTGGAACCACGCGTGGATGATTCCAATGCTGGGCGGTACGATCCACTGCTGTCGCGATGTGACACCTCACGCTATTTATGACGCCATTGCCGCCGGTGTGACCCATTTTGGCGGGGCACCGATTGTGTTGAACATGATCGTCAACGCACCAGATGAAGCGCGGCGCAGTTTTGATCACACAGTCAAAGTCTTCACCGCAGGCGCGCCGCCCGCCCCCGCCACGTTGGCGGCCATCACCAAACTGGGCTTTGATGTGCAACAAGTCTACGGGCTGACCGAAACATATGGCCACGTCACCGAATGTCTTTGGGACCCCGCATGGGACGCGCTGCCCCAAGACGAGGCGGCCAGCATCGCTGCGCGCCAAGGGGTTGCTTTCCCCATGATGGAGCCCGTCGCCGTATGGGACGACAGCGGCAACGACATCCCGCGCGACGGCACCACAACCGGCCAGATCATGTTGCGCGGCAACTGCGTGATGAAGGGCTATCTGAAAAATCCGGACGCCACCGCCGAGGCCTTTGCGGGCGGGTATTTCCACAGCGGCGACATTGCCTTGCACCACCCCGACGGGTTCATACAAATCGCTGACCGTGCCAAGGACATCATCATTTCGGGCGGCGAAAACATCAGCTCTGTTGAGGTCGAAAGCGCGTTGATGAACCACGCGGCCGTCAACCTATGCGCCGTGGTCGCCAAGCCCGATGACAAATGGGGCGAGGTCCCCTGTGCCTTTGTTGAATTGAAAGACGGCGCAACCCCAACCGAGGCCGAGATCATCGCCTTTTGCCGCGCGCGCCTTGCGGGGTTCAAAACGCCCAAACGTGTGATTTTCCAAGAGCTGCCAAAAACCTCGACGGGCAAAATCCAGAAGTTTGAATTGCGCACAGTGGCGAAATCCCTCTGAGTGCAATTGCGGCGGTGCGGCGTCTGACCTATATGTTGTTCAGAGCAAGTTGACGGAGATAAAGCGTCAGATGACCGCCCTTTCACAGTACGCATTGCTCGAAAGCACGGGCCTTTGGCGCGCGGATGCAGATGCGCAGCGCCGCGAGGTGATCGTGTCTTTTGGCAACGCCACCCTTGTGATTACCGATAATGCCGAACGGGTTTTGTCCCATTGGTCATTGGCCGCCGTGCGCAAAGTGTCCGACAAAGATGGCGTGGTCACCTACAGCCCCGATGCAGACGGCACCGAACTTGTTGAGATTGACGACAAAACCATGGTCGAGGCCATCGACAAAGTGCGCAAAGCCATTGACCGGACCCGTCCGCACCGTGGGCGGCTGCGCGCCGCCGTGTTGGCGGGCAGCTTGGCATTGGTGGGCTGGATCGGCTTTTTCTGGATGCCCCCCGCCATGGTGGATCACACGCTTGGGGTTTTGCCCCAAGTCAAACGCGCCGAAATTGGCCGCGAGCTGAGCCGTGAGATTACCCGCCTTGCAGGCCCTGCGTGCACCCGCCGCGAAGGCACCCGCGCACTACAAATGGTGACGGACCGCGTTCGGGGCACGTCGGATAATGCGGATTTCGTAGCGCCTGCTGG
Organism: Nereida ignava; assembly: GCF_047114695.1. Taxonomy (GTDB): domain Bacteria; phylum Pseudomonadota; class Alphaproteobacteria; order Rhodobacterales; family Rhodobacteraceae; genus Nereida; species Nereida ignava. The sequence continues at coordinate 1,050,279 of NZ_CP112885.1, forward strand.
GCTGCCGCAAATTCACCGCTCTGGCTTGCCGGATAGTCTGTGGTTACCCGGCGGCAAACTGCTGCTGAGTGCGACGCTGGTTGAGGATCATGATGACCCAGAAGTGCTGGCTGGATTTATGCTGGCGGCAGGTCTGCGCCAAGCGGGCCAAGACCCCGTACGCCCGCTGCTTGAGTTTGCGGGACTGCGCCACACATTCACATTGCTGACCACTGCGCAGCTGCCCCAAGACGTGCTACGCGGCTATGCCCAAGCGTTGGTTCAGACGCCGTTGGAAGATGTTGAGATGGGTGCGTTGGCGGATCAAATGCGGTTACGCGGCCTTGAGACGACCACCCTTGCGGCTGCAATTGACCCCAGCGGAGAGCGGACAAAACCACTGCTTGATGCGGCACAACTAAGCGATCCACCGTTGCTGAGTGACCGCGACTGGCTGGCCCTGCAGGGGATCTGCGATCAGTAAATTACTTGCGTAGAAACGCGTCGCGAAAGCCCGCAGATCGCGCGCCTTGAAGGGCTGCGCGTAGGGCGGATTGATCCTGAAAAGGTCCGGTCAGAACGACCTGATATGTTTTGCCGCCCCGCGTGGCACGCCCGATTTTTGCAGGCAGCCCTGCCGCAGCAAGACGCTGTGCAGCGCGGGTGGCATTGCCCTTCACCTCGTAGGTGCCCACCTGAACGAAGCGGTGCGATGCAGGCGTGCTTTTGGTCCCAAACGACAAACGTAACGGATCATTACCCGCGCGGGTGACCTGAGGAGCTTTTTTTAGCAGCTTGCGGGGGACTTTTTGCGTCCAGATGCGGTTGCTGGCAGCGCGCCCCTCGCGGGTCTCAAGGCCACGGCGCGGGTTCAGACGGTCATCGTCCCAAACGGGGCGGTAACCTTTTGGCGGGTCAAACGTGACGCGGGCGCTGGCGGGCACTTTTGACAGCCGCACCACACCGCGCGAGGGGTCCGGCGCTGTGCGCGGCGCAACATCAAGGCTGCTTTGCGGACCCAGCGTGGTGGTGCCGTCTTGGCCGAAAAAATTACCCTGCTGCGGGCCACATCGGACAGGATTATCGGGCGTGCCCGCGTTGATGTATTTCGAGCTAAGCGCCGAGGCCCCACGACAAGCAGGTTGGCTGCGGGTTGGCTGCGTAGTTGGCGCGGTTTGGATTTTGGGTGCGGCAGCGCTTGGCAACGTCGCGGTGGTGCGCAGAGGCGCGTTGGTGACCCCCTGACGGTCACGGCGCGGTGTCTGCGGTGTCAATGTGGCACTAGCGGTTTGACCAGTAACAGGCGTTGCCACTTTTGTTGTAGGCTGTACTGGCGTTTTGGCTTTTGCAACCGCTTTGGGTTTTGGCGCGGGCTTGCGCGCAGGCTGCGGCGCAGATTTAGTAGGGGCCGCTTGGGCGGGTGCGGCGGCTGTTGCACCCTTTAGAGAGGGTTGAAAGCCGCACACAATCTGACGGTTGCGAGATACACGCGGCACCCATGTGGTGTTGCCCGAAATGCCCGCACGGATGAAAACACATCCTTTACTATCAACGTATTGGTTGCCTTTGAACGAAGAGGGCGGGAACTCTGCTGGGACTGTATTGCCCGCCAGAGACTGGGCGGAGACAGACGTGGTAAACAGCAAGGCAAGGGTCGCCGTGAAGGCCGCGAACTTAGAAACAGACATATGTCACTCCACTAAATATAGCGAAACTGTGCGCCAAAAACCCTATTTAGTAAAGTGATAATGCTGTTACTTGGTGCCGAACATCCGGTCACCCGCGTCCCCCAAACCGGGCACAATGTAGCCCTGATCGTTGAGTTTTTCATCCACAGAAGCGGTCACGATGTGCACGTCTGGATGCGCTTGCCGCATGCGGGCAATGCCCTCAGGTGCGGCCAGCAGGCACATGAAACGGATGTTCGTAGCGCCCGCTTCTTTCAGACGGTCAATCGCTGCGACAGATGAATTGCCTGTGGCCAGCATCGGGTCCACTGCAATCACCAGCCGTTCCTCAAGCACGTCAGGCACTTTGAAATAATATTCAACGGGTTCAAGGGTTTGCTCATCACGGTAGAGCCCAACAAAACCAACCCGTGCAGAGGGAACAAGTTCAAGAACACCGTCCAGAAGGCCGTTTCCCGCCCGCAAAATCGAGATCAGTGCCAGCTTTTTACCGCGTAACATGGGCGCATCCATTGGTCCCATGGGTGTTTCGATTGCTTGATTTTCCAAAGGCAATTCACGGGTGATTTCATAGGCCAAAAACTGACTTATTTCGCGCAGCAACTGACGAAATTGCCCCGTCGAGGTTTCTTTGTCGCGCATGATAGACAGTTTGTGCTGAACCAAAGGGTGATCCACAAGGGTGACGTGTTCGTTCATGATTGAAGCCTTTTTGCAATGATGGCGCGGGTTTCGGCAGAACAGAATGCCGCCTCAAGGGCGTTTTGCTCAACTTCGCGGAAAATCTCATCGTCCCAACCAAAGTGGTGGGCAAGACGGTCGTATTCATTCGTCATGGTGGTGTGAAAGAACGGCGGATCGTCTGTGCTAACGGTCACTTTGACACCTCGGGCGCGCAGCTTTTCTATGGGATGTGACGCCCAGTTCGGCACGACCCCAAGCGCCACGTTTGACCCGGGACAGACCTCAAGGGTGATGTCATTCTCAATCAGCCGGTCGCAAAGCGCCAGATCAGTGATGGCTTGCACCCCGTGACCGATACGCGAAATGCCCGGCAGCTGATCAAGGGTATCGCGGACCATCGCCGCACCGCCCCACTCGCCCGCGTGCGCCGTCAGGCCAAGCCCCGCTTCGCGCGCGCAGTCAAAAGCCCAAGCAAAATCGCGCGGTGCGCCAACGGTTTCGGCCCCTGCAATGCCAAACCCTGTGATGAAGTCACCCGCAGTTTCAGCCGCACAAATGGCCGTTTCGCGGGATTTTTCGGCACCGAAATGGCGGATGGCCGTGACGCAGCCGCGCAGGGTGATGTGCGGCTCCATCGCGGCGGCGGCTTCTTGGATTGCGGCAAGGTATTCGCGCCACGCGCCCACATCACGTCCCCCGCAAAAATCTGGCGACAGGAACGTTTCGGCGTAAACAACCCCATGTTCGGCGCAATCTTGCAGCACCGCTGTGGTGAGGCGCGCGTAATCTTCAGGCATTTTGAGCGCTTGGGTCGCCGCCTCATAGACATCCAGAAAGCCCGCAAAATCCGCATAGTCGTAATTGCCACGTTCATCAAAAATGCCAGAGATATCGAGCTTTTTCTCAGCGGCGAGGCCCTTGATGAACGCAGGCGACGCGGCACCTTCCAAGTGCAAATGCAGCTCAAGCTTGGGGCGGTTCTTCATTTGGCGGGTGTCCCTTTTCCGTATTGTTTCAGGCCAAGATGGGCTGCGAGCGTAGCGCCTACATCGGCAAAGTTGATGGCGCCAAGCTCACCGGATTTCGCTAGCGCGGGCCCCACGACAGGCACCCGTTCGCGGGTGTGATCGGTGCCGCGCCACGTGGGATCATTGCCGTGATCGGCGGTGATCAACAGCAGGTCATCAGACGCAAGACGTGCCAAAAGACGCGGCAATTGCGCGTCAAACCATTCAAGATGGCGCGCATATCCAGCCACATCGCGGCGGTGGCCATATTCGCTGTCAAACTCGACGAAGTTGGCAAAAATGAATGCGCCGTCTTGGGCTGTGCCCGCCAGATCAATTAGGTCTTCCATCAGTTTTGCATCAGGCCCTTTGGTGCAATCTGTGATGCCGCGCATGCTGAAAATATCGCCGATTTTTCCCACGGCGTGAACCGCGCGGCCTTCGGCGGCGGCGAAATCCATCAATACATCTTCGGGGGGCAGTAGAGCAAAATCACGGCGGTGGGGCGTGCGTGTAAATGCCCCCGCAGCCCCCACAAAAGGCCGTGCAATAACGCGGCCAATACCCATTTCATGCAGTATAGGTGCGAGTTCGGCACACAAATCATAAAGCCGCTGAAGGCCGAAAATTTCCTCGTGGGCGGCGATTTGGAAAACGCTATCAACGGAGGTGTAGCAGATGGGCCAGCCGGTCCTAAGGTGCTCTGGGCCGAAGTCATCCAGCACGCCTGTGCCGCTGGCGTGACAGTTGGCAAGAGAGCCTTCGGTGCCTGCGATGCGCGCGACGGCCTCCAAAATTTCAGGCGGAAAAGCCACCGGAGTTTGGGGGAAATAATGCCACTCAAACGGGACCGGCAGGCCCGCCAACTCCCAATGTCCTGAGGGGGTATCTTTGCCGATGCTATGTTCGGTCGCACTTCCCCAAAGGCCCGCAATCGGGCCCGAGGTCGCGTCAAGAAGGCGGCTGTGACCGCTGGCTTGGGCAACAGCCGCACCAAGGCCAAAGGACAGTAAATTGGGAATGTTGAGCGGACCGGACCGCCCCACGTCTGCTTGCCCGTTTGCACAGGCATCGGCAATGTGGCCAAGGGTATTTGCCCCTTCGTCGCCAAAAGCCGCCGCATCAGGCGCGCCGCCACAGCCAACGGAATCCATTACAACCAAAAACGCGCGACCCATGGTTTAGTCCCCCTGCCCGACACGTTTGTAAATGGTCGGCGGCAGGTCCATCGGCGCATCGCCAAGGGTGATCGCCGCGCGGATGATTTTGGTCGCGGCGTCCGCGTCATGCTCGGAACGGGCGTGCAACATACACAGCGGCACATCCGCGTCGATCTGATCGCCCAAAGCTGCGATGTCCGACAGGCCAACAGAGTGATCGATCCGCCCGCCGATCGTTTTGCGCCCGCCACCAAGATGCACGACAAGCTGGCCCAATGCCTCGCCATCAATTGCGGTGACAAAGCCCGCGCGCGGCGGCAGAACTTCTTGCATCACTGGCGCGCTTGGCAAGCGGTCTTCCCACCGATCGACAAAATCATGGGGCCCGCCCATGGCGCTGATCATACGGCCAAAGACCTCGGCGGCGTTGCCATTGTAGAATGTATCCGTAATCAAATCGGCCCCTTGGGTGGCGTCTTGGGCAAGGCCCGCGCTGGCCAAAACAGAGCCTGCCAGATTGGCGGCCATGTCGGGCAAATCATGATCAACCCCGTCGCCCGTCAAGGCGTGCAGGGCCTCGGAAAGTTCCAGCGCGTTGCCCATAGATTTGGCAAGTGGTTGGTTCATGTCCGTGATGAGGGCGGTGGTTTTGCAGCCCGCACCGTTGGCCACATTGACCAAAGCGTTGGCCAGCACTTCGGCCTCGGCCACGGTTTTCATGAACGCGCCGCTGCCCATTTTGATATCAAGCACCAGCGCATCAAGACCGGCCGCAAGCTTTTTGGACAAGATCGACGCGGTGATCAGGGCCGTGCTTTTCACCGTGCCTGTCACGTCACGGACCGCGTAAAGGCGTTTGTCGGCGGGGGCCACATCTGTACTTGCGGCGACGATGGCGCAGCCGACCTCGCCTACTATTTTGCGAAACTTTGCGGGCGCGATATCGGCGGTGATGCCCGGGATGGATTCCAGTTTATCAAGGGTGCCGCCCGTGTGCCCAAGCCCGCGGCCTGAAATCATTGGGACGTATGCGCCACAGGCCGCAAGTGCGGGCGCGATCAAAAACGATGTGCAATCCCCAACACCGCCCGTCGAATGTTTGTCGATCACCGGCCCATCAAGGCCCCATTCCAGCACAGTGCCGCTATCGCGCATTTGCGTTGTCAGGGCCAAGAGTCCCTCGTCTCCCAGCCCGTGCAAACACACGGCCATGGCAAAAGCGCCCGCCTGCGCATCAGTCATGGAGCCGTCAACAAGGCCGCGCACGATCTGGGCAATCTCATCCGGATCAGGCGGCGTGCCACCGCGAAACTGATCAAGTAGAGGAGCGAAAGATGTCATTTGGCCATGTGATCGGCGTTGAAGACACCGGGCAAAAGTTCTTCGAGGGTCATGGAAAGCGTGTTGCCGCCGGTTGTGCCCATGGTGACCACCACATCGCCTGCGCCAAACTCGCGCAGCTTTTGACGGCACCCGCCGCACGGCGGCACCGGGGTTGGCGACCCCGCGATCACGGCGACCTCAACGATGCGTCCTTGTCCTGCGGCAACCATGGCCGCCAACGCGCCCGCTTCAGCACAGGTTCCTTCGGGATAGGCTACGTTTTCAACATTGCAGCCCACAAACACATCACCCGCATCCGTGCGCACTGCAGCCCCTACTTGGAAGTTGGAATAAGGGGCGTGCGCATTTTTCATGACCGCGTGAGCGGCCTGCATGAGCGGTGATGTTGACATGTCTGGTTCCTCTCGGCTTAACGCCAGCATAACTCGGGTTTGGGCTGAGTAAAACGGAGATCACCGCCCATGTCACCGTGCAATCGAACAGCGCGCGCGGCCCCCGTGAAAATATTGCCATTGGCAGGCCATGAAAAAAGTAGTTTAACGTTAAACAAATACCTTGGGAGGGCATTATGACAGACAATTCCAACCGTGATCCACAAGCATTGCGTCAAGCAGCGTTGGATTACCACCGCCACCCCAAGCCCGGAAAGCTGGAAATTCGCGCAACCAAGCCGCTGGCCAACGGACGTGATTTGGCGCGCGCATATTCGCCCGGTGTGGCCGAAGCCTGCATCGAGATCACCAAAGACGCCGAGGCCGCACAAGAATACACATCACGCGGCAATCTTGTGGCGGTTGTCACGAATGGCTCTGCGGTTTTGGGCCTTGGTAACATCGGCGCGCTTGCCTCAAAACCCGTGATGGAGGGCAAGGCGGTCCTGTTCAAGAAATTCGCCAACATCGATTGTTTCGACATTGAGTTGAACGAGCCGGACCCCGAAAAACTTGCGGATATTGTCTGCGCGCTTGAGCCAACGTTTGGCGCGATTAACCTTGAGGATATCAAAGCACCTGATTGTTTTATCGTCGAAAAACTGTGCCGTGAGCGGATGAACATTCCTGTTTTCCACGACGATCAGCACGGAACGGCCATTGTTGTGGGGGCCGCCGCAACAAATGCGCTGCACCTTGCGGGCAAGAAGTTTGAGGACATAAAGATCGTCTCTACTGGTGGAGGTGCGGCGGGCATTGCCTGTCTGAATATGCTGCTGAAACTGGGCGTGAAACGCGAAAACGTGTGGCTGTGCGACATCGAAGGGCTGGTTTACGAGGGCCGCACCAGTGAGATGACAGATCAAAAAGCCGAATACGCGCAGGCCAGTGATCTGCGCACGCTTGATGAAGTAATTGACGGCGCGGATATGTTCCTTGGGCTGTCTGGCGCGGGCGTTTTGAAGCCCGAGATGGTCGCCAAGATGAGCGATCAGCCGATTATTTTTGCATTGGCCAACCCCAACCCCGAGATTGATCCAGAAGCCGCGCGCGCCGTGGCACCGAACGCGTTGATTGCGACGGGCCGGTCAGATTTCCCCAACCAAGTCAACAACGTGCTGTGTTTCCCGTTTATTTTCCGCGGTGCGCTGGACGTGGGCGCGACCGAGATCAACGATGCGATGCAGCTGGCTTGTATCGACGGAATTGCCCAACTTGCCCGCGCCACCACAAGCGCCGAGGCGGCCGAGGCCTACCGCGGTGAGCAGCTTACGTTCGGGCCGGACTACCTTATTCCCAAGCCGTTTGATCCGCGCCTGATGGGGGTTGTGGCCTCGTCCGTGGCGCGCGCTGCAATGGAAAGCGGCGTGGCTAAGCGTCCCCTTGCGGATGTGGATCAGTACCACGCGGACCTTGATACATCTGTATTCAAATCCGCGCTTATCATGCGTCCCGTTTTCCAAGCAGCCAGCACCGCGACACGCCGGATTGTATTCGCCGAAGGTGAGGACGAGCGCGTGTTACGCACGGCCCAAGCGCTGCTTGAGGAAACCACCGAGACACCCATTCTGATTGGTCGTCCTGATGTGATTGGGCGGCGGTGCGAGCGTGCAGGTCTGAAAATTCGTCCCGAAGATTTAGAGATCGTGAACCCCAACCGCGATGATCGTTACCGCGATTACGTGCAGACCTATCACGAGTTGATGGCCCGTTCTGGTGTGACACCTGATTTGGCCCGCGCGATCATGCGGACCAACACCACTGCCATTGGATCCGTGATGGTGCACCGCGGCGAGGCTGACAGCATGATTTGCGGCACATTTGGTCAGTATTTGTGGCACCTCAACTACGTAGAGCAGGTGCTTGGCTCGGACGATTTGAAGCCTGCAGGCGCGCTGTCACTGATGATTTTGGAGGACGGCCCGCTCTTTATTGCCGACACGCACATCCACGCGATGCCCACGCCCGATCAAGTTGCCCAAACCGTTATTAGTGCTGCGCGCCACGTACGCCGCTTTGGGATTGAGCCGAAGATTGCGCTGTGTTCAGGCTCGGAGTTTGGCAACCTTGATAGCCAATCTGGACGCACAATGCGCGATGCGCTGCAGGTTCTTGACGGGTTGGGACTTGATTTCCAATACGAAGGCGAGATGCACACGGACAGTGCTTTGGACCCTGATTTGCGCGGTCGCGTCTTCCCGCAGTCGCGTTTGCAGGGGCAGGCCAATGTGTTGATTTACGCCAACACTGATGCGGCTGGTGCGACGCGAAACATCCTGAAATCCAAAGCCGGCGGGCTTGAAGTTGGGCCAATTCTGATGGGCATGGGCAACCGTGCGCACATCGTCACGCCCTCAATCACGGCGCGCGGATTGCTCAACATTTCTGCTTTGGCGGGCACCCCTGTGACCCACTACGGCTAGGGGCGGCAGGCGCGTCATCCTCTCAGATTGGGGGCTAAATCTGCGCAGAAGCATGATTATTTCGTGCTGTTTGCGCAAACGGTCCCTTGCCAGCACCGCGGTGCATACGCTTAATGCGCCCGACCAATTCTGCGCGGCCTCGTTTCGGCGGGAATGCAGCGCGGGAACGATGGTGCATCTGAGAGGACCCTGACCGATGAGCTATGCCAACACTTACGCCGCGTGGCGCAACGACCCCGAAGCATTCTGGATGGGCGCTGCCCAACAGATCGCGTGGGACCGCGCCCCAACCAAAGCGCTGTTTGCCGAAAACGCGCCGATGTATGAGTGGTTCAGCGACGGTTTGGTGAACACGTGTTACAACGCCGTTGACCGACACGTGGACGCAGGGCGCGGCGATCAGGCGGCAATCATTTACGACAGCCCCGTCACAGGCAGCCAGCGTACTTTGACCTATTCCCAATTGCGCGACGAAGTTGCCGGTTTTGCGGGCGGTCTGGCAGCCCAAGGCGTGGGCAAAGGCGACCGCGTTTTGATTTACATGCCCATGGTCGCCGAAGCGATTGTGGCGATGTTGGCGTGCGGACGCATCGGGGCGATCCACTCGGTGGTATTTGGCGGTTTTGCCGCCCACGAATTGGCCGTACGCATTGATGACGCCCAGCCCAAATGCATCGTAGCTGCGTCCTGTGGTATCGAAGGCAGCAAGACAATCGCTTACAAGCCATTGCTTGATACGGCCATCGACAGTGCCACCCACAAGCCAGAAACCTGCGTGATTTTGCAGCGCGAGCAACTGAGCTGTGATCTGGGGCCACGTGATCTGGATTGGCACGCGTTTCAGCAAGGCACCCAGCCTGCCGCGTGTCTTCCCGTGGAAGGCAACCACCCCGCCTATATCCTGTATACCAGTGGGACGACCGGCGCGCCCAAAGGCGTTGTGCGCCACACAGGCGGGCATTTGGTGGCGATGAACTGGACCATGAAAAACGTCTATGACGTTGAACCCGGTGATGTGTTTTGGGCCGCTTCTGACGTGGGCTGGGTCGTGGGGCACAGCTATATTTGCTACGCGCCGTTGATCCACGGCAACACCACCATCGTCTTTGAAGGTAAGCCCGTTGGCACCCCTGATGCGGGCACGTTCTGGCGCGTGATGTCAGAACACAACGTCAAAGTTTTCTTTACCGCCCCAACCGCGTTCCGTGCCGTAAAACGTGAGGATCCTGAAGGTAAGCTGTTTGCCAATTACGACCTGCCCCATCTGAAATCGATCTTCTTGGCAGGTGAGCGCGCAGACCCCGACACGATCAAATGGTTGGGCAACATGACAGGCCTGCCAGTGATCGACCACTGGTGGCAAACAGAAACCGGTTACGCCATTGCGGGCAACCCCATGGGCATTGAGCCGCTACCTGTCAAAATCGGTTCCCCCACAGTGCCGATGCCCGGCTATGACGTGCAAATTCTTGATGACGGCGGCCACCCGCTACCTGCGGGCGAGTTGGGTGCAATCACCATCAAACTGCCCCTGCCGCCTGGCTGTCTGCCAACCCTTTGGAACGCCGAAGACAGGTTCAAAAGCAGCTATCTTGAAGCCTTTCCGGGATATTACGAGACAGGCGACGCAGGCATGATTGATGAGGACGGCTATGTCTACATCATGGCGCGCACTGATGACGTGATTAACGTGGCAGGTCACCGCTTAAGCACCGGCGCGATGGAAGAAGTCTTGGCCGCCCACAAAGACGTTGCCGAATGCGCCGTGATCGGCGTGAACGACGCGCTAAAAGGTCAGTTGCCGTTGGGCTTTTTGTGCCTGAACGCGGGCGTGGACCGTGACCCAAGCGAAATTGTCGCCGACGTAATCGCAGATGTGCGCGGCCAAATCGGGCCTGTTGCGGCGTTTAAACTGGCGGTGGTTGTTGACCGGTTGCCCAAGACACGGTCGGGCAAAATCCTGCGCGGCGTCATGGCCAAAATTGCCGACAGCGCGCCCTATAAAGAGCCTGCGACCATTGATGATCCGGCGATCCTTGATGAAATCAGGGCCGCACTTCAGACCCTTGGCTACGCGAAAAGCTAAGCGGTTAGTCAACGCCGCACTGGACATCTAACGCCAAGTGCCCACTTTAAGGGTATGGTAATTGATGACTTTTCGAGCTTGGATTTATGGCGCTTTGTCACCGACGGGGTGATGGGCGGTGTCTCTGAGGGCACCATGACACGCGGCCGCGAGGGGGACGTCGATTACGTTCGCCTGAGCGGTGACGTGAGCACAGAAAACAACGGCGGGTTCATTCAAATCCGCCGTGATATGCCGCCTCTGCCGCCCGAAGCGCAGGTACTAACCCTGCGGGTGCGGGGCAATGGTGCCTCCTATTTTGCCAACCTGCGTACAACGGATGCAAAACGTCCGTGGCACAGTTACCGCGCGGAATTTCAGACCACAAATGAATGGCGTGATATCACGTTGCCTTTGGCCGATTTCGCCCCTGCGGGACGCGGCTTTGATCTGCCGCTCAATACCCAAAACATCCGCACCATCGGGATCATCGCCTATGGCCGCGATTACGCAGCTGACGTCAGCGTGGCACAGATTGGCTGGAGGTAGCGCAGTGGCTATCGCGCGGATAGACCACGCAGCGGTTTGGGTTCTGCAAAATAGCTAAGGACGAACGCAGGTTGGCCGCGCAAAATTTGTCCGTCTGGTGTTTCAGACAGGCCAACCAGCACCCCACCCCGTTCAAAAAACGCAATGCAGCTTGGGCCAAAGGCCCGGGCCGTTTGCAAAAACAACTCAGCTAAATTTGCGTTATCCTGTGCGGTCAATTGATCGCCCATGACTTTTGCGGTGGTGCTTTTACCGTCCGTGCACAGCCGCGCGCCCTCAGGCCGAAGGGTGTCAGCAACGGTCATCACCGCCCCAAGATCCGCATCAAGAATAAAGGTTGAGCGCGCCTGAACCGTGCCGTCATTACGTGCTTGATAACGTGAAATCATCTCGCAGCTATCGGTCTCAAGGTCGTAGTTTGCGCACTCAAACGGGGTTGCAGCAGTACGCGTCAGCAGCTCTTGAAAGCCAATTCGGTCTTGCGGGCCAACGCGCAAACTGCACGCGGTCAGAGACGCAGATGCAAACAGCCAACCCACAACAACAGCTGCGCGGCGCAGCGGGTGGATCATACGAATTGTTCCTGAATGAGCCGTTCTTCCAACCCGTGTCCAGGGTCAAACAAAATGCGGTGCGCAATCGAAGGGTCCGAGTGGATTTCCACGCTGGCCACATTGTTCACACTGCGGCTGTCTGCATCGGCCATCACCGGGCGCTTGGCAGGGTTGACCACCTCAAAGCGGACCTTGGCCGTCTTTGGCAAAAGCGCCCCGCGCCAGCGCCGGGGCCGGAACGCCGCCATTGCCGTGAGGGCCAAAACATCCGAACCGATCGGCAAAATCGGACCGTGAGCCGAGTAGTTGTACGCCGTTGAGCCCGCAGGCGTCGAGACCAGCGCCCCGTCACACACCAGTTCTTTCATGCGCAGTTTGTCGTCCACATAAATCCGAAGTTTGGCCGCCTGCGGACCTGCGCGCAGTAGGGATACTTCGTTGATGGCCAATGCCTCGTGGACTGTGCCGTCAACGGTTTTTGCAATCATCGACAGCGGGTTGATGACCTCTTCTTCAGCCGCAGCAAGCCGGAACGGCAAATCATCCGCGTGATATTCATTCATCAAAAAGCCAACAGTGCCGCGGTTCATGCCGTAAACAGGCGTATCGAGGTGCTGTGTTGCGTGCAAAGTTTGCAGCATAAACCCGTCGCCGCCCAAGGCCACAATCACTTCGGCCTGTCCAAGATCCGCATTGCCATACCGCGCGCTTAACACCTCCAACGCGCTTTGCGCGGTCTGCGTATCGCTTGCCGCAAAGGCGATTTTGGGAAGCTGCCCCATGGGAGTTTTCCTTTAGGTTCATGGACGTTGCGTAAAGACATCGCCTGTGCCGATGTGAAACGCAAGCCGCCTATGGCGACCTTTCGTCACCGCTTTCATCACCATTATGACGGAAACGGGCCTTTTTCCGATAGGAAACATGCGTTAACTTACCGCCAAACCGCCCGTGCGCGGTGCTTAACTCAAAAGGATGCTGCCATGAACGCCCCACACCGTGATGATGGATTTTTCACAGAAACCCTCGAGACACGCGATCCGGCTCTCTATGCTGCGATGCAGGCCGAACTTGGCCGCCAGCGTAACGAGATCGAGCTGATCGCCTCTGAAAACATCGTGTCTGCAGCGGTGATGGAAGCCCAAGGCGGCGTGATGACCAACAAATACGCCGAAGGCTATTCGGGCCGCCGCTACTACGGTGGGTGCCAACACGTGGACGTTGCAGAAGACTTGGCAATTGAACGCGCCAAAGAGCTGTTCGGCTGCGGATTTGCAAACGTTCAGCCCAACTCAGGCTCACAGGCGAACCAAGGTGTGTTTCAGGCGTTGCTTGCACCGGGTGCAACTATTTTGGGGATGTCGCTGGACGCAGGTGGCCACTTGACCCACGGCGCGCGCCCGAACCAATCAGGCAAGTGGTTCAACGCCGTTCAGTACGGTGTGCGCAAAGAAGACAATCTGCTGGATTACGATGAGGTCCAACGACTTGCGACCGAGCATAACCCCGACATGATCATCGCTGGCGGCTCTGCCATTCCACGGGTCATTGATTTTGCCCGCATGCGCGAAATTGCAGACAGCGTCGGTGCGTATCTGTTGGTGGACATGGCGCACTTTGCAGGTCTGGTTGCGACAGGTCTGTACCCCTCGCCGTTCCCACATGCGCACGCGGCCACAACGACCACACACAAAACATTGCGCGGCCCACGCGGCGGCATGATCCTGACCAACGACGAAGCTTTAGCCAAGAAGTTCAACTCTGCGATCTTCCCCGGCATCCAAGGCGGCCCTTTGATGCACGTCATCGCCGGTAAAGCCGTGGCATTTGGCGAGGCCCTGCGCCCCGAGTTCCAAAGCTACCAATCCCAAGTGATCAAGAACGCCCAAGCGTTGGCAGATCAACTCATCAAAGGTGGGTTGGACATTGTCACCGGTGGCACTGACACGCACCTGATGCTGGTCGACCTGCGTCCCAAAGGCGTGAAAGGCAACACCACAGAAGAGGCGCTTGAGCGCGCGCATATCACTTGCAACAAAAACGGTATTCCGTTTGACCCAGAAAAGCCGATGGTCACATCTGGCCTGCGTTTGGGCACACCTGCAGGCACAACGCGCGGCTTTACCGAAGTTGAATTCCGCCAAGTAGGTGATCTGATTGTTGAGGTCGTGAACGGTCTTGCAGCAAACGGACCAGACGGAAACGGGGACGTCGAAAAAGCAGTTGCGGCAAAAGTCGAAGCACTTTGCGCACAGTTCCCAATTTACCCGAACCTGTGATCAAAGCCCGTGGCGCGGAGCCAACCTAAACATAGCCGCGCCACACCAGCAGCCCCACAAAGGCAGCACCGGTGATCAAAAGCGCAAACATTGCGCGCCCCAAGATACCAAGAACAAAGCCCACGCGCCGGTCGCGTGGGTTTATTTCGTTTAGATAAAGACACACCTCGGAATGCGCGCGCACGACTGCGGCGGGATCGATCTGTTTTGCCAGTTGCGGATGCTCTGCGACCGTCGCCGCGTGGGCCAGAAAACGCCCTTTTGCGCGGACACGGCGCGGAAGCACCGCGCCACTGCGTGCAAGCTGATCGCTTAGGGTTTTGCCACGCACAGACAGTTTCTCGCGCAGTAAGGACGCGACCTCATCTGCTTTGTGCTGGATATCTTGGGGGGTCATGGGGTATCCGAATACTATGTTACACCACCTCGTATACGGCGACGAAACCGCCCTTCCAACGCTTTTCATCGGGCACGGCTTGTTCGGCTCTGCGCGCAACTGGAACGTCATTGCCAAGCGTCTGTCAGACAACCGCCGCGTTGTTGTGATTGATCAGCGCAACCACGGCGCAAGTGCGCACACAGCAACACACAGCTATCCAGAAATGGCCGCTGATTTGGCCGAAGTGATTACCGCGTTTGGCGGCAAGGGCGACGTGGTCGGCCACTCTATGGGCGGTAAAGCCGCGATGGTCATGGCCTTGCAGCATCCCGCCCTAGTGAACCGCCTTTTGGTCGCCGACATAGCACCCGTGACATACACGCACACACAAATGGACGTGCTGAACGCCGCACGGGCCACTGATTTAAACGTGGATAGCCGCTCGGCGCTTGATATCCCGATCGATGACAAAGCCGTTGCCGCGTTTCTTGCGCAAAGTGTTGATATAAAGGCGCAAAAATGGCTGCTGAACCTTGATACGCTTGCGAACGAAATGGAAAAGATCATCGGGTTTCCACAAATAGAAGGCACGTTCACCGGACCCACATTGTTCTTAAGCGGCGCCAATAGTGATTATGTCACGCCAGCCCATCGCCCCGCCATCAAAGAGCTTTTTCCAGACGCAAAATTCGCGAAACTGCCGGATGCAGGGCATTGGTTACACGCCGAAAAGCCACGCGAATTTGAGGCAACCGTCCGCTATTTTATGGACTGACGCGATGGATATAGCGCCCTAACCTGCATCCGTAGTTTTGCGGTGCACAATAACCAGGTCCATCACATTTGTCCCCGTAGGACCCGTGACCAATTGATCACCAGTGGTGCGGAAAAACGCGCCCGAGTTGGCCAAGCGGATCGCCTCATCCGCACCATCTGCCGCGCCAAAACTGTCACCATCCACAATCGCGCCGGCACCAGCACTTACCCCATCCGAACCATCAGTGCCCGCGACCAGAATACTCAGGTCACTGCGCCCTGAAATGCGGCGCGCAAGTTCAAGCGCAAGGCCTTGGTTCCGCCCACCCTCGCCCGGGTTATCGGGCAGTTGGACCGTGGGTTCGCCACCAAAAATGTAAATCCCCTCGGGGACAGCAACGCCATCCACGGTCGCCAAAATATCGCCCGCGACGTCATTAATATCACCATAAAGCGTTTCCGCATTGTGGTGCACGTGCATCCCTAAAGTCGTGGCCTGTGCTGCAGCGGCATCCCGCGCCACCGCATTTGAGCCAACGATATGGCGGCTATAGCGCAGCGTGCCGCCACCATAAGCACCAATGCCCGAGCCAATCACATCGATCCCGTCACCTTGCACATCTGAAATGGCCAGCACATCCGCCCGCCGTCCGGCAAATGCCGCCAAAAGTTTACCGCCTTTGATACGCGAATGGGCAATGCGTTCTGCGTTGATTTGGCCGATGGTGCTACCGTTTGAGAGCGCAATTTTCGTCCGCTCCATCAGGCTTTCCAAACTCATCCCGCTTGGCAACGCCTCAACCAACGCGGACGCGCCGCCGGACACCAGCATCAACAAACGGCTATCAGGGGCGCAGTCTTGGACGAAAGCCAAAGCAGCCTTCCCCGCAGCGATTGACCGCGCGCAGGGCATCGGATGCGAGGCTTCGCGTATCTCAACATGCGGCAGATCAGGCGCACCGTCGGCGTGGCCATCCTTGGTAATAATCAAAGCAGGCGTGGCGGCGCGCACATTCTCAGGCAGGCCCATGTACATCGCATAGGCGGCCTTACCCACGGCAAGAATGTGATCTGGCGCCTGCATAAAACGCTGCGCAAAAGCACGTGCAACCGCAGGCTCACCCTTCACTGCATCTACACCCGCTTCAAAAAGGCGGCGCAGTGCATCGCGTGTGTTTGAGCTATCAAAACTGTTCATTTGCAAAGCTTAGCGAGCGTGTAAAGCGCGCGCAATTCGCATCGTAGAATATATGCTTGATCGGCGGGACCTTCGCCGGAAACGCAATCCCAACATACAAAGATATGTTGACCTTTGGTCCCACAGCACCAAACCATACCACAGGCCCAGATCGGAGATAACGCCCATGCTCAGCACACAAAATGCCACGCCCATTTCACCGCTTTGTTTTGGCTGCATGCAATTTGGCGGCACCGCCGATGAGGCCAACAGCCGCGCGATGTATGATGCGTGCCGCACCGCAGGGATCAATTTTTTCGACACGGCGCACCTTTATACGGGCGGCGTCTCAGAGGAATTTTTGGGGACCTTTGCCGCCGGCGAGCGCGATGATTTATATATTGCAACCAAGGCCGGATATACGGGCGGCAGCACCGCCAGCAATATTTTCACCACCTTCGACATCAGCCGCCAGCGCCTTGGCATGGACATGGTCGACGCGCTTTACCTGCACCGCTGGGACGACAACACCCCCCTTGAGGAAACATTCGAAGCGCTTGCGACCCTTCAGGCCGACGGCAAAATCCGCCACATCGGCGTGTCCAACTTTGCCGCTTGGCAAGTCATGAAAGCGCAAGCTGTCGCACAGAAACTGGGCAGCAAAATTGATATGTTTCAGCCGATGTATTCATTGGTGAAACGCCAAGCCGAGGTTGAAATCCTTCCCATGGCAGAGGCCGAGGGGATTGCCATTGTGCCCTATTCCCCCCTTGGCGGTGGCCTTTTGACCGGCAAATACAGTACGGGCGCGCAAGGGAGGCTTTCAACAGACGAGCGTTATGCCGCCCGCTACGGTCAGGAATGGATGTATCAAACCGCAGCTGATCTTGCGGCCCTTGCAGAAGAAATGGGGCATTCACCAGCCAGTCTGGCCGTGGCATGGGCCGCCCGTCACCGCGGCGTCACAGCACCAATTATCAGCGCCCGAAACGCCGAACAACTGGCCCCTTCACTGGCCGCCCTTAAGATTTCCCTAAGCGACGAAGACTACGCACGCATCGCCGCCCTATCGCCCACACCAGCGCCAGCGACCGACCGGCTTGAAGAAGCTTAGACTGCCTTCTCAACGGCTACTGCACGCGCTAAACCGCTGATGTGAAATGCAGGAACTAGGCAAATCAAACCATGGACAAAACCGCAGATTATTTCGCTGAAATCGTAACTAGGCGGGCAACTGGGCTGATCGGCTATCGAAAGATTATCGCGATCTCAGGCCCTCCTGCTTCGGGTAAATCGACCGTTGCGGAGGCTGTAGTTGCATCGCTGATTACTATGGAAAAAACGGCGACTTTGGTGCCGATGGATGGATTCCATTTAGACAATGCGGTGCTTGAAAGAGCGGGTACATTGGCGCGCAAAGGAGCCCCTGAGACGTTCGATGCGGATGGGTTTGTGCATCTCATTTCGCGGATCGCGAACGCCACAGAAGCAGTATACGCGCCAGTTTTTGATCGGTCCCGCGATATCGCCGTTGCTGGGGCTCAACTGATCCCGAAGCATGCCGAGTTTGTGATTGTAGAGGGCAATTATTTGATGCTGAACGCGGCACCTTGGGACCAATTGCGGCAGTTCTGGACCCTAAGCGTGGCGATTTCAGCCCCAATGGACGTACTTGAACAGCGGCTGATAGAGCGGTGGGCACATTATGACATCGCCCCCGATGAGGCCCGCGCCAAAGTGCAGGGCAACGACTTGAGGAACGCCAAAATGGTTTTGCAAAATAGTGCGCCAAGCGATCTGATACTGGGCTAAGACGCTCATACGGCGCGCGCTTGCGCACGATTAGGGCTTAATTTCACAAAAACTTGTCAAAACGTCCGATTATTTGACCGTATACAACGGCATACTGTCGACGCGCGTAGATTCATCGGCTAAGGAAATGACAAATCACACTCGCGAGGTTTCTCATGTCAGACATTATCTACACAAAAGTGGACGAAGCGCCCGAACTTGCGTCCGCATCTTTCCTGCCGATCATCCAGAAATTTGCAAAGGCCGCAGGCGTATCTGTCGGCACAAAGGACATCAGCCTCGCAGGTCGTATTTTGGCAACATTCCCAGAGCACCTTAGCGAAGAGCAACGCCAGTCAGACGATTTGGCTGAACTTGGCCGTTTGGTGAAAACCCCCGATGCCAACGTAATCAAGCTGCCCAACATCTCGGCATCCGTGCCGCAACTGGTCGCGGCGGTGAAAGAGTTGCAATCCCAAGGCTATGCCCTGCCCGATTATCCAGAGACACCAACCACGCCAGAAGAAATTGCGGTCCGCGCAAAATATGACGGCATCAAAGGGTCTGCGGTGAACCCCGTTCTACGCGAAGGCAACTCTGATCGTCGTGCGGCCAAAGCGGTTAAAGCATTCGCCCAAAACAACCCCCACCGGATGGGCGAGTGGACCGCAGACAGCAAAACGCGCGTCTCTGCGATGCGCGGTGGTGACTTCTTCTCAAACGAAGTTTCAACAACCCTTAGCGCTGATGCGGATGTGAAGATTGTGCTTGAGACTGCATCTGGCGAGACGGTTCTGAAAGACGGCTTGTCCTTTCCTAAAGGTACAGTAGTTGACGCGACTTTCATGAGTGCGCGCGCGCTTGATGCGTTTCTTGCAGATGAAATCGCAAAGACAAAATCCGAAGGCACATTGTTCTCGCTACACATGAAAGCAACGATGATGAAGGTGTCTGACCCGATCATCTTTGGTCACGCAGTGAAAGCGTTCTTGGCGCCGGTCTTTGAAAAGCACGGGTCCGCAATGGCCGAGCTTGGCGTGAACCCAAACTCTGGCTTGGGTGACTTGTTGGCCCGCGTCAAAGACCAGCCAGCGATCATGGCTGACATTGATGCGTGCATGGCTGACCGTCCCCCGATGTATATGGTCGATTCCGACAAAGGCATCACGAACTTACACGTGCCTTCTGATGTCATCATCGATGCATCCATGCCCGCCTTAATCCGCGCCGGCGGCAAAGGCTGGGGTCCTGATGGGGCTGAAAGCGACGCAAACTGTGTGATCCCCGATAACTCATATGCGCCAGTTTACGACGAGACGATCAAGTTCTTTAAGGCCAATGGCAAGCTGAACCCAGCAACGGCCGGCACAGTGCAAAACATTGGCCTGATGGCACAAAAAGCCGAAGAATACGGCTCACACCCGACCACTTTTGAAATCCCTGAAGCAGGCACCGTAAAGATGGTACTGGCCGACGGCACTGTGTTGCACAGCCACGCAGTTGAAGCAGGTGACATTTGGCGTTCTGCATCTGCGCGCCAAGCGCCGATCGAAGATTGGGTGAACTTGGCCATCGACCGTCAAAAAGCCGAAGGCTGTGAAGCTATTTTCTGGCTTGACGAAAACCGCGCACACGACGCTGAGCTGATCGCTTATGTGAAGCCAATCCTTGAGGCGCGCGGCCTCAGCGACACGTTCAAAATCATGGCCCCACGCGAAGCAACACGCGCATCGCTCGAGACCATCACCGCAGGTCGCAACAGCATCGCCATCACCGGCAACGTACTGCGCGACTACCTGACAGATTTGTTCCCGATCCTTGAATTGGCGACCTCGGCCAAAATGCTGTCGATCGTGAAACTGATGAACGGTGGCGGCCTGTTTGAAACTGGTGCGGGCGGCTCTGCGCCCAAGCACGTTCAACAGCTGATGGAGCAAAACCACCTGCGTTGGGATAGCCTTGGCGAATTCTGCGCATTGGGTGAAAGCCTGCAGTTCCTTGCGGATGCAAAGGGCAACGAAAAGGCTCGTGTTTTGGGTCAAGCCGTTGATGCAGCCACCCAAGGCATCTTGGATAACGACCGCTCACCTTCGCGCAAAGTAGGTGAGCCGGATAACCGTGACAGCCACTACTGGTTTGCCCGTTACTGGGCCGAGGCACTGGCCGCACAAGACGCCGACGCGGATCTTGCGGCACATTTCGCACCAATTGCAGAAGCCCTGCGTGAGAACGAAGCACAGATCGTTGCAGAAATCGCAGCGGCCCAAGGAAGCCCTGCGGACCTTGGTGGTTACTTCCACACGGACCCTGCGAAAACAGCAACGGTGATGCGCGCTTCAGCAACCCTGAACAGCATCATCGGCTAATAAGGCTAGTTTAAGCATCAAGAACCGCGCGCTCCGGATTGGGGCGCGCGGTTTTTTTCATCTATCCAGCATGTGCCCCACCCCCAACTTTCCGTGCACACCACTGTATTCGAAACTGCGGCACTTACGTCAGTACGTTCAGTTTTAATTTGACATCACGCCTTCCAAACCTCTATCGGGCCAAAACGCGATAGGAGAGATGTCATGCGCAGCGTCAGTCTGAAGGCTGAAATTGAGGCAGTGTTCGTTGTTACCCTTGCCTATGTCACATTGTTTGCCGTGACCTTTTTGTTCGTTATGCCCGTCCAAGGTGCGTATTTTCATTGGTTACCAATGAACATCAGCCTTTTGTTTTTGCCCCATGGTGTCCGGCTGTTGTCCATCTATCTTTTCGGGTGGAAGGCGTTGTTCTACCTTCTGCCTGGCCACATAATTACGTGGGCATATCAATCGTTTATGCTGGGAAGTGAGCAGGATATCTTCTCTTCCATTGTCTCAATCACCGCTAGCTTTTTCGCCGTTTGTCTGGTGTTCCGCACATGGACGCATCACAGCGAGAGTGAGCTGCGCTCTCATTGGCAACTGATCTTGATTGCTGGCGCACTTGCGTCAATTGGCAACGGGTTGGGGCACGCTTTTATCTATGGCGGCCAGCTTGATGTGGCGTGGCTGATCTTGGCTGGGGGCTATCTTATTGGGGATGTCACGGGGCTATTTGTCTTGCTCATGGCCCTGATTTTTGTCTCGCGGTGGTACCGTGTTTGGTCAAATAAAGTTTGACGGTGTGAAAACCAAATCTTGCGTGTGTAAAAAACAGTGTCATAGTTCTCCGTATTCACAGACCAGATACTTGCAAAAAAGTCTGGCGCTTAACAACGGGAACAAAGACATGAAAAAAACACTGCTTGCGACAGCATTCGTAGGACTTGGCCTGCCTACGGCCGCTATGGCCGATTGCGGCGAAGTCTCCATTGCTGAAATGAACTGGGCCTCTGGCCAGATCATCACGCGCATCACCGAATTCCTGATGGTCCAAGGATACGGATGTGACGTCACTGTTGTCCCATCCGCAACCACCACCGCGATCACATCACTTGCAGAAAACAACGAGCCTGACATCGTGCCAGAGCTTTGGGTAAACTCTGCACCTGCGTATTTTGACCTCGAAGCCGAAGGCAAGCTGGTCAAAGCATCAGACGTATTTGCTGAAGGCGGCAGCGAAAACTGGTGGGTGCCTGACTACCTTGTCGCAGCGCACCCAGAGCTTGCAACAATCGAGGGCGTTCTTGCTAACCCTGATCTTGTTGGCGGTCGCTTCCACAACTGCCCAGACGGCTGGGGGTGCCGCATTGCGAATGACAACCTTGTTAAAGCGTTCGATTTTGACGGCAAAGGCATGGAAGTCTTCAACCACGGTTCCGGTGAAACACTGGCCGCAACGATGGCTGCAGCCTATGAGAACCAAGAGCCATGGTTCGGCTACTATTGGGGACCAACTGCGGTACTTGGCCGTTACAACATGGTTGCCGTCGACATGGGACCCTACGATGCCGAAATTCACGCGTGTAACCAGACCCAAGATTGCGCTGCACCGCAAATCTCGGCCTACCCTGCAGCGCCTGTTTTGACAGTTGTCACATCGGACTTTGCCGAGCGTAACCCAGATGTATTTGAGTTGGTCAGCAACATCTCGTTCGGCACACAAGAGCTGAGCAATCTGTTGGCATGGCAGAAAGACAACAAAGCATCTGCAGAAGAAGCAACAGTGCACTTCCTGACAACCAACCAAGACACATGGAAGTCATGGATCAATGAAGGTGCAGCCACAAAGCTTGGCGCGATCTTCAAGTAAATTCATAAAGTAACTCAGGCGCCACACGATATTGTGGCGCCTGAGTTTTTTGACCTGCACAAGAAATGCCTCGCGGAACCACAACACCGGCGCAGCGCTCTACTAAGCGGACGGCAGCACCACGTTTGTTTGCTGGCCCAATCCCTCAATCCCCAAGCTAACAGTTTCGCCCCCATGCAAAAAGCGCGGTGGATTTTGCCCCATGCCAACACCGGGTGGCGTGCCCGTTGAGATGACGTCCCCGGGCTGAAGGCTCATGAACTGACTACAATACGAAATAAGATGCGGAACTTTGAAAATCAGCGTCGACGTTGAGCCCGACTGCATCCGCACCCCATCCACATCAAGCCACATCGACAGATCATTCACGTTTGAGATTTCATCAGGCGTCACAAGCCAAGGACCCGTGGGGCCAAACGTGTCACAACCCTTTCCCTTGTCCCATGTGCCCGACCGGTTCAGTTGGAAATCGCGTTCAGACACGTCGTTGATAACACAAAAGCCTGCAACATGGTCCATCGCGTTGGCTTCATCAATGTAGTTGCCACCCTGTCCGATCACGACGCCCAGCTCAACTTCCCAATCAGTTTTGGTACTGCCACGCGGCACCTGAATTGGATCATTCGGGCCACAAACAGCAGAGGTCCATTTGCTGAAAATTATAGGCTCGGCAGGGATATCCATGCCAGCTTCGGCAGCATGATCTGCGTAGTTCAAACCAATACAGATGAACTTTCCAATTCCGCCGACACAGGCCCCAAGGCGCAGGTTTCCTTGTGGCGTCCCCATAACAAGCGGCAGGCTTGCCAGATCGATCCCAGCCAACCGTGCGATGCTGTCGGGCAAAAGCGC
This sequence comes from Nereida ignava, assembly GCF_047114695.1. Taxonomy (GTDB): domain Bacteria; phylum Pseudomonadota; class Alphaproteobacteria; order Rhodobacterales; family Rhodobacteraceae; genus Nereida; species Nereida ignava. Next base: position 1,073,612 of record NZ_CP112885.1, read on the forward strand.
ATTTCCCCCCACATCATCAATCAAACCAGACAGGTCGCGTACGTGGCCAGTTGCGTCCAGCATCCCGGGCTTTTCCGCACCTTCGGCACCGTATCTTACAAGCTTCATTGCGCCCTCCTTTTAATAAGATTTGGCAGTATGAATGCCCCGCCTACGGCAAAGTAATCAATAGAACGTCACGGAGACAAGACGGCAAGTGGGCCCCGTCCTACCATTCAACGCTTGGCGCCAGAAACTTCAACAGCGCGCGGGACTGAACCGTAATGCTGTCGCGGTCGCGCATGGCGATGCGCAGCTCGCGGCGGGCCCAGTCTTCTTCAATAGGGATCATCACAATGTCTGTCCCCTCAAGGTAGGGCTCAACCGCGCCCAAAGACAAAATCGCGATGCCCAGACGTGCCTGAACCATGCGCCGGACACCGTCGAAACTCATCACTTGTACGCGTGTTCTGATTTGGCTGTTCAGCTCATAGGCCTGCCGCTCAAGATGATGCTGGATGGAGCTACCCTGCTGCAGCGCCACAAAATCTTCGCTCAGCACATCTGCAAATGTCACTTTTTTAAACTCCGCAATCCGGTGATCCGAGGGGGCCGCAATGACAAGCGTATCGCGCCTGTAGAGCACAGATTGCTCCCCCGGTGCATCCGTGAACCCTGAATAGATGCCAAGTTCAGTCTCGCCAGAGCGCACCGCGTCCAAAATATCTGCACTGGTTTGCTCAATCAGCTGAATGCGCAAATCGGGATGTTCCCGCACGAAGGCAGCAAGGTCTTCGGGCAAAAACTGCGTGATCGATGAGGTGTTCGCCGCCACGCGAATGGTTCCTTGGGTGCCGTCCACATGGGCCCCCATACTAACTTCCATTGCAGCAAGGGACTGCCGGATATTGTGGGCGTGCTCTAACAGTTCCTGCCCTGCTGGGGTCAGTTCAACACCGCGTCGCTGTCGATAAAGAAGCGGTGCACCGATGGAACGTTCAAGCTCTGAAATACGTTTGCTGGCTGCCGAAGCAGCGAGGTTATGACGCTTGGCCGCGCGCGCAATACTGCCAAGGCCTCAACGTCTTTGCGAAGGCGATACGCGTCTGTGGTCTGGTCAATTTTGACATCGCCCCACGTGACGGCAGCCCCTTCCACAACATCGCGCGTTAACGTCACATTGTGCGCAAGACCCAATGGCAAGTACCCGTGCTGAACCGATAAAGGTGCAGGACGCAGGCCACCGGAAACAGTATAACCGCCTTCGCCGTCCAAGACCTCGCCTGCCTTAAGGTTGCGCTTGGCGATTGCTGCCACGTCCCCACGGAACTCTGTCGCGACACCTTTTGGTTCACCGCGGATGCCAATGCTTGCTACAGAATAGGGCAATTCCAACCCGATCAAATGCCAACGGCGGCTTTCGCACATGTAGCGCCCTGATGGGTCCGTGACGACTTTGTATTCCTCAAAACAGTTTTTGAGGTATTCCGTGTCCGCCTCAAAACACACCCAAACCCCCTTGCGAATGTCAAAGGGGATCTGCGAACCGTCTTCGCGCAAACAAGAGATCACCTCGAGCATGCCTTTACGCTCAAGCACACCGCCCTACAGAGATAAACCACAGACAAATACGAAAAATGGGACGTACCAACGCGAATGCTGGCCCGCCCCAAGATAGTTGCTACCCCCGCTTCAAAACACGCAAACGGCTGTCCCATTCACCACGATCAACATAGCACCCCCGAAGGTGGCGAAAGCCTGTCGACGGATCAAAAGCCTCGCGGCCATGCATAACGCGACGGTTGTCAAAAACCACCATTTCGCCGCCACACAAGCGAAAAGCGATGCCATAAGCGGGATCACGGGTCATTTGCATAAACTTGCGGTACGCACGGTAGAACGCGGTCATCGTGCTTGGATCAAGGTCCAGAATATCCGCAAGATGCGCGTTAAAACAAACTTCGCGAACTTCACCTTTGGCCCCAAGTTCTATCACACGCTTGCGCGAACGGATGTCCGTTTCATTGTCATGAAACCGAAACGGAACTGATACGGTCGACAGTATCTCAAATGCCCCAGGATCAGCTGTCCGCAAATCCTCAGCAACCGCGGCGCCATCACAAAATGTGGACCCACCGCCTTGGGCCTCGTTGGCAATGCAGTGCAGGAACTGATAGCCCGGAGGCGCATCTTGATTTGTCAGATCAGTGTGTAAAGGCAGCGCATCAGATGTGTAGGCAAGGTTAATCGGGTCAGGTTTGGACATGACCTCAAAAGTCACGCCAAAATTAGTCTCGCGCAGATGCCCGATGTGGCGCGCAACTGTTTCGCCTGCCTCTGGATCATCGGCCAAGCCAGTCACAATCGACAGGCCGTATCTTTTTGTCTGCTCAAGCCACTCAGCAAGGGCATCATTTGACGACATAAGTGTGCTGGCATCTTTGCGCGGCACACCATGGTCGCCAAGCTCGGCGCGCCAAGGAACAGGTGCAATATCCGCGGGGTCATAACGTACCTGTCCAGGCCGATGGGCCTTGACCCAATCAAGGTCAAATCGACTTGGCGCCGCCCCTGACGTCCATGTCAGGATCAAGGCATCGGCGGTGATTTCAGCCTCATGCGGCGCAAGATCAAGCGGCACGCTGGTAAGGTCAAAGTCACGCTCGCCTGTTTTGGCGTGAAAGCCGGAAGGGTCGCTGTCACGCAGCCAAATATACGGAAACTGGCCGACGGTGCCGTCAGGCCAAGATATCTCAAGGCTCTCGGCCCCAGATGTAAGGTTCGGTGTCATAGGTATCTCCGATGAGAATGTGATGTCAGAAAACTGAAAATAGACGCTCACCTAACAGGGGGGTGGCCACCACTCCTGAGCCTTACCGTGCGGGTGGCCCAGACATCTTCCCAACACAGCGCACATGGCTCCTCCCGAAATGCTACCACTCGACTAGAGCACGAACAGCGATACGGTCAAAGAAATTCTTGAATGGCCACTCTAGCGACGCTGACGAAAAAACCCCGCAATAACAGATGTGTACTTGATCAGTGAGTAGTACCAAGTTTTTCCAAAACGGACGGTACCGCTTTTTTCATCGCAAAAAATCCCTTGGTTGCGTGAGGCCAAGCGATTGTATCAAACGGGCGGCGCACTTGAATAAGGTTAATACCCGCTGCTGTCAGATCAGGATGTGCTTCTGTAAGCGCGGTCGCGGTCGGCCCGATGGGCGCATATCCTGTAACCACCGTTTTTGTTTGGTGCCGCTCACAAGCCTTAATGATTTCGTTTGCCCATGCGTCCTGATTGATGATCACAGCGCCACCACAGGCGTCCTGCATCGCGCCTGACGCAAAGCGTTGCGCTAACTCTGCTACAGGCAAGGGTGATCTGCCTGTCGTTGCGAGCGCCCCTATCGTTGCCACAGGCGCATGAGGCAGCACGTCTGCAATCTGCATATCATCTTCTGTGACCACCAGCAGAAACTCATTCCGGATATCTTTTGGCGGCACCGCATCCGGAAGCCGTTTGCGCAAATGATCACTCGCATCTTTAATCGGCGTGACGTTCGTGGTGATCTGGTGGGTCGGACAAAACCGTCTGTTGGTAAATTTGGAAATATTTGAAACACGCGCGATGTAGGGCCGCCCCTTGGTTTGAATGCCCGCAACCCAACGCCAAGCCAAAGTGTTCGATGCGGGATCGCCGTCTATCAAATGCCGCAGAAAGAAATCTGCGCCCAACTCCCAAGGCAGGCGCAAAGTGAAAATCCAGATTGACGCGAACCACATGCGCGCGTGGTTATGCAGATAGCCGGTCGTAACCAGTTCTTCGGCCCATGCGTCAAAGCAATCAATCCCCGTCTCACCTGCTATCGCCTCGCTGTACTGCGCGGCCAAACGCCGATCTTTTTCGAGGCTTTTGATCTGCCTGCGTAACCCCGCTTGGTACGCCGGCCAGACCGTCGGATGCTGTTCAAGCCATCCTTTGAAATAGGTTCGCCAAAAAACTTCATGCACAAACCGTTCAGCTTTTTTGAAATCATGCACGCGAAGTGCCGCCTCTAAAACCTCGGTCTCCGTGATCAAGCGGTGTCTTATCCAAGGTGACAGCGCCGAGACATTTGCACGGCATTCCGGACCCAAATCATAGTTACGGCATCGATCGTAGACATCACCCGCACGGTCGCTAAAGGCCGCCAGCCGCGCCAATCCTGCCTGCCGCGTTGGCGTAAAGTCTGGCTGCTCAAAACGCGCGGCCAACTCAGCGATCAGATCTTTTGTTTTCATGTTTCTGACCCCGCGCCGTTGAACGTAAAATGCTGCAAAAAACGCCCCACGCCACTGTCGTAATAGACGCTTATCAGGCCGCTTCATGGGACATTCAGTTAGCGGCAATTCCGCCTGCGTCGAGAGAAGATCAAACCAAAGTCGGATGTTGCCAAAGATCACGTCGCTCTAGCTTACCAAATAATTGAAAGGCATAGCATGACACAGATTGAACCAAAAACCGCTGACCTTGTGGCACACTATGCCGTGCTGACAAAGGAAACGATGCCAGAGTTAGCGCGGACAACCCACCGCCATTGGCCCGTCAGAAACGATCACTGTTTTCAGCGTATTGTGCTGGATGCCGTATGTGGTGGCGTCTGGTACGACCATTTGGCGCGCCCAGCCTACAAACACTTAACCCGGGCACAAGCGATGCAAGCCGTAAGTCTATGCAGCGATATCATTGACGGAACGGCTGATCTGAATGCGTTGAACAAACAGTCCTTAGTTTGGCGCGGCAAGTTGAGTTAAGTTTCTGAGGCACAAAAAGCGCGCCTGTTTTCAGCCCTCAAAAACTACAGAAATGCGTGTCACCATCGTCACCTATGGGTGCCTCAAAATCCCCCGCCTCTGGTATCCGCCCGAATGCGATTTTACCGCCGACGTATCCGCCCGGAACAGTCTCCTGCACCCCGAGTGACAATGCTTTTCCGCCAAATCGTGACCGCATTTGATCCATCGTTTCACTAATCGTTTCCCACCGTGTGCGATCATCCGCATCGTTGGAAAGCGTATCAAACAGGTCACCTGTTAAATCCGCTTCCGCGTCCAGCCCGTGCAGCATGACTGAGACAGCGTGGGGGCTGAATGGCATCGTCCGGCGTGCCTCAGCCAAACCTTGGGCAAGGGTTTTGCGAAAGCTGTTATCGTCACGCGATGGGGCAAACTGCCCTTCCCAATTCCAACGTTGCGCCTGAGCGCTTTTTGCACGGGTTGAGCGTAAGCGTTGACTTCGCATGGAAAGGGTCAGCCTTGACGCGCGCAGATCTGTGCGCCGCAACCGCCGCGCCGCACCTGCCAGCAGTTGTCGTGCGCAATCTTCTACTTTGTCAGGGCTGCGCCATTCACGCGGCAGCACACGGCTGTGTCCAAACATGCGCTTGCGTGTCTGGGCGCGCGGGGCGTGTGTGCCGTGCAGTTCTTGTAAAAACCGCTCACCTTCAACGTTGCCCCAAATTGCGCGCGCTTGTTTCGGCGCAAGGTGCCAAAGCCCCACAAAATCTGTAACCCCCGCCGCGGCCAGTCGGGCAATCATACCGTCACCGACACCCGACAACTTGGTCAACTTGAGATCGGCCAGCGTATCAGGCAGCATATCCAAATCCAACAAAAGCGTGCCATTTGGTTTATCCCGTTCCGCTGCGATTTTTGCCAAAAGCTCTGTCGGGGCCATCCCAATTGAACAGGTCAAAACAGGGCTGAATTCCTGCGCCAAGGCTGCCTTAATTCTTGCCGCCAGCGCCAAACACTGCCGCGCTTCACTTGGCAACAAAGCGCAGACAACCTCATCAATTGATCTGACGTCTTGGATCGGCACAACAGTTTCGATCGCCTCAAGAATGCGGTTGTGCAACCGCACATAAACATCATGGCGCGCCACAACGAATATCATATCAGGCACCACAGCCCGTGCATCGCGTGCTGGCATGTTGTTTTTCACGCCCATCGCCTTGGCTTCGCGACTGACGGCGATGCAGCCCGTATGAGCGGAATCCAACGCAACAACACCTATGGGCTTGCCGCGTAGTGCGGGGTTAAAATGCTGTTCAGCCGAAGCAAAAAAGCTGTCAAAATCCAGATACAGCCGCTCAGGAAGGCGCAGATTTTCTGACATTTTCAACCTTCCTTTCAAGCCGGCCACAGCCAAAGATAATACCCGTACTCGCATTGCCCAGTGGCCGGACGTTGCCCCGTCCTCCGATCCTGCTACCTGCATGTTACCGAAATGCTTTTGCGAGGTTCAAACCAGATATGCCGGCGACCAGCACAATTGAATTACGCGATATGATTTTGCCTACACAGATTGGAACATACGGCCCTGAGGATGTTGTGCCAGACCATCATTTGCTTGATCTGGTGTTATCCATTGACGCAAGCCAAGTTCTGATCCCGAAGGATGATATGGCCCATGTATTTGACTATGATCCGATGGTCGCAGCAATCCATGACGTGGCGGGTACCGGCCACCGTGCGACGCAGGAGTGGCTGATCACCGAGATTGCAGCGATTTGTGCATTCTACCCTGACATCAAAAGCGCCGAGATCTACCTGCGTAAATTTCCGGTATTAGAACAAAGCGGCACGCTTGGCCTGCGGCTTACCCTAAACGAAGATAATTTAGCGAATATTCGTAATTCAAAGTGACGGACCGGCGTTGAACGTTAGATCAACATTCAACAGTTGTTCAGAAAGAGAGGCTTCAAGTGGATATCGTAACTCTGTTGCTAAGTGCTGTTTTATTCGGCGGCATGACGTTTTTCAGTTTTGGCTTCGCACCGGTGCTCTTTAAACAGCTTCCGATTGGACAAGTGCGCCCACTTTTGCGTGGGACATTTCCATACTATTATTTGGTGATCATTGTGCTGTCCGCTCTGTGCGCTGCCGCAGCATTTATGAGTTCTGGTATCGCTGCGGCTTTGCTCGCCATTATTTGCCTAAGTACAGTCTATGCGCGCCAAATACTGATGCCCCAGATCAACGCGGCAACAGACCGTGATGATGAGGCTACTTTCAAATGGCTGCACGGATTATCGGTTATCATTCAGCTGGTCCAACTGGGGCTTGCGGGATGGGCGCTTGTGCTTCTCGGATCGTAAAATCATAGCCGCCACTCCCCCAAAGCCGTCGAAAGTTCACCGCCCGCCATGTCCAAGAAAACTCTTAACGCAGCTAATTTGACAGCACTCGGCGCTGATCGCCTTGCCGAGCTTTTAATGGAAATCAGCACGGGAAGTGCGGATATCAAACGGCGACTGCGCATGGAGTTAAGCCATAACCTTGGCGCGTCTGAGTTAGCCCATGACGTTCGCAAGCGCCTTGCCGCAATTCGTAAATCCAAAGCGCGCGTGAGTTGGCGCAAGCGCAAGTCCCTTGTGGCGGACCTTAATACTCAAGTCGCAATGATCGTTGACAAAATCTCGCCGGATGACCCGGACACGGCGTTCGATCTTTTGTGGCAGTTCATCGAACTCGCGCCCTCGATTTATGCGCGGGCAGACGACCGCCGTGGTGATATTGCCACCGCATTTCACGAAGCTCTTCAACATTTCGAAGACATTGGCCCCCGCACACAGATCGACAGCATAGCGCTTGCCGACCGTGTTTGGGCAGCAGTTTCTGATAATATCTACGGCGAGTGGGACGATATCATTGGCCTGCTCGCCGAGACATTGGGCACAGACGGTCTTGCCGCCCTCAAAGAACGGATCGTGCAATTTGCAGAAACCTCCAATGAACAAACCGCGCCTGATCACGAGGCATTTGCCTTTTTGCGTGACCTAAGAGGCGGCAGTGACTACCGCACGTCACAACGCGAGGCGCTTGTTCAGAAATCCCTCCAAGAAATTGCAGAACTTAGCGGTGACACAGAAGGGTATATTGCACAGTTCACAGCGGCAGACCTGCGGCGGAAATCCGTTGCAGCCGAAGTTGCGACCCTCAAACTTACCGACAGTCAGCCGGAAGAAGCGCTGGAAATCCTGACAAATGCCAACACCGAATTTGACCCGTCTGCTCAAGATGCTTGGGACAGCGCCTATATCGCAGCGTTGTTGAAACTGGACCGAAAGACAGATGCGCAGACACACCGATGGGCGTGTTTTGAGACGCGGCTCAGCGGTGACCATCTGCGCAACTTCATGAAGGCGCTGCCGGATTTTGACGATGTAGAGGCCGAAGACCGCGCGAGACAGGTTGTGTTAGCTTACCCCGACGCCCCACACGCGTTGCACTTCTGCCTAACCTGGCCCGATCTGCACACAGCAGCGCAGTTAGTCATCGCGCGGGCGGATGAATTCGATGGCGACGACTATGAATTTTTGAACAGCGCAGCAGACACCTTGCATCAAAAGTACCCGTTAGCGGCCACAGTATTGTTACGCGCAATGATCGATTTCGCACTCATTGAAGGCCGCACATCACGTTACGGTCATATCGCTAACCATTTGCGCGATTGCGAAATGCTCAGCAACGACATCTCGGACTATGGTGATTTACCAACGCACGAAAGCTATGTCGCGACTTTGCGAACCGATCATTCAAGCAGATCGTCGTTCTGGGAGAAATACGAACGTAGGTAGTATGGCTCTACGGCTAATCCGCCGGACCACCGAACCAGCAGCACCAAAGTTATACGCCAAAATGATATGAGGTATGGCGGAGACGAAGGGAGTTTCTGCCATTGATTATATAGCGCAATAATATCAACAATACTTGGCGTTTAAGCCTTGCGGAACTGGGTACAAACTGGGTACGTTTGTATAATGAGTAGTTCTCTTGAGCAAGCTTGCCTTAGCAAGAATGGTGGAAAGCAGTACTATCTGCAGTTCCATATTAAGCCTTGGATGAAGCGTTTGCCTTGGTTTCGGCGATACATTGCACAGTATCCAAACCGAAAGAACGTCAAGGAGAGCCTACGCACACCCGATTTGTATACGGCGCTGGGGCTTCTTCATAAGCGGCTGCCTGAAATGGGGCTAGTATGGAGTGAGGCAAGTAATTCTTTAGAGCCATTACCAGCCAAAGAAATCACCACACTCACCGAAGAAGGCGAATACTTCCAAGCTATAGAGCAACTGTCATTACTCGGTGACAGCCAACTCATACCCACGATGGACCCAGCGCACCCCGATGCGCCATCATTGCCAAGAGATATTGAAGAAGAAGTCTTCGTGGAGAGCATGGAGTTTGGCGATAATCGACCAGATCAACGATCTAAAGCTGCGGTCCAAGCTCGACACAACGCAAGGATGAAAGCCTATGATAGGGCTGAAAACAAAGAAGATCAGAAACTCTTCCCAGACCCGCACCCCTACGAAGCTACCTTGTTATCTGCTGCCGCACTTCTCATTTCTGAATATGAGGCTGATCACAGAGCCAAGAAAGACACAGCCAAGATTAACACAGCAACGAAGAAGTTCTTAGCGTGGCTTGAGCAGGACGACGTGCCTCTCAACAAAGTCACCCCTAATCACGTAAAGCAGTATGTAAGATATGCCCGTGATGCCAATGTTCCTAAAAACACGTTCTCCGCTGAGATTGGTAAGCTTAAACAAATCTATGCAATAGCAATGGAGGAAGGACGGCTTGCGACGGATAGTGTTAGTCCCTTTGCCAACGCAACCCTTAAGGGCTTCAAACCAGCTAAGGCTAAAGCCAGCTACTCCCCACAACACGCAGAAGTACTGGCCCGAGAAGCCGCAGCAAAAAAGCGTAAGGACACCCTAATCAACGTTGGGGTGAGCTACTACACGGGAATGCGGAGCAGCGAGTTATATGAGTGCCACCTAAAAGATGTGGATGGCCTTCTTTGTTTCGAGATTAAAGATGGGAAAACAGCTAGCTCAAAACGGAATGTACCGCTTCACAATCACCTGCTGGAATGGCTTAAAGAAGGCGAGAGCTTACCGAACATAGGTTCTGGATTTAACTGGGTGTCGCCTACGAAATCTGAGTTCAACAAGGCGTTTAATAGGTTCAGCGACACCTACTTACTAAAAAAGCATGACATATCCGAAGATGCGGGAACGCTCAGTCATCACAGTTTTCGTCACGGCATGAGTACTAGATTGTTTGAGGCTGGCTATAGTGAGCTAGAGGTAGCTCATGTGGTGGGCCACAGTTCAGAGACTGTGGGGAGAACTGAAACAGCGAAAACCTACATCAAAAAGGCGTCGCTATCCGTACTGCAAGATCGAATAAATAGCATTGAGGCGATTTCACTCCCCTCAATCAGAGACGCCATTTAGTTGGGATAAGCGTTTACCACACAGGCTTAACCCCAGCACCTCAGCCAAGTCCGCCACAACCACCCGTGCTGCATCGTTGTATGGCTGGTAGATTGGCTTGAACGAGATTGGCATAGGTGTGGTTGCTTACTTCAAGAGCAGTTCACAGTTCTCTTCTATAGACCGCTGGTTGCCAAACGTCTGGGCCGTTCTTGCCCTCTTGTACGACTGTAATTGCGCTGAACCCAATTAAGGTATTCAGAGCTTTCATCTGCGCCCTCCCGTCACCTCCGCACCACTTCACGTAATTTGACTGGCTAATCACAAGCTCGTCACCGACGACGCATCGTGACTTGATATGACCCCACAAAAAGTATGCTTGCTTATGCTTTCCGTCTAGCAGTCTTCTATCAAGCTGATCGACATCCATTAGACTAATGACTCTAGGAGACATAATGAAATGGCTTAACTCTCTGCGCTCTTCGTTGGTCAGCGAATGATCGCAGTGGGTAGCTTCAAGCTGCCGAGCATAGTCATCAACCAAGTCAGGTACTACACTCTCGTGTGTTGCAAGAGCCGCTATTTCGACACAGGCTTCTTTGGCAGCTTCAACGAGCTTGCCATGTTTGTTCTGGAAATCTAGTGAAATCTTGTTAGTCATCTTTTGTTTGGCAACCTAGTGATTTGAGGTCTGTTTCGTAACATCACATACAAATGGAAACCAATTAAGCATATTCTCACCTATCTAAAGGGAGGTTAGTTGACAACATTTTGATTGGTCAGATACCACTTGGGTAAAGAGTTAAATAGGAGCGGTATGGATGCAAATGATGAAGAAGTTACTTTCTATTAGCGTTGCTATGACGATATGCGCTTCAACAGCTTTAGCAGAAACATACCTAGAGCCGATTGGCGAGTTTGACGATTGGGTAGCGATTAAGGCGAAGGACCCAGCTGAGTGTTGGATGACAGCTATACCTGTCAGAGGAAAGACAGTGCATGAGCGTAATGGTAAGGTGGTCACTGATGTCGACAGAGGTAAAGAGACCCTATTTTACGTAGTGTTTCGCAGTGATGGGGCGTCTAAAGATGGAGAGCTATCTTTTACTGGCGGTGAATACACATTCGACGAAGATAAAGCGTTCAATTTATCTATCAAAGGTGATGACTATTTGATGATCGCACAGAATAGTGAAGGTAGAGGCTGGGCCTATCCATCTATCGAAGATGAGAAAACTCTCATATCAAAGTTCAAGGCTGGTGCTGATTTCTCAGTTACTAGCCGATCTTCACGTGGCACTGTTTCTAAGGACGTGTTTTCCTTGATAGGTTTTACTGCTGCGTACAACGCTACTAAGAAGGCTTGTAGCTAAGGCACTGAACTGACAGAGCTTATTTAGTACGACGTCATGTGTAAGTTTTTACAGATAGAGTTTATAGCGCTTAAACTTTTGTATTTCTCTAGTCGAATATCTTGTCGTGCTGCGAAAGCCCCAGTCGAATATGCCCTTTCATGTCCGTTGAGTGCTGTGAACTCAAGAGCTGCCCCATTGTTTTGCTGTGCGGTGTAATTAGAAACTGCTTCGCAATAGCCATATGAGAAGGACAAGCTCTGACTACTTTCAGGGTCGAGTTTATAAGTACTTTTTGTGCAAGCTGCTAAACAACAAAGTAGAGTTAGGACGATTACTACCCTACACGTCATATCGCTTCGCTGCTCCCATCAAGAACGTTAATTCGAGCTAACTAATCTTAGCCATTTTGGAGATTGTATACATTTTACCATAAGCAGCAACTATGTGTTCTCGCTCATTCTCTCTTATACCCAACACTGAGATTGTAGTCAGTGTCATAAGTATCCCCTGAGCAGCACTCAAAGATGTTGGACTTACAAACAGCACACTGCTCATGCCCGTGTACGACAACAGTGTTCAGCGGTGACTGACATCTAGGGCAACGTTGCTTGTGGGCATTGGCAGGGTTTAGAGGGTTATCCATCTCAGTATCTATTTTGCAGTCAAAATGAGTATTCTCGTATTGAGCCAGCTTGCACGGAACCTCACTGATTTGACAACTAGGGTGCCATACGTAACTTTCACCGTGAATTAGGAGAATAGCTATGATTGATAATGACTTGCCACCATTCCTTATCCAAGGTGAGCCAACACGGTTATTTCCTGTATTGTCACTCACCTCCAAGGAAGGTCGTGCCACGTCTATTTTACTAGCTGTAATGCAGAGTGTTCCTGCTCTAGCTCAGTCAATCTTCAAGCCGTTTAACCAGCGAGTAGGTCAGAGATCACGTCTCTCATGTTTTACTGAGATTGTATTCAAGACATCGGGAAAGGCTCATAAAGCAAGACCTGATGGTTTGTTGGAATTGCACACTGGGCGAACCACCTGGAGGTGCTTGGTCGAGGCCAAGATCGGTAACGCCGCTTTAGAAGCAGACCAGATTGAAGAATACCGAAGCATAGCAAAAGAGAATAAGATTGATGCGCTCCTCACGATTAGCAACCAATTCACCTACAAGCCTGACGTTCATCCAATACAGCAAGTTACAAACTCTAAATCTAAAACACTTGTCATACACTGGTCTTGGCTAGCTATCGCAACTGAGATTGACCTTCTGTTGTCCGATGATGACTTAACTGATGTTGAACAGATTATGCTGCTCAAAGAACTAAAGCGTTTTCTAAGTCACGAGAGTACTGGCGTTAAAGGGTTCGATAGGATGCCGCCTGAATGGGGAGAAATTAACAAACTTGTTTCTGCGGGTGGCGTACTGACAATGAAGAACCCGCTTGCAGACGCTTCTGTTCGTGCTTGGCAGCAAGAGATGCGTGATTTGTCCCTTCTCCTCACAAGAGAAGTGAAGGAAAGTGTTACTGAGCGCTTGCCTGTGAAGTGGCGTAAGCAACCCGATGAACGTTATAAAGCGGAGGTAAAACGCCTGTGCGATTTGAACGAGTTAAGTGGTGAACTTAGCGTTCCAGGGGCGGCATCCACTCTTGAAATTCGGGCTGATTTACAACGACGAGTTGTTGAAGTTGGTATGACAGTAGAAGCGCCAACAGACAAGAAATCTAGCACTGCACGACTGAACTGGTTGCTAAGGCAAGTTAAGAATATAACGCCAGAAGATGTGTTCATTACATCCTACTGGCCTGGTTCTAGTAAGCCATCTGTGCATTCTTTGACTGCATTGTTGGAAGAACCGTCGGTAATTGAAGAGGGAAAGCAACACCTGCAGGCTCATTCATTTAAGGTATTTCTATCCAAGAGCTTGGGGGCGAGGTTCGCTCAGCAGCAAAACTTTATCGTCGACCTAGAACGAGCAGTACCTGACTTTTATGCTCGTATTGGTCAGAACCTTAAAGCGTGGCAGAAACCTGCTCCCAAGATAGATCAACGCAGTGCCGAATTGGATGAAGAGGATTAGGCTGTCAGGCTTCGTCTGTCATACTCGCAATAATCCTATACAGGCTTGTCTTGCTGATCTCTAAGTCCCTACAAATCTGAGCCTTACTCACGCCCTTCTCCAATGCAAGCTTAACCATGTCAGTCTTTGCACGTGCTGTAGGCTTTCGTCCTTTGTATTTCCCCTCAGCTTTAGCCTTAGCGATGCCTTCACGCTGCCTCTCCAGCATCATCTCACGCTCAAACTGTGAGACAGATGACATGACATTCAGGATCAACTTGCCTGTAGCGTTGGAAGTATCAACGGCGGTGCCACCCATGCCTAAAGTCACGGATCGCATCTGTATCTAATTTAGAGCGCAATGGTACGACTTACTAAAACATCGCTGGACAGCCTGTTTCCTCCTGAAAGCGGATATAAGCTTGATAGAGGTTTTCTCGCTGCAAGAATAAGCCATTGTCGAAAACACGATTATGGTCGTTAAATCTGACGTATTCTAAATCGGACAAATGCTGCTCTAGCAGGACCCAGTCAGAATAAACTGGGTCACCATCATCGCCACAAGAACTAAACGTTTGGTAAATTAGGTCTTCGCCTTTGTACTGATAACTACTGTCAACACCTTGATAGCAATAGGATTGCTCCAATTCAGTTTGGCTAAGCTTTACTAAAAGGTGGTCCATCTGATGGTTAGCTTCAAAGGATACACCAGGTATGGTAATATCCTGTATGTTTAGCCACCACTGGAAGACACAGGTATTCGGTGCTGTTTGTTTGATCTCAAATACTGGCTTCATGTATCTCGCACAGCTAATGCCATCAAACTCCACATCGAAAGAATAAGCCAAAGACTGTAGCCTATTTTGCTTATCCTCATGCACACACCAACCTGGTTCCAAAGCAAATGCTGACGAAGATTGTAGGGTTATAATGAGGGCCAGAGAGACATTGCGCATCCGTAACTTCATCCCACAGATTATGGATTTGCGATGATTGCCAGCGTTTTCAACACTAACTGACATCTAGAGAATGGGCATTTGCAAGATTTAGGAGGTTGGCCATTAATGCTGATCATTCTCTCCAACCATACTGTGCTAAGCAAGACGACATTGCTGCTTTCTTAGCGTCTTTACCTGCTCTGCTTTTAGCTAGACCATCAGCAAAACCGCCCAAAAACCCACCTGAGTCCTTTGAAATGTTACAGTTAATGCTGTTGCCAAAACCTGAGCAGTTTGCTGAGGAGCCAAAATCTATTGGGCGATATGAGCGCTCCGCTTGCCGCTCAGCTTGCCGAGCTTGAGGTCGGCAGATAGCGATAGCTTGGGTAGCGGGTAATGTTGGATTGCCGATAATAGCAGTTAGCCCTGATGTGTTAGGTGTTATTTTGGGCTTAGTAGGTTGCCGTTTAACCACTTTTCTTTTTGGCGCAGCAAAGAAGCTGGGAACGTCAACTTTACTCAAGACGGAAGTAAATACTTCTTCGTCTGACCTTACATTGAGATCATTAATCTGGATGTAGTTGGTGAAGGCTCTGCTCGTGCCACTACCCCATAGACCATCAACGGTGCTGCTATATAGCCCCAACTTCTTAAGTGCGTATTGGAGTTGCTTACGCCGAAGAATTGTTTGAGCCTTAAACAGGCTTCCTAGTACTGCGCCATCTTTGATTGTAATAGCGGCTGGCTGCTCTTGCTCTGGCTTAAAGGCAAGCCCACAATCAGAATACTTACTTTGAATACATTGTAGGGCTAATTCCTGCGCTTCCTCAACTGCATTAGGACTCATCAAACCTGCAATCTTGTCCCGTTGTTCATATGCTTCACCGCTACCATTCATAGAGGCTATATTGAACCACATGTGCGCAATAGTTCTAACTTGGATAGTTCCCCTGCCATCAGCGTATAACTTGCCCAAGATGAACTGCGCTTTGTCATTACCTTGTGCTGCCAGCCGTTGTGCAACAGAGAATGCTTCCGCATACTCTTTAGCCTCATACAGCGCCAGTAACTGCGTTATGCCTTTTGTAGTCGTCTTCGGTTTAGGCTCTGGCGTTAAAACCTCTACCTCTGGCGCTTGCCTTACTGTTTTGTTTTGCGCCTCCTCATCAAAGGCATCCTTTAGAATACTGGTGAGCAGACCATCAACATTAGTTTTGTCCTTAAGGCTCTTATTTGCTCGGTACTCTTTATTGTATGCTTTCAACGCAGCACGAGTTGAGACACCATAGAGGCCATCAACGCTGGATGTGTAGAGTCCTTTGTGAGCAAGGTTTGTCTGTACTTGAAGTCTGTCTTCTTTGGTAAGGCTAGCAAAACGCTTACTTAACACTGTAGTTCGGGTTTGCGCTTTTGGCACTTTGCAGTTGATGCCTCTCTTCCTAGCCTCTGCCCTAAAAACACGGGCTGACGACGTTGTACCCCATCTTTTTGTTCCATTGGATACCTTCACCGCTAAGGTGCAGACTAGTGCGTCAGAGTAAGAACTCACACTTTGAGCCTTTATCTGGGATGGCAAAAGGCAGCTGAAACAAAAAACGAATGAAACCAGGGCCAAGCCTTTGGAATAAGAAAGCCTAGATTTGCACTCATCAAAGATATCCATCTTTACCCCTATTCTTTGCCTGGACATATAAACCCATCACCCTGAACGCTTTCATGCTTGAGCCTTGTGCTTGCTGTCAGCAGTAATCCTGTACAGACTTGTCCTGCTGATCCCCAAGTCATTACATATCTGAGGTTTGCTTACGCCGTCCTCTAATGCAAGCTTAACCATGTCAGTCTTTGCACGTGCAGTGTTGGACTAGCAAAATACGGTAAAGTATTAGCTTCAAACACTCAATCTCTGATCATAGTTGCGAACAGTTGAAGCATACCACTTACCACCTTTCGCTGTAGCAACATCCAGATCATTCAAATGTTCTGCAATATACCTATATGAGCGCCCCATCTTTCGGTTGTCCTTGATTAGCTGAGAAACTTTCAGTGCCATCTGATCAGCCAGCCCTTTAACAGCGTCATGCCGTGCTTGGTTGTTAGGTCTGTTCCCTCCAAGCTTCACACCCCGTGCTTTAGCTTCTTGTAATGCAGCCTTTGTTCTAGTGCTGATGAAGTCACGCTCAGCCTCACTGAGTACAGCATAGATGTGCAGCATCACTTTATCTGCTGTCGGCATTGAAGCGACTTTGAAGTCTACCTTCTTGTCATCCATTAACGTGGCAATGAAAGAGACCTTGCGGGATAAACGGTCCAACTTAGCCACAAGAAGTGTAGCCTGTTTTCTTCTGACTAGTTCAAGTGCTTCTTGTAGCTGAGGGCGATCAGCTTTGGTTCCACTCTCTACATCACAGAAAGTCCCGATAAGCTCATGCTGCGGTTCCGCATAGTTTGCTAGGTACAGCCTGATGTCCCGTTCCTGAGTTTCCAAGCCAAGCCCGCTGTCCCCCTGCGACTTCGTACTGACACGAGTGTAGATAACGAACTGCTTCACTGTGGGTCCCTCTCCGCTGCCTACTTTTGGTCTTACTCAAAGGCTATACACAATGTCAACGGTGGTTCATCTTGTACAGTGTAAGCTAAGAAAAAGGGCCAGACGTGATGTGGAGGCGTCTAGCCCTTTAGGTAGCGTTCTAACAGGGAAGTTAGAATACAGTATATACGGATGTACTTCTGGATTGGATCACATTGTTACCAACACAGGTATGACAGGAAGATTAGAAGCTATGATTGGGGTATGGATACGAAAGAACTAGACCTCGCCCTCATACCGCCCACAACGCCTCTGACGGGCTATCTCGTGGGACAACAACATAGGTGATGCACTGGGTAATGGCAGGTGTGGATTGTGACGACACAGTGGTTCCCACTCAGACAGATAACTCTGGTTGTGCCACTGCTTACCTTTCCGCTTCTGCAAGATGTACTGGATGCGATCCACACAGACGATAACCCGATACTTATGATCGGCATAGACAGTGGGATAGTCAGGGTGTGTTTCGGGTACGGTGATTGGTGAGTGATACATGCGTGAACCTCCGCTTGATCTGCATGATGATGAGGGGGTGGTGGGTGCTAGTGGAAGTGGACAAGGGGGATAAGGGATAGCTGTAAACAGACACGGCCCCCGAACAGTGATTAGAAACTGCCAAGTCAGGACTGAGGGTGTTTAACCCCACGTTTTAAGGTGACCCTGACAGCATAGCTGTACTGGTTACGTGTTCGCAGGAGGTGTTACCTGCTGATGTTAACGGGGGTTAACTTAGGGGGTGCAGCATGGGTATGGCGGGTATGGGGGATATACGTACTCAGCCACTCCCATAGATGCCTTGTTATAAGGGAGACTTTATTAGGATAGTTTGGTGAGACAGTCAGGCGATCTTAAAAATAGACTTAATTATCAGCTTGGCGCCCTGCAAAAAGCTAATTGAGTTCTCCACTATTGCATTAACTATCTGTTTGTAGTTTAATTAATTAGCGAAGATTCACGGGAAAAGAGGGTGAATTATGAAGATTCGAGCAACAGCTATAATTGATTTCGACGTCGAAAATTATGTGGACGCAGCAGCAGAAGACCAAAGAATAAAGCAATTTTTGGCACAATATGTGGCATCCAATCGAAACATAGTTTGGAGCGGGGTGGAGTTGAAAGAGAGAAGAGACACTAAAAAATAATCCGTCTACGGGCCAGTACTACAATTGGTTATATTAGGAGAATAAAGACATGAAACTCAGAGCAACCATCGTTATCGACATTGACGTGGATTCCTACACTGAAGCTGCAGCCGAAGAAAAAGGAATAACTGATTTAATTGATGATTACTGTAAGGATAACAACAAAGTGGTATGGCATGGCGTTAACGTAAAAGAGCGTCGAGGCAACACTGGGGTTGATTTTTCTAAGATGAAATTTCGCAGCAATTAGTAAACCTAATGTTCTACAGTTTCGTCAGATTGGTGTGTGAGATCACGTTGCAAAATGCTGCACGACGGGTCACGGTCAAATTAGCTATAATGACCGCTGCTCCAACCAGCGTACCCACGCCCCAAAATCATTCAAGCCATAATGGCCTTTTGGCGAAGCTATAAAGTTGTGCAAAACGGAACATTGCGAACCTTAAACTTGCTTCAAATCACCTTCCATGTGGGTATCATGTCTTGCCAGAGAACTTGTCGTAGTAGTCCTTGAGGGAAGTGCCTAGCTCGTCTGATGGGTTATACTTTCCGCCTGACTTAACGAACTGACGCATACCGCCCTTACCGCCCAGATGTGCAACAGAGCGTAGCCCGTCACGGTTATAGCCTTTGGCTGCATCACCTAGTGCATCAATAGCTTTGTCGATGTCCTTGAAGTGCCATTGCGCCACCTCGTCTTGTAGGGCTTCATCGGCTTGGAACTCATCCTGTGTGAACGAAGAGCCAGTAGCTTTCTTGTAGTCCGCCAAACGAGCTTTACCGAACTGCAGTTTACCAACGAACTTCCTGCCATCCTTGATCGTGATCTCTGCTTGGCTGTTACCACTGCTCTCGCTTTGTGTGAGCCTTGCAAGGAAGTCATCGTTGTCTGTCTCAGGTTCCTGCTGTGTCTCTACACTGGCTTCGCTTGCAGGTTGTTGCTGGTCCCACTGAGAGTAAAAGTCATCCACGATAGCATCACGGGACTTGCCTACTGGTGCTGCTATTTCTTCTTCTGAGATAGGGTCTGCATCCTGCAAGACCTCTGCAATGATGGAACGTATGCGTGAGTTCAGGCGTGGGTATGTACGATTGACCACCTGCAAATAAGGTTCTGCTTTACCTACACGCATTCCAGTTATCATCTTAACTAGCTGCGCAGTTGTGAGGACAAGGTTTAGTTCGTTCTCGCTCAAGCCCTTTAGCTTCTGATCTAGGGTTAGTGGTGTAGAAGATGCTGGACCGAATGCACGTCTGATGCTGTTCAACAGATCGTCTTCTTTGGGCGTGGGTTTCATTAAGCCAGAGGACATTGGCTTGCTCCTTTATATGGTTGGGATGATTGGTTTTCGCTCTCTCCTGCTGAAACCGTAAACAGACGGCTCTTAGCTTTTTGCTACACAGGAGGAGACAGGGACAGTGAGTGCCGTCAGGTAGTTAAGTATTTAATATAAAACGATAATACATACATTTGTTAACCAGTAATCGTAAGTGTACGACTGTTACGCTAGGTATGTGCTGATGGTATCGCCTACACGCAAACGCCCTTCTGCACGGTGAGATTGTGAACTCAGCAACTCTGCTGCCACAGCCTTGTCCAAGTACTGGATGAGCTTCGTGGAGTAGCCGTACTGGTGCAGTGTACCTGCTCTTCGTGTGGTTATGTCGATGGTATCATCAGCTTCATGTGCAGCTACAACGGACGCAGCGACTAGCTGGTGAAGCTCTTTGTTTAAGCTAGCCCTGCGGTAAGGCAATGCACCTACAGCTTTGAGGATAGCCTCTACAGTAGCTGTGCGCTCTGTGAAGTCTGCATCACCAGTAGCCAGCCGCTCTTCACCACGATCAAGTAAGTGAAACAGGTTCACCGCTTGTGTGCCTGATCAAAGAACGCTGCACTGCCTAGCCGTTTGTGGCTGTTATACATCCTGCGTTGCGTAGTCAGTTCGTAGAACTTGGATGGGTCTGCTTGCCTCAGAGACATGAAGTCTGAGAATACACGGGGGGTGTGTTTAGACATGAAGGTACTCCTTCGTTTGTAGATGTGAGGGGGGTGTCAGAAGGGGCCTTGAAGCACGTGGCAAGGGTAGCCTTCTAGATGTGTATAGTTTTACTCAGAACGGTACAAATGTCAAGGGAAAGCTCCACTTAAGCTGAAGATTAATGTAACTTAAGTGTATGTATATAAACGACTATTTAGGATACGACTATTATGTAATACAAAGAGCTTTCTTTACAGGGATGGGCAGGCCCTCAGCCTGACCCTAACTCTTACTCAGTCTTAATAAAGGTAGCGACCAGGTAGTCTAACTTTATCCTTACCTGCTTCTTCAATTGTGACACTTACTTCAATGTTAAGACACGGGTGTTTCTGTTCCCGTTGGTGCCTAACTACGTAGTCACGAATAACCTGACGGTATGTCTGTACTCCTAAATCCACATCTCGCTTCCTTACAATCACACAGTCGTGGACACCGTATGCAGGAACTCCTGCGTCTTTGAGAGTTAACAATGTCTGGGTTAATATCTCTGACTCGTGGAAAGAGAGATACCCTGTAGCGTTCACGTACTTCTTGTTTAACTGCTTCAAAGCAGGAAACACCTCTAGGGCCTCCCGCTGTATAGTTAGATACATCTGCTTAGAGTAATCCGTATCAAAGAATAGCTGTACATCATCAAACACTAATGGCTTCTCAGGCGGGTCAGTATCCGCAGGGCCAGTACGCTTGTAGTTACCTGTCCCAAGCATCTCTACTATCACCTGCTTCACCATCTTACGTAGAAGCGTATGCTCCTCATCAGCTTGAAGGCGTTGGGCTACAGTGTCGTACACGTCTGTCCAAGTATCCCCAACATTCATAGGCACTCCTAGCAGGGCGCTCAGTAAGGTTGGCTGGCTTCCGTTCAGGTCTATCTCGCAGATAGGTTCATCATCTATGCGCATGTGAAGGCGCTGCTCTGACTTGATCTGTGTATAGCCACCATACCATCTACCACCACTTGCAAGACTGCCGTCGTGAAAGATGCGAGTAGCGCAGGCAAAGAGCTTAGCTGGCTCACTGTTTGTAGCTGGCAGAGTTAAAGGGTGTTGCGCCCAGTAGCCATTCATCTCACGCACAGCTTTCTGTGCAGCCGTTGCCGCTCTACCCTGCTTCCCTTTGTAGACAGCTTGGTACGATAGCTTAGGTGTCTTGAGCCTATCTGCCTTACGCTTAACCTTATCAGTGTAAGCTTCGGGCTTGTTAACCAGCACATAGGGGCGCTGAGCATCCAGAAACATAGCTGATGCCGACTCCAGCCCTTCAAGCAGTGGCTTAGCTTCAATGCGGTATGTGTTGGGTTGCTTCACACGCTCAGTAGGAGCAGTACCAGTAACATCCCGTGCTTCTCTATTTGTCATACCTCCCAGACCAGAGGGTAGATCATCGTGATTAGTGATGTAGCCCGCATCAACAAGCTTAGCTCGTACCGTCCGTACCGTCTGTGCGCCTGTAGCTGGATAAAACGAGTAGCCTACCGTGTCTTGGCTCGTACTACCGCCAGACCAGATAATGGACGCTCCTACACCAGCCTCCTGCACACAGAATAAGAACGATGCCAGTATAGTCTTGTGAGCCTCGCTGGGCTTGAGGTCTAGTTCCGCAGCCAGCGCTTCGACTAACTGATGGGCACCTTGGTTATGTGGAAGGTATTGAGGCTTGAAGCGCTTCATTTGGGGACCTCCCAAGTTATCTAATCGAATGATGAAGAGTGGATATGCTGGGACATTAGCGAATCTCCAAGCACGGGAAAAGCTCAGGGCGATACGTTGGCGCTGAAGCAAGAAGGGTGCTGCTAAAGGTAAAACGGCATTGCTTAAGCAGCTACTGCAGCAAGCATCCAAACACCTAAACCTGGGTACAAACTGGGTACAAATCAGTCCGACACCATCTCTAAGTCACTGAAAATAAACATAATAATGGTGTATGGCGGAGACGAAGGGATTCGAACCCTCGAGACCCTTCCGGGCCTACTCCCTTAGCAGGGGAGCGCCTTCGACCACTCGGCCACGTCTCCGCTGACCGTCCTAGCGGCAGGGGGGGGGGGAAACAAGAGGTAATTGCCAGATTATCGTTACTGCGTGCAGAATTTCACGGGCGCGGGCCGCATGCTACAACCTTGCCCTTATGATACTGCGTTTACGCTTTGACCCTACCTGTAAAAGCAAGCTACTTAGCCGCAAGCAATTAACAGGATGTGTCATGATAATTTGTTGCGGCGAAGCGCTGATCGATATGGTTCCAGAAACACTGGCAAACGGCGAAAGCAGCTATGTGCCGCGCAGTGGTGGTGCAGTTTTCAACACGGCCGTCGCAATGGGCCGCCTCGGGATTGAATGTGCATTGGTGTCCGGCATTTCAAATGACCTGTTCGGCGAACAGTTGGTACAAGGCCTTGAGCACAGCAATGTCGCAACCGATCATCTGATGCGATCAGACCTGCCCACGACTTTGGCGTTTGTGAAGCTGGTTAACGGTCATGCAAGCTACGCCTTCTACGACGAAAACACAGCTGGCCGGATGTTGACGCGTGCGGACGCTGTGACATTGCCCAAAGAATGCCACGCTCTGTATTTTGGCGGCATTAGCCTTGCTACCCTGCCCTGTCAGGAATTCTATCTTGAGACGCTGGCGCAAAACTCCGAAGGCCGCGTGGTCATGATTGACCCAAACATCCGGCCCGCTTTTATTGCCGATGAGATGCAGTACCGCGCAGTTTTGACCGATGCTTTTGAACGGGTCGATATCGTGAAGGTGTCTGACGAAGATCTTGACTGGATCGACCAAAGTGACGCCAGCCTTGAAGAAAAAGCGCGCGCGCTGCTCGGACGCGGTCCATCAGTTGTGATCATTACCCGAGGCGGTGATGGCGCCTTGATCTACCTCAAGGGGGCCGATGCGCCTGTTACTGTCGCAGCACAAAAAGTCACCGTGGCCGATACTGTTGGCGCGGGAGACTCGTTCAACGCAGGGTTCTTGGCCAATCTTGAAGATAATGACCTGCTGGCGCCTGAAAAAATTGCTAACCTAAGCGCAGAGCAAGCACGCGAAGCTGCGCTGTTCGCCGCATCAGTCGCGGCAATTACGGTAACGCGCCAAGGGGCAAACCCGCCTTGGCGCGATGAATTGAAAGCTTAAGTGTTAAACAAGAAGTGAAGGACATCGCCGTCTTTGACGGTGTAGCCCTTCCCTTCAGCGCGCATCTTGCCTGCTTCTTTACAGGGCTGTTCCCCACCTAAGGCGACAAAGTCGTCATAGGCGATTGTCTCGGCGCGAATGAACCCTTTCTCGAAGTCGCCGTGGATAACGCCAGCCGCTTTGGGCGCTGATGTACCCGCTTTGATGGTCCACGCGCGCGCTTCTTTTGGGCCGACTGTGAAATATGTCTCAAGGTGCAGTAACTCGTAGCCCGCGCGGATCAGACGGTCGAGACCCGCTTCGGCAAGCCCCATTTCGTCAAGGAACATCGCCGCTTCATCTGCGTCAAGCTGGCTGATTTCTTCCTCAATCTGGGCTGAAATAACGACATGGCTGTTACCTTGGGCAGCTGCCATTTCGGCCACTTTGGCAGAGTGGGCGTTGCCCTCAACACTCTCGGCCTCGCCCACATTACATACATAAAGCACAGGTTTTGTGGTCAGCAACTGCAACAGCTTCCATGCTTTTGCATCGTCTTCATCCACCTCAACCACACGCAGTGGTTTTCCGTTTTCAAGACACTCTGCCGCGACTTTCAGAAGGCGCTCTTGCTGGACGGCTTCTTTATCACCGCCACGCACTTTTCGGGTGATGTTCTGCAGGCGTTTCTCAATGCTTTCCATATCGGCAAGCATAAGTTCTGTCTCAATAGTTTCTGCATCCGCCACCGGATCAACGCGCCCTTCAACGTGGGTCACGTCACCGTCCTCAAAACAGCGCAGCACATGGGCAATCGCGTCAACTTCACGGATGTTGGCCAAGAACTGGTTGCCCAACCCCTCACCTTTTGAGGCACCTTTCACCAAACCGGCGATGTCCACAAAGGTCATACGGGTCGGAATGATTTCCTTGGAGCTGGCAATCGCGGCAAGCTTATCAAGGCGTGCATCGGGCACCCCAACTTCACCCACGTTCGGCTCAATCGTACAAAACGGGAAGTTCGCAGCCTGAGCCGCAGCCGTTTTGGTCAACGCATTAAAAAGTGTGGATTTCCCGACGTTCGGCAATCCAACAATACCCATCTTAAAGCCCATAGCGGCGCTCCTCATGTCACAGTTGAAAGCGGCTTACCCCGCAAGCGGGCGCACTTCAAGCGTGCCGCCACGCTCCAATGGCAAGGCCATCAACTGTCCAGTCACCCACGCTATGACGTACAAGACGCAGACACGGCAAACCAACGTGAGCAGTCATGCGGCGTACTTGGCGATTGCGCCCTTCGGTGATGGTCAATTTGATCCACGTATCGGGTATCGATTTACGCACACGGATCGGCGGCACACGGGGCCAGATTTCGGGTTCAAACACCTCAACTTTCGCCGGACGTGTCGGCCCGTCCTTCAGGGTGACACCAGCGCGCAAGGCATCAAGCTGTTCGGGCGTTGGCGTGCCCTCAACTTGTGCCCAGTATGTTTTGGGGGTCTTGCTGCGCGGTTGTGTCAAACGCGCCTGCAAACGCCCATCATCCGTCAGCACCATCAAACCTTCGCTATCACGGTCCAAGCGGCCAGCGGGATAAACGGCGGGTACATCAATATAATCAGATAAGGTCGCACGCGGACTTGGGGACTTAAGGTCCGTGAACTGTGAAAGCACATCAAAAGGCTTATTAAACAAGATGATCGCCATGACATTTCCGCCGCGTTTCTACTTGAGCTAAATCCGGTTCATACTTAGCTGCCCCGCCCTGTCAGCGAAAGCAACAATCGCTTGCCTGAGTTTGGCGCCGTTGGTAATCATTGTTTACCAATTTTACGCGGAGCGAGCTATGGCTGTGATCACCAACATCGGCGACCTGAAGAAAATCCACGAGCGCCGCGTGCCGCGCATGTTCTACGATTATGCTGAATCCGGCAGCTGGACCGAGCAAACGTTCCGCGAAAACACTACTGATTTTGACCAAATCCGCCTGCGCCAACGTGTGGCTGTTGATATGACAGGCCGCAGCACTTCAAGCACGATGGCAGGCCAGGATGTAACTATGCCCGTCGCGCTTGCCCCCGTGGGTCTGACTGGCATGCAACACGCAGACGGTGAGATTAAAGCCGCCCGTGCTGCCGAAAAATTCGGCGTGCCATACACACTGTCGACGATGTCCATCAACAGCATCGAAGATGTCGCCGAAGCCACAACCGTACCATTTTGGTTCCAGCTTTATACGATGAAGGACGAGGACTATGTGGACCGGCTGATCGCCCGCGCGAAGGCTGCAAAATGCTCGGCACTTGTGATTACTCTTGATCTGCAAATATTGGGTCAGCGACACAAAGACCTCAAAAACGGACTGTCTGCGCCGCCCAAACTGACCGCCAAAACCATAGCGAACCTTGCGACCAAATGGGGCTGGGGCATTGAGATGCTAAGCGCCAAACGTCGCAACTTTGGCAATATCGTCGGGCACGTCGAAGGCATCAGCGATACGTCATCGCTCAGCTCGTGGACTGCCGAACAGTTTGATCCCGCATTAGACTGGTCAAAAGTCGCCAAGCTGATTGAAAAATGGGACGGCAAGACAATTCTGAAGGGTATTCTTGACGCAGAGGACGCCAAAATGGCCGTCAAAGTTGGGGCAGATGCAATCGTGGTTTCAAACCACGGTGGCCGTCAGCTTGATGGCGCGTTGTCCTCCATTCGTGTGCTTCCCAGCATCATGCAGGCCGTCGGCGGAGAGATCGAAGTGATGCTTGATAGCGGCATCCGCTCGGGTCAGGACGTGCTTAAAGCAATCGCGCTTGGCGCGTCAGGCACGATGATTGGACGGGCATATATTTACGGGCTCGGCGCAATGGGGCAGCAAGGCGTGACCATGGCACTGGACGTGATCCGCAAGGAACTGGACACCACCATGGCGCTATGCGGGCGGCGAACTATTGATGAGTTGGACCGCGATATCTTGCTTGTTCCCGAAGGTTTTGAGGGCGTTTGGCAACAAAACTGATCACTGGCCTAGCCCGTGCAAACGGGCTAGCTTTGCCACATGTTGATATTGTCCCAAAATGGTCTGGTCTATCTCGCAACGCCCAAAACGGGCTCAACCGCGATTGAACAGACTTTGGGCAATCTCGCAGACATTCGGTTCAGCAGACGCCGCAAGCACCAGAATGCACGCTTTTATCATAACCGCGTCGCACCCTTTCTGAAGGCCTCCCTCAACGAGACGAACGAAGTGATCGCCGTGATCCGCGAGCCGATGGACTGGCTGCGCAGTTGGTATCGGTACCGCGTGCGCCTGCCCAAAGATAATCCGCGCTCGACCGATGGGGTATCGTTCCATGATTTTGCCAGCGCAGCCTTGCAAAGCCCGCAACCGCCCCTCGGCACCGTTGGCAGGCAGTTCAACTTCCTAAGCGCAGATGACGGGACCGTGCTTGTGGATCATCTTTTTGCCTATGAAGAACAGCCGGTTCTGCGACGGTTTCTGGATGAGCGTTTTGAGACCAGCTTGAATTTCCCAACTGTGAATGTTTCGCGTCCGCTACTGATTGATGAAATCCCCCAGACCGAGGCAGACGTGCGCGCAGCGTGGCCAGAGGATTTCGCCCTTTACGATCAGGTGATGGCAGCTGGTGGGCATCTGCGCTGTAGGTGAAACCTTTCCAGCAAAGCGCGATAACTCAGGCCTTAGGGCCTTGCCGTTTGAGCATCATTGTTGCGGGCAAAATCATCAGCAAAAAGCATCCAACGGTAGCAAACGCCACCCGAAGCCCGTGATATTCGGCCAACAAGCCAATCACCGGCGGCCCAAGGAAAAACCCAGCAAAACCGATAATCGAAACGCGTGCGATCACCAAAGTTCGATCCGCAATACCGACCCGTTCACCGACAATATTGAGGGCCGTTGGGGCGATCACGGAAATTCCTAAACCCAAAATGCCAAAGCCAACGTAGGCCATGTTTGGGCTGGTCGCGGCTGCGGCCAACCACGCGCCGATAGCTGCGAACATCGATGCGGCCACAATGATTTTCATCCCACTAACGCGCCCTGAAATCAGATGCCCAGAAAAGCGTCCAACAGCCATGGTCAGACCAAGCATCGCGGGCCCGAACGCCCCTTCGGCAGCGCCGCCGCCCAAGGTGCGCTCAACGTGCAGCGCCGACCATGCCTCGGACGCGCCTTCTGTTTCAAAGGCGATCAACACAATGATGCCGCCCCACACGATCACCCCAATTGGCAAACGCCCGCCTTTGGGTGCATCCGGTTCCGTCTCGGACGCCGTACGCATCGGCATCTTGATACACGCCGCGTAAACGACCACCGCAAGCAACGCGAAAACGACCCACGTTTGCCAATCCGCCTCGCGCGCAAAGCCTGTAACGATCGCGCCGCACGCATAGGCTAAGGAAAACCCAGCATGGTTAAGGTTCATCAAGGAACGCCCTGTGCGGGCTTCTGTCTCGGAAATGCGGGCGTTGATAACGATATCCGCAAGACCCGAGGCAAAGGCCACCACAAACATAACAGTCGTAAAGCCCACTGCCGTGCTCACCGTCCCAAGGCCCAGATATGCAGTAGCCAAAGCAGCGATTGCGGCTGGCATCGCAAAACGGCGCAAGCGGCGATCAAGTGTTGGGGCAGCGGCCATGGCAGCCAAAAGCCCCAATGCAGCACATGAAATTATCAATCCAAACGTCGCATCACTTACATCAATTTGGGCTTTCAAACGCGGAATAAAAGCTGCAAACGCACCCCACAAAATGCCCATTGAGCCAAAGCCAAGCAGCGTCTTGCGGCTGTCGTATATGTCTCGGTACACTTTCATTGCGCAAAGCGTTCGCACGAGTTCCTCTTGCACACAAGCGATCACTGGGCACGCGGCCTAAAAACCCTTTGACTTTCACCCAGATTCGCCGCAAAAGCGCCACTTCATCGGGCACCGCACCCTTGGAGGCGGGCCCCTTTATTTATTGGAGAAATATCATGGCAGGTCAGATCCCAGATCTTATCGTCCAGAACCGCGCGGGGACAGGCAAGGGGGCCGCTCGCGCTGCACGTCGTGCAGGTTTGGTTCCGGGCATCGTTTTCGGCGGCGACACAGACCCAGTTGCAATTCAAATCCCATTCAACGAGCTGTTGAAGAAGTTGAAAGCCGGTCGCTTTAAGTCGACACTTTTCAACCTCAAGTGCGAAGGCCAAGAAGACGTTCGCGTTATCTGCCGTGACGTACAGCGTGACGTTATCAAAGACCTGCCGACACACGTCGACTTCATGCGTCTTAAGCGTACCACAAAGATTGCTCTCTACATCCCAGTGAACTTCGAAAACGAAGACACATGTAAAGGCATCAAAAAAGGTGGCGTGCTTACAGCTGTGCGTCCTGAAGTTGAGCTGGTTGTTACTGCTGGTGATATCCCTGAGAGCATCACTGCAGACATCAGCAACATGGAAATCGGCGATACGCTGACAATCTCGCAGATCACTCTGCCAGAAGGTTGCAAAGCAACAATCGACCGTGACTTTGTGATTGCAAACATCCAAGCGCCATCCGGTCTTGCTTCATCTTCCGATGACGACGCTGAAGGCGGCGAAGAAGGCGAAGAGGCAGCGGCAGAATAATCTGCAGCACTCTTTCGAACCTACACGAAGGGCCATGCAATTACTGCGTGGCCCTTTTGTTTTGTGCAAAGCTTGGGCTAAAACAGCGCAACAACAGTGACCAAAGGCGCCCCTTATGAAACTCTTTGCAGGCCTCGGAAACCCTGGGCAGAAATATGCCAAGAACCGCCACAACATTGGCTTCATGGCGCTTGAGCAGATCGCTTCGGACCACGGCTTTGGTCCGTGGAAAGCAAAGTTTCAGGGCCAGATCAGTGAGGGTCGATTGGGCAGAGAGAAAGTTCTGCTTCTTAAACCTGAGACATTCATGAACAACTCAGGACAGTCGTTGCGTGCGGCGCTAGACTTTTACAAACTCGACAGCACGGACGTGATCGTCTTTCACGACGAAATTGACCTTGCGCCGGCTAAAGTACGCGTCAAAACCGGCGGCGGCCATGCTGGCCATAATGGTCTGCGCTCAATCCATGCGCATATTTCTCCCAACTACGACCGTGTGCGGCTTGGTGTGGGGCATCCCGGGCACAAAGACAAAGTGCCCTCGTATGTCTTGAACGACTTCGCAAAGGCAGACCAAAACTGGCTTGATGACGTGCTACGCGGCATCGGTGACGGGGCTGCACATCTTGCTGAAGGCGACACTGCGAAATTTCTAAACGCCGTGGCCCTGCGCGCGGCCCCTGCCCGACCATCGACCGGCACCAAAGGCCCAAATGCCAAAACCACCCCTGCCGCCGAGGCAACACACCCAAAGGAAGATGACCGTACGGCAATGCAAAAGCTGATGGACAAGTTCCGCTAGCAGCGCACGGCCTGTTGAGGTTACGCTTGGTGCATAAACAGAGTTTGGGAGGGCGCTGCTTATGAAACGATTTATCCGCATCGTGATTGTTGTTTTGCTCGGGGTGGGCGCGGTTGCACTTTATCATCAAGACCGCATCGCGCGCTTGCTGGCTGTTAATTCGCTGTTTGATGCGGACCGGATTACACACAACTTTTCCAACATGGACGCCGCCTTTTTGCACGAAGAGGTTTCACGTGGCGACGGCCCAGTGTCTCAGTTGCCTAAAGGTCCGCCGTTAAGTCTAACGCCTGAGCAACAAGACTGGGTCGAGCAGGTGGATGTTACCGCAATAGTCGTGCTACAAAACGGCAAGCTGCGCCACGAAAGTTACTACAAAGACACCACCGCAGAAGATCAACGGATCAGCTGGTCTGTGGCTAAGTCGTTCATATCTGTGCTTATGGGGATCGCACTTGATGAAGGCGCGATCGACAGTATCGATGATCCCGTCACTAAATATGCACCTTCCCTGATGGACAGTGCCTATGCGGGGGCCAGCGTCGAAGATGTGCTGTTGATGTCGAGTGGCGTGACCTTTGATGAGGACTACCTCGACCCGTCGAGCGACATCAACAAAATGGGCCGCGTTTTGGCTTTGGGCCGGTCAATGGATGCGTTCACCGCTGATCTAACAGAAACCTTCCAACCCGCCGGCAGTGCTTGGCAGTACGTCAGCATCGACACCCATGTTTTGGGGATGGTCCTGCGCGGCGCAACTGGCAAAAGCATCCCTGCCCTGCTGTCTGAAAAAGTTATTGCCCCACTCGGGCTTGAGGCGTCGCCTTATTATGTCACGGACGGCTATGGAACTGCGTTTGTATTAGGCGGTCTGAACATGCGCACACGGGACTACGCACGCTTTGGCCAGATGGTATTGCAGGATGGCAGATACAACGGGCGCCAAATTGTACCTGCGGAGTGGCTGCGCCAATCAACTGTGCCGCTTGCCAAGACAAAAGCTGGCGCCATTCAATACGGCTATCAATGGTGGATCCCCGCCGATGCCCAAGAAGGTGAATTCATGGCTCGTGGCATTTACGGTCAATACATCTACATCAATCGTAACACACAAACGGTGATCGCGCTGAACGGCGCACACCGCGGTTTTCGTGAAAAAGGTGTGTTTGATCGAAACATGGCCGTGCTCCGGCAGTTGGCCACCCAATAAGAGGCGCTTCATGCAAAAAGACGACAGCATCAACGTGCGCGGAACCGAACTGGTGATCTGCGGCACCGACCCCGTCACTGGCTTTTTCCGCGACGGCTTTTGCAACACCTGTGACGCCGATCAAGGCAGCCACACAGTTTGCGCAATTATGACTGACGAATTCCTCGCCTTTTCCAAATACGTCGGCAACGATCTTAGCACCCCGCGCCCGCAATACGGATTCGTGGGCTTGAAAGCAGGTGACAGTTGGTGCCTATGTGCGACGCGCTTTTTGCAAGCCCACCACGAAGGTTGCGCTCCCAAAGTCCATCTTGAGGCGACCCACCAGCGCGCGTTGGAAATCGTTCCTATAGAGGTATTGGAAGAGAACGCGGTCTGACACGCGTAGCTTCAGGATATTCCGCCGTTGGCAGCCTCAGCAAAGGCCGTCATTAGCTCGCCGTCTTTAACGCCAACACTTGCCTCAACCCCTGAGGACACATCCAACTGACGCGCGCCTGTCATGGCCACGGCCTCAGCCGCGTTATCGGGGGTCAGACCACCAGCCAGCATCCACGGTACGGGCCAAGATTTGCCCGCAATCAAACGCCAATCAAACGAAAAACCGTTACCACCGGGCAGGTCGGCGTTTTTGGGTGGCTTAGCATCAATCAAAAGCTGATCAGCGGCCATCGCATAGGCATCTAGCGCAGGCAGATCATCCGCATCCGCCACGCCAACAGCTTTCATGACTGGAAGGCCATAGCGCGCGCGCACTTCGCGCACCCGCTCAACACTTTCCGCGCCGTGTAGCTGCAGCATATCCAAGGGCACAGCCTCAACAATTGCGTCCAGCTCAGCATCACTCGCGTTTACAACCAAGGCAACTTTCGCAATCCCAACGGGCACCGTAACGGCCAAATCTGCGGCTTGTTCAATGCTCACGTTGCGGGGGCTTTTTGGGAAAAAGACAAAACCAACATACGCCGCACCAGCATCGGCCGCAGCAGTAACGTCTTCGGGCCGGCTTAGGCCGCAAAATTTTGTTCGGATCAAAGGTGCCATGGATTAGCTGGCGTCATCAAGCAACGCGAGGACCTCGTCTTTGCCCTCGTTTTGTTTCCCTTTTAGGCGGCGTACTTCACGCTCAAGGGATTTCAGCTCGCGTTCAGTCGTGGCTTTGGCTGCGCGGATTTTATGCTCGCGCATCCACTCCCATACAAAACCAAGCAAAACACCGGCTGCAATACCACCAAAAATCACAAGAAATAGGGGTAGATCAACTGAGCGGGCCAATAGCGGTACACCGATTAATTCGGCCAGTTCTGGTGGCAGAATGCGCAATGTCACCACACCTCGGTTCGCAAGGGCGACCACAATCAACACAACCGCGATCGCACCAATAATGCCGTACCGAATGTAGCGCATACTTTGCTCCTTAACTCTGCAACAGCGCCGCGGTTAGTCGTTCAAACGCTCACGCAACAGCTTACCGGTCTTAAAGAACGGAACGTGCTTTTCGTCAACCGAAACAGCCTCGCCCGTACGCGGGTTTCGGCCTTGGCGTGCATCGCGCTTCTTGACGGAAAACGCCCCAAAACCACGCAGCTCAACTCGGTCACCACGAGACATGGCATCAATGATTTCTTCAAAGATCGTATTCACGATTTTCTCAACGTCGCGCTGGTAAAGGTGCGGTTTTTCATCAGCAATCTTTTGGATCAGTTCGCTCCGGATCATGTCGCGGCCCCCTTAGTCTACTTACTCACGCCTAAACGTTGGAACATTAGGCGGAGAAAATCACTAGAAAACAAGCCGTTGCAGCATCTAGCATGCAATTTAGGTTAAATTTGACAGGTTTTTGCGCGCCAAACGACAAAAGAAGGCACGTATTTTGGATCAGCTTGGCTCAAACCTAATCACCGCCGCAAATCAGTAGTTCCCCGATTCGAGACGAAAAAGGCCCCGCATGATCAAGATGCGGGGCCTTTACTAGCAAATTAGAAGCGACGGATTAGTCGTCAGACTTAAGCGCTGCGCCCAAGATATCGCCAAGCGATGCACCGGAATCCGAAGAACCGTACTGCTCAACTGCTTCTTTTTCTTCTGCAATTTCACGTGCTTTGATCGACAGACCCAAGCGACGTGTTTTCGCATCCATGTTTGTTACGCGTGCGTCAACTTTGTCACCAACGCTGAAGCGCTCTGGACGTTGCTCGGCACGGTCACGTGACAGATCAGAGCGACGGATAAAGGCTTTCATACCTTCGTAAGTCACTTCGATGCCGCCGTCTTCGATGGAAGTCACTTCAACAGTTACAACTGCACCGCGTGATACGCCGCCAACTGCTTCTGCGAATTTGTCACCGCCAAGCGCTTTTACAGACAAGCTGATGCGCTCTTTCTCAACGTCGACTTCAGTAACAACAGCCTGAACTGTGTCGCCTTTTTGGTAATCGCCAATCACGTCTTCGCCGCGGCCTTCCCATGTCAAATCTGACAAGTGAACCATGCCGTCGATGTCGCCTTCGAGACCGATGAACAGACCGAATTCGGTGATGTTTTTGACGTCGCCTTCGACTTCTGTACCAACTGGGAATTGCTCAGCAAATACTTCCCATGGGTTGCGCTGTGTTTGCTTGAGGCCAAGTGACACACGGCGTTTTGCACCGTCGATTTCCAGAACCATGACTTCGACTTCTTGGCTGGTGGAAACGATTTTGCCTGGGTGTACGTTCTTTTTGGTCCAAGACATTTCAGACACGTGAACGAGACCTTCAACACCTGGCTCAAGCTCAACAAACGAACCGTAGTCCGTGATGTTGGTGACGCGACCAGTGTGCACAGAATCCAGTGGGTATTTCGCCGCAACGATATCCCATGGGTCTTCTTGCAACTGCTTCATGCCGAGGCTGATGCGGTGTGTTTCTTTGTTGATCTTGATGACCTGGACTTTGATCGTTTCGCCAATCGTCAGGATTTCTGACGGGTGGTTAACGCGGCGCCATGCCATGTCAGTAACGTGCAACAGACCGTCAACACCGCCCAGATCAACGAACGCACCGTATTCGGTGATGTTCTTGACCACACCGTCAACAGTTTGGCCTTCAGCCAAGTTGCCGATGACTTCAGCGCGCTGTTCGGCACGTGATTCTTCGAGGATCGCACGGCGCGATACAACGATGTTACCACGGCGGCGGTCCATCTTGAGGATTTGGAACGGCTGCTTGAGACCCATCAACGGGCCGGCATCACGTACGGGGCGTACGTCAACTTGTGAGCCAGGCAAGAACGCAACTGCGCCGCCAAGGTCCACAGTGAAGCCGCCTTTGACGCGACCAAAGATAGCACCTTCGACGCGCTCTTCTGCGGCGTATGCTTTTTCCAGACGGTCCCATGCTTCTTCGCGGCGGGCCATCTCGCGTGAGATAACTGCTTCGCCACGGGCGTTCTCAGCAGAGCGCAAGAAGACTTCTACTTCGTCGCCAACTGCGATTTCGGGAGCTTCGCCTGGATTTGCGAATTCTTTAAGCTCAACGCGGCCTTCCATTTTGTAGCCTACGTCGATGATGGCTTGGCCTGCTTCAATCGCGATGACCTTACCTTTGACGACTGTTCCCTCATCGGGAGTGTCCATCTCGAAGCTTTCGTTCAAGAGTGCTTCAAACTCTTCCATTGTGTTAGCCATGTGGCGTTAACGTCCTTTTTAAAAGTTTTCTGGCCGTGCGGTTGTCTCCGCCGGTCTTTGGATGAATTTGGCCAAATCCTCAAAACAGCTGGTCCACGAAAACTTCAGGGCCGGTGCAAACCGACCCTGCTCAAATCTCATGTCCGCATCTGTTTCGACGCTTTAACAAGCGCGCGTATAAGCAAGATTCCCTTGCTAATCAAGGGCTGCGTCCAGGTGTTCCGTATGCGCACCAAAGAGCTGATCTTCGATGACATCCGTGGGTAGCAATGAGGCGATAATCTCAAGCATCGCAATTTTCGGCCCCAGCGTTGTTTGCTCGACCCAGAATTCACATTTCGCCTTGCCCAAGACTGTATCATCGGGCGCAAAAAAGTCTGTCTCAAGAGAAACCGCTGTCCGCGTGTCTGTTTCAGCAGCTTGGTGAAATATCTGTGCATTATGACGAAACGGGCCCAATTTCGCGTAAGCCGCTTGGAACGCCTCGATCATATTGCGCGTCTCCGCATGTGAGTTGTTCACCCGCATCGCACCATTATGAAACATCGCGTTCGGCAATTTAAGGAAGTCAGCGGCCGTACAGGCATCGCCAGAGTAGAGGGCAGCACAAAAGCCGCGCATGAAAGTATCCATGAAAGTTCTCGTTTATAGCCATTAACCAATTAGTAGCGCCGCCCTACTACCACTCAGTATTCAGTCAAGGGTTCAATTCGAATGATATCATTGTGAAACTAAAGATTGCTCAAAAAGATGTCCTAAGTCACATCACCCCCAATAACGTCCATATCCAAGCCATCAATCTCTGGCATGGACGCACCGGCAATCGCTTTCAGGTCTGCGCCAACTCCAAGCATTGAGCTTTGCACAAGCTCTAGTTGTTTTTGTCGAACCGCCCATTGCTTCTCCATGAATATCCGCTCTTTGCGCAGCGCGTCCTCCATGACCGAGAACCGCTCGTGCACCGCTTCAATCCGCTGCTTGAACTGTGTCCCTGTCAGATAGTCATAAACAAGCTCCATCTTGCTTTGCTGTCCAACCTTAAGGCCCTTTGCTGTGGACACATCTAACAGCCCCTGCCGCAAAGACCGGGCAAGCGGCACCGCAAAACTAGGACCGCAGACCCAGATACCATCAATCAGATCAAAGCTTTGCACACCATCTGGCAATGCGGTGGACACCAGCACGGCAATATGCGCACCGGCCTTGCGCTGATCCTCCCGCAACTTAGCCAGCCACGCAGGCGACCAATTTTTGGTCCGCTTGCTCTCCCAGAGAATTGTACCGGCTTCACCACCGCGGCCATCACCAACCACTTGGGCAACGTCAGCCCCACTGACACCTTTACCAACAGGTTCCAGCACGTCTAACGGGAATGCCGTACCCAGCGTGTCTTCCAAAACCAGCTCGGCTGCTTCGCCTTGGGCCTGCATACTGCCTTGGGTCGCGCGCTGTTGCAGCTCTTCGATCTTGCGGGTCAGCCCCTCAATCGTTTGGCTCTGCTCACTAATGCGCAAAGCCGCTTTCTGTTCGGCCTCAACTGCCAGTTTGGTACGTAAACTCTCACGCTCAACCGCCAGCTGCTTTTGAATGGTCAGCTCAATTTCAGCCTCTTTATCCGCCAACTCGCGCTCACGCTTCATGGCCGCTGCTTGGGCAGCCTGTGCTTCGGTCAGCTTTGCCTCTCGGTCCGCCAGCCGCTCTGCCAGTTCTTGCGCGTTCTGCTTGCCTGCTTGCTCTGCAGCCGCTTTGGCACGCAGTTCCGCGGCCTTAACCGCTTGCTCCGTCTCATGCCGCTTGGCCTCCAATTGAGCAGCGAATTGCGCCTTCATGTCTGCCATCATGGGACCTGCCAGACTTTCAGTCAGCTCAATTTCACTGCTGCATTTGGGGCATGTAATCTTCAAATCAGACATTGGGCGCAGGCTCCGTTTATCTCGCACAAGTGTAGTGCCCACGCTCTGAACGCAGGCAACAAGGTGAGCATAACAAATAAATAGTGAGGTTTAAGTCTTTATCGCTGCACGGATAAATTGGCTCGCACGCGCAACGGCCGCCTCAATATCCAATGTGGACGTGTCAATCACCACTGCACCTTCTGCAGGCTTCATCGGTGCAACAGCACGCTCGCTGTCGCGGCGGTCACGCTCAACCACATCTGCTAGCACACCGTCGCGGGTCACGTCATGCCCCTTGCCCGCCAGCTCGAGATACCGCCGTTCGGCGCGCACTTCGGCACTGGCTGTGACGAATAATTTCACCTGCGCATCGGGGCAAATCACCGTGCCGATATCACGACCGTCCAAAACAGCACCGCCCGCACGCGCTGCAAACGCACGCTGAAAATCAACCAAAGCGGCCCGTACTTGTTCAATCGTCGCCACTTTTGACGCGGCCTGTGCCACCTCTGCGGTGCGCAGGTTTTCTGGCGTCAAATCAGCCGCTTTAAGAGTTTGCGCGGCAACGATCGGCTCAACACCCGCAAGCATTTTGGCCCCCACGGCACGGTACAAAAGTCCTGTGTCCAAATGGGCAAAACCAAACTCGGCAGCTACACGTTTTGAAATCGTACCCTTCCCGCTGGCTGCTGGTCCATCTATGGCAACGGTCAGGGTCACGCGCGCGCCACTTTGGCACCAAGGCCGTTCATAAGCGCCTCAAAAATTGGGAAGCTTGTGGCAATCGGGCCGCCATCATCAACACAGACAGGCTCCGGCGTGCCCATACCAAGTACCATGAAACTCATCGCAATACGGTGGTCCAAACGGCTCTCAACAGTCGCACCGCCTTTGGCGCTTCCACCCGCGCCACCACCGTGCACGGTCCACCAATCATCTCCCTCATCCACTTGCACACCGCAAGCGCGAAGACCTTGGGCCATTGCATCGATGCGGTCGCTTTCCTTCACACGCAGCTCTTTCACACCAGGCATGAACGTTTTGCCACTGGCAAAGCTCGCCACAACAGACAGCACCGGGTATTCGTCAATCATCGACGCAGCGCGTTCTGCTGGCACCTCAATTCCCTGCATATTGGGCGAGTATTTCGCACGCAGATCAGCAACAGGCTCACCACCCTCGGTGCGCAAATTCTCATACGTTAAATCAGCGCCCATATCGCGCAGGGTCTCAAACAAACCAGCACGCGTTGGGTTTAGACCAATGTTGGGTACCAGAACATCAGACCCCTCAACGATCAACGCAGCACACACAGGAAACGCGGCCGAGCTTGGGTCACGCGGCACCACAATGTCCTGCGGCTTTAATTCCGGCTGGCCCGTCAGGGTAATCTTGCGACCTTCTGGACCTTCCTCGGTGATCACGCTGGCGCCAAATCCGTTTAGCATCCGCTCTGTATGATCACGGGTCGCTTCTTTCTCAATGACAACTGTTTGACCTGGCGCGTTCAAACCAGCTAACAAAACAGCCGACTTCACCTGCGCAGACGGAACAGGCGTGACATATTCAACAGGCACCGGATCGGCGGCACCGACAATTGTCATCGGCAAGCGGCCACCACTGCGGCCGTAAGACTGCGCCCCAAACAGCGCAATCGGGTCCGTCACTCGGGCCATCGGCCGCGAGCGTAACGAGGCATCGCCTGTAAACGTCACAGACATATCGCTGGTGGCCATACACCCCATAATTAGGCGCACGCCAGTACCGGAATTCCCGCAATCAATCACATTCTCAGGTTCGCTAAAGCCACCAACACCAACACCGCACACAGACCATTTACCGCCGCCATGATTGGTCACTGTCGCACCAAATGCCTGCATCGCCTTTGCGGTGTCCAACACATCTTCGCCTTCAAGCAATCCAGTGATTGTTGTCTCGCCCACAGCCATCGCCCCGAAAATCAAAGCACGGTGCGAAATAGACTTGTCGCCCGGTACATTTGCCTCACCGCGCAGCGGGCCTGCTTTGCTCGATTGCATTTGAATTGGCTCACCGTGGCTGGACATAATACGCGCTCTTTCTTGGGACTGCTCGTTGGGTGACCACTTGGTCGGTGTCTCGTTCTAACCCGTGGCTAATGCTAGGTAAATCAGCCAGTTTCGCTTTGGCAGAAATACTCACTCCACTAGATCAAATCTTGCGAAACGTCAGATAATGTTGGGGGCGCCCTTCACGGATGGCCTTTTGCTCGTACCGCGTCGAAATCCAGTCACCCCACGGGGTGCGCCAATCTGCAGGCGCTTCGGCCAACCACTCAAAACCTGCCTTCGGAACTTCAACCAAGGTTTGGCGAACATAGTCTGCAATATCAGTCGCCACACGGAATTCAGCGCCAGGTTTAAGCACACGCGCCAAAGGTTCAAGATGTTCTTGGGTGACAAATCGGCGGCGATGGTGGCGCTTTTTGGGCCATGGATCTGGATAAAGAAGGAACGCCTTTGAAATACTCGCGTCTGGCAACACATCGAACAAATGACGGGCGTCACCGGGGTAAATTGCAAGATTTTCAACGCCTGCTTTACGCACTTTACCAAGCAACATCGCCACGCCGTTGATGTAAGGCTCTGCGCCAATAATGCCGACCTGCGGATTCTCTGATGCCTGGTGCACCAAGTGCTCGCCGCCGCCAAAACCAATTTCAAGCCACACATCTTTGTCGCCAAAAACCTTTGGTAACTCCAAAGGAGTGCGTTCGGGATTATCCTCCCAAGACACAGCACCGGGCGACAAAGCCGCAAGGTCCTCATCAAGATAACGCTCTTGCGCAGAACGCAGGCCCTTACCCTTGAAACGCCCATAAAAATTACGCCAAGGCGCACCGCTTTTGTGTGTTGTATCGGTCATGACCGGCGGTTTACGCACCGCGCGCAGACTTGGCAAGCAAGCCGTTCGCACGCGGCACGTATCACTCTAAACGGTTTGCTAGACCGCTGCTTTCAGCGCATCCACCAGATCCGTGCGCTCCCAGCTAAATCCACCGTCCGCTTCAGGGCTACGGCCGAAGTGACCATAGGCCGCTGTGCGCTGATAGATCGGACGGTTTAGGCCCAGATGTTCGCGAATACCGCGCGGTGTCAGGCTCATCGTTGTACGGATCGCCTTTTCTATCGCCGCATCATCCACTTCGCCTGTGCCAAATGTGTCAGCATAGATCGACAACGGCTCAGCCACGCCAATTGCGTAGCTCAGCTGGATCGAGCATTTCGCAGCCATACCAG
This sequence comes from Nereida ignava, assembly GCF_047114695.1. Classification (GTDB taxonomy): domain Bacteria; phylum Pseudomonadota; class Alphaproteobacteria; order Rhodobacterales; family Rhodobacteraceae; genus Nereida; species Nereida ignava. Next base: position 1,113,587 of record NZ_CP112885.1, read on the forward strand.
AAGCCACAACATTTTTGGCGAGATAACGCGCTGCGTAGGCCGCTGACCGGTCTACTTTGGTCGGGTCTTTACCCGAAAACGCACCCCCACCGTGGGGGGCTGCACCGCCGTAAGTGTCCACGATAATTTTGCGGCCCGTCAGACCCGCATCCCCATCCGGCCCGCCAATCACAAACTTGCCGGTGGGGTTCACGTGCCAAGCGGTATCCGCAGATATCCACCCCTCGGGGAGCACTTCACGAATGTAGGGCTCAACAACTGCGCGAACGTCGGCACTGCTCATTGAGGCATCAAGGTGCTGGGTCGACAACACGATCGAGGACACACCAACGGGCACGCCATCGCGGTATTCAACAGAAAGCTGTGACTTGGCATCAGGCCCCAATGTGGGCTCTGTGCCGTCTTTGCGCACTTCTGCCAAGCGGCGTAAAATCGCGTGTGAATACTGGATAGGCGCAGGCATCAACGCATCTGTTTCGCGGGTGGCGAAACCAAACATAATCCCTTGGTCGCCCGCCCCTTCATCTTTGTCCGCAGAAGCATCAACACCTTGGGCAATATGCGCCGACTGCTCGTGCAACAGGTTGGTGATCTCAACTGTTTCGTGATGAAACTTGTCCTGCTCATAACCGATGTCTTTGATGCAGGCGCGCGCAATCTCGTCGATGCGACCCATGTAGTCTTTCAGCTTGTCGGGATCAGACAAGCCAACCTCGCCGCCGATCACAACGCGGTTTGTGGTGGCGAACGTTTCTGCTGCGACACGCGCCTCAGGCTCCTCGGCCAAAAAGGCATCAAGCACTGCATCGGAAATCCGGTCGCAGACTTTATCTGGGTGACCCTCGGAAACGGACTCCGAAGTAAATGTGTAATTAGATCGTGTCATGAAACGTGCTCCAGTTGAATACCGCCCACACCGTCAGGAAGCCGTTGGTGAGGCATGGCGTCTTCGCTATGCCTTTAGGCACATCACGTCAACGACGAACGCCGCCACACCAGCACAGACGTGCCAATAAGCCACAACATAAAGACGCCGATAATCGGCCAATCACGCGTACGCGCATAAAGTGTGACCTTTCGCGCAGCGGGCACCGCTGCATCGATAAAGCCTGTTTGGTTCATCCCAAGTTGTGCTGTCACGCGTCCGCGGGCATCGATTATTGCACTGATCCCCGTATTGGCCGAGCGCAGCATTGGGATGCCCTGCTCAAGACTGCGAAACTGTGCCTGCACCAAATGCTGTCGCGGACCAGCCCAGTTGCCAAACCATCCATCATTAGTGATCAGTGCAAAAAAGGCAGGGCGCTCTTTGGTTGCCCCCGCCAAATGCGGGAAAATCCCCTCGTAGCAAATCAAAATTTGTGCGCGACCCAGGTCGCCTACCTGTAGCGTGCGCATGCCGATACCGCGCGAAAAACCGCCCCCCTCATTCGCGGCAAGCCCGTAGATGCCAAGCTTGGACAGCAGGCCACCAAGAGGCAGATATTCACCAAACGGGACCAATTGTGCCTTGTCATAAAAGTCCGTCACATAACCATCATCAATCACAACGGCTGTATTGAAAAACCGCAAGCGATCTGCGCGCTGCAGCCCCGCAATCACCGGTGTTTGTGGCAGTGCGCGCGAAATCATACCAATCGCGACATCCGCCTCATCCAACCAAACGGGAATTGATGTCTCGGGCCACACAATCAAATCGGGCCTGCGCCCGCCATTTTCAGGTGCAGCTTCGCTCAGCGCGACACTTCGGTCGAAAAAATCACGCGCTTTTTCGGGCAGCCACTTCTCGGATTGCGGCGCATTTGGCTGCACAATCCGGACCAGCGTTTGCTCCGCTACAGCGGACCCAACATTGGCTGGCGCAGGTGGCATAGGCTGCATTCCAGCCAACACAACGGTTAGCACCCCAATCATCGTCCCCCACCCCACGCGGGCAGGCAAGACATGGCGGTTCAGCACCGCCCATGCAAAGATGCAAATAGCAAGCAAACTGAATAACCCAAGACCATGGGGACCAACCACAGTGGCAAGCATTGAAGCCTGCGTGTCGACCCAAATATAGCCCAACAAACCCCAAGGAAATCCCGTAAACGCAAAGCTGCGCAGCACTTCAACACCACCCAGTGCAAAAGCCCAATTCATCAGAAAATAAGCATGAGCCCGCGGCCCCAAAGCCAATGTGCGTTCACGTTTCCAGGTCGTCTTGAAATGAAAAGTCGAGCCGTCAGCCGGTACAGTTTCAGACGTGGCAAAAAACGCCACCCCCTGTGCCAAGCCCCAAAACACCGCCAAGCCACCGCATAAAAACACCAAGGCAAAAGGCGCCATCCAGCCGTGCCGCGCAGCGTCCACCAAGAACGGTTCAACAATCCAATGCAATGTGACAGCGAAATATCCAAAGCCGAACAGCCAGCCGCGCAGAGACGCCGCACGTATGCTGCGGTCATGAACAGATTGCGACAGGTGCAAAACACCCCCCGCAAAAGCCGCGGCAATGATGCCAAAGGGGGCGCCAGCAAGGGCAACAACAGCACCGGCGATAGCTGAAACCCAAACGGGCAGTTTTGGGATCAAGGCACCCGTACCCGAAGGCGTTTGATCCGGCGGGGGTCTGCGTCAATCACTTCAAATTCTGGTCCAGCAGGGTGTTTGACCACCTCGCCGCGCGCCGGCACCGAACCGGACAACATAAACACCAGCCCACCAAGGGTATCGATACCCTCTTCGTCGATGTCTTCGTGATCCGTCAGGGATTGGCTGATGTGGTGCTCAAACTCATCAAGTGGCGTTTTGGCCAGCGCGAGGTAGCTGCCATCCGTTTCCTGGCTCCACATGTCTGCATCGGCCACATCGTGCTCATCTTCGATCTCACCGATGACTTGCTCAATCAAATCCTCAATGGTGACCAAGCCGTCCACACCGCCATATTCATCGATGACAAGCGCCATGTGAATGCGCTCGGCCTGCATCTTTTGCAGCAAAACCCCAGTCGGCATAGAGGGCGGGGCATAGATCAATTCGCGCAGCATCGCTTTTAGGTCAAACTTTTTGGACCCGTTAAACCCGTGGCGCAGGGCAAGGTCTTTTAGGTGGATCAACCCGACCGGCGCATCAAGATTGCCATCATAAACGGGCAAGCGGGTAAAGCCGCTGTGGCGGAAAACTTCGACCAGATCATCTTTTGAAATATCAAGCGCCACGCCGGTAATATCTGCACGCGGAATAGCAATGTCATCCAACTGCAACCGGCGCAGGTTGATCATCCCGTGGGTCGAGCGCGCGCCAGCATTTGCGCCTGCCCCCGCATCGGAACGGGTATCATCCGCAGGGCTAAGCGCGCCAATAATACGGCCGAAAAAGCTGTCAGATTTTGCCACAGGGACGTCAGCCTCAATGGCAGGTTGCGCATCAGTCGAGCGGAGTTCCGCCGCGACATCATTAGTGTCATCAGAGGAAGGGGATTTAGACGGTGTGGCATCAAGTGCCTGCGCGCGTTGCGCTGCGCTAGAGGAGCCGTCGGAACTGTCGTTCATCGTGTCACAATCGTGTTTGTAAGGGGCCAGTCGCCCTCGGACTTAGCTAATATGGGTTAGGGATGCCCAGTTTTGCAAGGATTTCTACTTCTAAACCCTCCATCAACTCTGCATCTGTGTCTTCAATGTGATCATACCCCAATAAATGAAGGGTTCCATGCACAATTAAATGGGTAATATGCGCCTGTGGCGTAAGCTGGGCTTCCTCTGCCTCGCGATGGCACGTCTCGTAGGCCAGTGCAATATCACCCAACTCTGTTTCATCCTCGAACGGATCAGGTGTTGGGGCTTGCGGTGGGGCAAGCTCTTGAGCGGGCCATGACAACACATTTGTCGCGGTCGGTTTCTCGCGAAATTCGGCATTCAACTCGGCAATCCGCGCATCATCACAGCCCATCACACACACCAAATAAGACACAGGATCCAGCGACAAATGGGTCAGCGTAGCGTCAGTGGCAGCAACAGCCAGCGCCTCAAGCCCCGCCCAGCGCGCGTCTTCCAGAACGACATCGATCATCCTTTGGCCGGATCATCTTTGTCATACGCCTCAATAATTTTGGCTACCAAGTGGTGACGCACAACGTCCTTGGCGGTGAAATAGTTGAAGCTGATGTGCTTTATCCCGTTCAAAAGACGTTCTGCGTCACGCAGCCCTGATTGAACACCACGCGGCAAATCCACCTGCGTGCGGTCACCAGTAATCACCATTCTTGACCCTTCACCCAGACGGGTCAGGAACATCTTCATTTGCATGGATGTGGCGTTCTGCGCCTCGTCCAGCACAACAAACGCATTGGCCAACGTCCGACCGCGCATGAAGGCAAGCGGTGCGATCTCGATCTTTTTGTCTTCGATCAGCTTTGTAACTTGTTTGGACGGCAGAAAATCATTCAACGCATCATAGAGCGGCTGCATATAGGGATCGACTTTGTCTTTCATGTCCCCGGGTAAAAAGCCAAGACGCTCACCGGCCTCAACGGCCGGTCGCGATAGAATGATCTTATCCACTTTACCGCCAACAAACATATTCACCGCAGCAGCGACAGCAAGATACGTTTTGCCTGTCCCGGCGGGACCGATACCAAAGCACAACTCATTTTTGAAAATCTCACGCACATAATTTTTCTGGGCTTGCGTGCGCGGTTTGACCAATTTCTTACGAGTGGTGATCTCAACATCACCACCTTTGAACATCTCGATTTGCGCACCGGTCATGCCGCCTGCGGCCGTTGCAGGCTTTTCCTCAGCACTGTCTTTGGCAGGATCGAAAACAGGCGCGCTCAGGCGTAGTGCGCCGTCAATTTCGCCAATATCAACTTCGCCGCCCGCTTCAAGCCGCATATAGAGCCCACCCAAAACCTGCGCCGCACGTGCACTTGTGTCCACGTCACCAATCAACGCCAGACGGTTGCCACGGCGAATAATCTGAAGCGAAAGCGCGTTCTCAATGTGGCTAAGATTGCGATCGTATTCACCGCACAGGTCAATCAAAAGGCGGTTGTCAGGAAACTCGAGAAGCGTCTCTGTTGTGTCTGGACCCTGATCTGAAGCAGATCCGGTCTCAGGTATCAGCGTATCGACAGGCAATCATGTCTCCCTTTTGATGTGTCGGTGGCGATTGGCCAGAACGTGGCTTCAACCGTGTCCCCACGGGAATGGGGATGCAACCCACCAAAAGCCTGTTTCACAGAATTATAACATTTTTTCGGACGACCAGCGTGCTGAAGAGATAAGAGACGTTTTGACGCAACGACCCAGCCGAACACTCATTCCCAGCAAAGTCTGTACCTACCAACATTTTGCCGACATAGTACTGAGGTATTTAGTGGTAGCGGCACAGCCGTATTAATTGGTGAACGGGTTTATGGAAATATTTGCGCTTATAGCCGTATGTGCAGTTGTTTGGTGGATTGCATCGCAGATGGGGCACAAAACCCCTCCGACACACCCAACACAAAGGCCGCGGCAAAGCACCATGCCGAGGCAAGTCAGGTCTACACGAAAAACCGCTGCTCCGAGCGCCACGGCGTTACGCCCACTTCCAAAGCCATCAACGCCTGAGGTGGGCGAAAAGCTGGAAGGCCCCGCCTACATTATCGACGGAGACAGCCTGCGCATTCAGAAAACGGAAATCAGATTGTTTGGCGTTGATGCCCCCGAGATCAATCACCCCTACGGCCAAAAAGCCAAATGGAAACTTCTTGAACTGTGTAAGGGACAGCGGATCACAGCAGAAATTACAGCAATTGATCACTTCGGACGAGCAGTCGCAAAATGCTACCTACCAGACGGAACAGATGTGTCCGCAGAAATGGTCAGACAAGGACACGCGATCGACTGGCCGCGCCACTCTGGCGGCGTTTACACGCACTTAGAAAGCCCAGGCGTGCGCAAACGTCTATGGTTGGCCAACGCACGACAAAACGGTCAGATGTTCCTTTGGCAACGGCATGAAGAACGCAAAGCCGCAGCAAAGCAAAAGCGCGAACAATGAACGTTTACCGCCCTAAAGTGTTGTAGCGCTAAAAATAAAACCCCCGCCAATTGGCAGGGGTTTCAGAAACACGTCACTAGGATCAGCCGGATCAGAGCGGATCAGATACATCATCGGCGCCCTTGAAAGGACCGATTGCTGTGTTGGGTGGGGCAACGCCTGAGCAAACTGGCTTGCCGTCGGGGTCCAAACGCGCGGACAAATACCCTTCGATACCGTCATCGATAATCCAGTGGTCGCAGCCTGTTGGGTCAACCCAGATACCCGCCTGCAACTGGCTTAGGTCTTTGTTGCCACGAAAGCCTGCATCAACGGTTTTGTCGTCCCGAGGTCCACCCTCAAAGCCAGACACACAGCCCGCCATAAGCAGTCCCGCCGACCCAAGAGCGATGGTTTTCACAATATTCATTTACTCACTCCTCAGCGGATACAGATGATTTCAACGCGGCGGTTTTGCGCCAAGCCTGCTTGGGTTTTATTTGATGCACGTGGTTGGCGTTCCCCGTAACCACGCACATCCACAATATTCGCCCCTGCAGAGCGACCCACCGCGGCGACCGCGTTTGCGCGGTTCAATGATAAGCGCATGTTATAGGCGTCAGATGCGCGGCTGTCTGTGTGGCCAGTGATAACGTAGCCCGCCGCGCCGGTTTCGCGGAAAAACTCGGCCAAGCGCGCGCGGCCTGCGTTCGAGACATGGTACCGGTTGGTGGCAAAAAGTTGGTCAGAGTTGATGACGCCGCACGTATTGCCGCGATTACACACCGGAATGCCTTGGCGGGTGACGTGAGGCGTCATAAAGCCTTCCGCGCCGTCATCCATCACCCAATGCTCGCAGCCATCGGGATCAACCCAGATTGTTGGTACGTAACGCTCGCCTACCACTGTGCGCTGTTGTGCAGCTGCATCAGTTGTCTGAAACGCCAACGCCGCCACAGCGACCGCAGCCGTTGCGATAGCGGATTGCGCTATGTTTTTCACTCTATTCACCACGAGATGTATCCTCTGCCGTTGTAACCGGTGTTCACTCAAAAACACAGAAATCAGTTTTGACGTCGGCGTGTCAAAAATCCGTTAATACCTAAAACTCTAGCAAATTCGGGCAGTTTGTGAAGAAAAAACTACCACATATTGTGCGTGATTGCGCAACAATGGCTAGGCGAACAGCCTATTTTTGCCAATTTGCGCACTATCGTATGAAATATCGGTGACCAAAGGCCTGCCCGCACTTCAGGATGAGACAAGCTCTCCGGTCAGCGAGTTGGTTTCAGAGGCGGTGATTAGCACTTCAGCCACCTCGCCCAACAGATGATCCGGGGCAAATGCATGGGTGGCGTGCAGATACTCGGACTTGCCAATCAACTGCCCCTCGCGACGGCCACGTTTTTCAAAGAGAACTTTCACTTTGCGACCAACCATACTGTCTTGACCTGCGCGTTGCTGCTCTGAAATCAGTGTCTGGAGACGCTGAAGGCGCTCGCTTGCGACCCCATCATCAATCTGCGGCTTTTCTGCCGCTGGCGTGCCGGGGCGTGTAGAGTATTTAAAGCTGAACGCAGAGCCGTAGTTTGTGGCGCGGATCAAAGACATAGTGTCTTCGAAGTCCTGATCCGTTTCACCCGGAAAGCCTACGATAAAGTCGCCAGAGAGCATAATGTCAGGGCGCGCTGCGCGGATACGCTCAATCACCTGAAGGTACTCTTCGGCAGTGTGTTTACGGTTCATCGCCTTGAGAATACGGTTGCTTCCTGACTGCACTGGCAAGTGCAAATACGGCATCAATTTATCGCATGTACCGTGTGCCTCGATCAGGTCATCGGTCATGTCATTGGGGTGTGAAGTGGTGAAGCGGATGCGCTCCAAGCCGTCAATTTTGTCCAGCTGCCAGATAAGTTGCGCCAATGACGTATCAGAACCGTCGTCCGCCGCACCGTGGTACGCATTCACGTTTTGGCCCAGCAAGGTAATTTCGCGCACACCGCGTTCTACCAGATCACGGGCTTCTGTGACGATGCGCGACGCGGGGCGGCTGACTTCGGCACCGCGAGTGTAAGGCACCACGCAGAACGCGCAAAATTTATCACAGCCCTCTTGGACCGTTAGAAACGCCGTTGGACCACGTTTGGCTTTGGGACGCGACTTGAGGTGGTCAAATTTATCTTCTTCAGGAAAATCCGTGTCGAGCGCCTTGCGGCCCGTTTGGATTTTCTCCTCCATCTCGGGCAGGCGGTGATACGACTGCGGCCCAACAACAAGATCAACTGCGGGCTGGCGACGCATGATCTCTTCACCCTCAGCCTGAGCGACACAGCCCGCTACACCAATCTTCAGATCAGGCTTATCGGTTTTAAGCGTCTTGAGGCGGCCCAGTTCGGAGTAGACTTTTTCAGCGGCCTTCTCACGGATGTGGCATGTGTTGAGCAAAATCATGTCTGCTTCTTCGGGGCTGGACACTTCTGTGTAGCCCTTGGAGCCCATCGCCTCAGCCATGCGTTCACTGTCATAGACGTTCATTTGACAGCCGTAGGTTTTGATAAACAACTTCTTGGTGTCAGCCATGACAAGGACCCTTGCTGGTTGGGATGAGGAAAGCACTATGCGCGCCCATGCGCCCATGTATATAATGTAGTTCTGGCATGCAAATGGTTCGCTATTGAAGCACTGTCAACGGGTACTATTGACGGATTTCACAGCTTATGCGGCACAATACGTTAGATGATTTCATCGCCTCAGGCGCAGATGTGTTGCGCCAAGGGCCGATCGCGCTGATCTTTGTGGAAGACAGCGTTGAGGTGAACAACACGATCAAACATCATCTTGGTCTTGGGTTTGGCACCGTTTTGGTCTTTGCGGTGGATGACATCACCATCGATCCCACCCATGAAAAGGTGGTGCACCGCATTGCCTATGACCCGATTGAACCAGCGGCGGTTTGCGCGCACGTAAACCGGGTCATCGGTGCCGCAAACGGGCAATGGGTCTATTACTGTCATAACGCTGAATACTTGTTTTACCCGTTCTGCGAGACCCGTAGCGTCAAGGAAATGCTACAGTTTCACGCCGAAGAACGCCGCGATGCGATGCTGACATATGTGATTGACCTCTATGCAGACGATCTGAACGCGTATCCTAATGCGGTTTCCGTTGAGCGCGCGCACCTTGATAAATCAGGCTATTACGCACTGGCCCGCAAAGACCCCGACGCCAATTGGGAGCCGAAAGAAAGGCAGCTTGATTTCTTTGGCGGAGTACGGTGGCGGTTCGAGGAACACATCCCTGAGCAGCGCCGCAAGATTGACCGGATCAGCCTGTTTCGTGCCAAGTCAGGACTTGAGCTGTGGACAGATCACACATTGAACGATGAAGAATACAACACGTATGCCTGCCCTTGGCACAACAACATCACTGCGGTGGTGGCCTCTTTTCGCACAGCAAAGGCGCTAAAACGGAACCCCGGTTCGTCTTTTGATATCTCAACGTTTCAGTGGCGTAATTCGGTGCAGTTTGAATGGCACTCACAACAGCTTTTGGACCTCGGACTAATGGAGCCGGGTCAGTGGTGCTAATTTAACAGGTAATTAAGTGCGGCGCAGACGGATGACGACATCAACTGACGCAATCTCAGCCCCTTCGGGCAAGTCCGGCAGTTTGGCAATTTCCAGCTGATCCGCTGGCGCATCCGTCAAAGACGCGGTGTCTTCCCAGTAAAAATGCGGGTGATCTGACATGTTGGTGTCGAAATAACTTTTCGCCCCATCAACTGTAATCTCACGCATCAGGCCCGCATCACAAAACGCGGCCAGAGTGTTGTAAACCGTCGCAAGAGAAACACCCTCGCCCGATTTTGACGCAGCCTCATAAAGCCCTTCGGCCGTTACGTGGCGGTTCTGCCCATCGCCCACAAGCAATGTCGCCAATGAAACGCGTTGTTTCGTTGGGCGCACACCAACGGCTGTCAGCCAGTCAGTGCCACGTTGGGTTGGGAGAAGCGTCTCAGTACTCATGTCGTTGATATATGCTATTTTGCGAGCCGTTTTCAACTGCAAAGGCAAGAATGCGTAAAGATGGCTTTTCTTTATGGGCATTTGCTCAGCTCTTTACCCATAGGATTCCAGACGGTTGCACCTGACTTTACGGCAATGATAGAGATGACATGAGCAAGCCACGCAATGTGACGAAAGAGAAAAACATGTCCCAATTCCCCACCAGCTTCGACAAAGATGATCTGCTAAAATGCGCCCGTGGGGAGCTATTTGGCGAAGGCAATGCACAACTCCCAGCCTCACCCATGCTGATGATGGACCGGATCACGGACGTATCTGCAGACGGCGGCGCGCACGGCAAAGGCCACATCACCGCAGAGTTCGATATCACCCCTGATCTGTGGTTTTTCGATTGTCACTTTCCCGGCAACCCCATCATGCCCGGCTGTCTGGGCCTTGACGGCCTGTGGCAGTTAACGGGCTTTAACCTTGGCTGGCGCGGCTGGCAGGGGCGCGGATATGCGCTTGGCGTTGGCGAAGTGAAGCTGACCGGCATGGTGCGCCCTGACCGCAAATTGCTGACCTACAAAATTGACTTCACCAAGGCGATCCAAACCCGCCGCCTGACCATGGGCGTTGCGGACGGCATCGTGGAGGCAGACGGCGAAGTGATTTACCAAGTCAAAGACATGAAAGTGGCCCTAAGCGAAAGCTAAGGATCACACGGGGTTCACCCAAAACAGTTGAGACAAATAAAAGTGCCGCTGCTTCATAAAGACAGCGGCACTTTTCGTTGACCCGTACGCTTCGATACCGCTGTTGGTCAGCGCCCCTCTTGCCCCGCCAGCGGCTCTCCCATACATATCCATAAAGCCAATAAAGGGAGCTGCTCATGCGCCGCGTTGTCGTCACAGGACTGGGAATTGTATCGCCCATCGGAAATTCAGCCGAGGAAGTCACTACCGCTTTGAAAGCCGGTAAAAGCGGAATTGTTGCGTCTGAGGAAATGGCCGAGCACGGGTTTCGCAGCCAAGTCGCCGGCACCCTGAAAATTGACCCCAAGGAACATATCGACAAACGCGCCATGCGTTTCATGGGCCCCGGCGCGGCATACGCCCACATCGCCATGAGCCAAGCGATCGCCGATTCAGGCCTTGAAGAAAAAGACGTTGTGAACCCGCGCACCGGTTTGGTTGCAGGTTCTGGCGGCCCTTCAACGTCATCCATGCTTGCAGCACATCAGACTGTTTTGAAAAGTGGAGCTACCAAACGTATTGGACCATTTGCGGTGCCAAAATGTATGGGGTCGACAATCAGTGCGAATTTGGCAACCGCGTTCCAAATTAAGGGTATCAACTACTCAATCACCTCTGCATGTTCCACTTCCCTGCACTGTATCGGTAACGCAGCCGAGCAAATCATGATGGGCAAGCAAGACGTCATGTTTGCAGGCGGCGGCGAAGAACTTGATTGGACCCTGTCGTGCCTCTTTGATGCGATGGGTGCGATGTCATCGAAATATAACGACACGCCCGAAAAAGCCTCACGGGCGTTTGATGCGGACCGTGACGGGTTTGTCATTGCTGGGGGCGGCGCGATTGTGGTGCTTGAAGATCTTGAGCACGCCAAAGCGCGCGGCGCGAAGATCTATGCAGAAGTCACAGGCCTTGGTGCAACATCCGACGGTGCTGACATGGTTGCGCCATCTGGTGAGGGCGGCGAACGGGCAATGCGTTTGGCGCTGCAAACTTTGCCGCAAGGCCGCAAAATCAGCTACATCAATGCCCACGGCACATCGACACCTGTCGGTGACGTTGGTGAAGTAGAAGCAGTGCGCCGCGTTTTCGGACAAGGCAGCACACCTGTGATCAGCTCGACCAAATCAATGACCGGCCACTCACAAGGGGCAACTGGCGCACAAGAAGCGATCTACTGCCTGTTGATGCTGAAAGACGACTTTATCGCGCCATCAATCAACGTCGAAACACTTGATCCGGCGCTCGACCCTGCAGAGATTGCAACCGCGCGCGTTGACAACGCTGGCCTTGATACGGTCATGACAAACTCGTTCGGCTTTGGCGGGACTAACGGCTCAATGCTGTTGAGCAAGTTCCAAGACTAACCCCCTACGAACCAGATGTGCGGGTGCTTCAACTGCTGCTCGCACATCGAACCCTTCCTCATAAAACCCTGCGTCAACTTGACCTAAGCGCCCAAACGGGTCACTTAGTTCGTAAGTATATGAGGAAGAAAAATGACCAATTCATTGCAAGGTAAACGCGGCCTGATCATGGGTGTCGCGAATGAGCGCTCAATCGCTTGGGGCATTGCCCGCGAAATGCACCGCGCAGGCGCCGAATTGGCATTCTCTTACCAAGGCGAAGCTTTCGGCAAGCGTCTGGCGCCACTGGCTGAAAGCGTTGGTTCGGACATTATGGTCGATGTGGACGTCACCGATGACGCCTCAATGGATGCAGCGTTTGAGACGCTCAAAGACAAGTGGGGCACAATCGACTTTTTGGTGCACGCCATTGCGTATTCCGACAAAAATGAGCTGACGGGCCGCATCTCGGACACCTCACGGGACAACTTCAAGAACTCCATGGCGATCAGCTGTTATTCTCTGATTGATTGCGCAAAACGCGCGTCTTTGTTGATGCCAAACGGGGGCACAGTACTGACCCTGACGTACCAAGGCAGCAACCGCGTCACACCTTTCTATAACGTGATGGGCGTTGCCAAAGCGGCACTTGAAAGTGCAACGCGCTATCTTGCCAATGACCTTGGCCCGGACGGCATTCGCGTAAACGCAATCAGCCCCGGCCCGATGAAAACTTTAGCAGGTGCCGCGATTGGCGGCGCGCGCAAGACCTTCCGACAGACCGAGACAAACGCACCACTGCGCTCAAACGCAACCCTAGAGGCCGTGGGCGGCACAGCAGTGTATCTGGCGTCGGATGCAGGCGCGTGCACAACCGGCGAGATCATCCGTGTGGATGGCGGCTACCACGTTCTTGGTATGCCGCAATCCGAAAACCTCTAGCACACGACCTAGCGCGTCACAGACACGCTTGACGCTGGCGGGCGGATGGGCACTCTGGCTTTGTACGTTGAAGGAGCCAAGGCAATGCCCATCACCACCTGTGTATTCGATGCTTACGGCACGTTGTTTGATGTAGCCTCGGCCGCGCGCCGAGCAGCATCACAGCCAGAAAACCACGCAATAGCTGAGTGCTGGCAACAAATTGCGGCAGACTGGCGCGCCAAACAGCTGAACTACACTTGGCTGCGCACAATCGCCAAAGAACACGCTGATTTCTGGCAAATCACTCAAGACGCGCTTGATTGGGCCCTTGAGGCACAGGGAATTTCTGACGCAAATCTGCGCCAAAGATTGCTGGACCTTTACCGCCACCTTGATGCCTACGATGAAGTTGCAACTGTGCTGCGCGATCTATCAGAGCGCGGTATATCTTGCAGCATTTTGTCCAACGGCACCCACGACATGTTGAATGCTGCGATCGGGTCCGCTGGGCTAAGCCATGCGTTTACAAATGTCTGGAGCATCGATGACATCGGCGTCTTCAAACCCGACACGCGTGTTTATGACTTGGTAACGGCGCCAAAAGATGAGGTGCTGTTTATGTCATCCAACGGCTGGGACGCGGCAGGTGCGGCGCACTACGGCTGGCGCACCGTCTGGGTGAACCGAGCCGGTGACCCTGTAGACCGGCTCTACGGGGTGCCAAAAATTATCGAGCGGGACCTGACCAAAATTGCCGAGTATCTCTAGTGCCAATTTTCGCAGCAGCTGACCGCACCAACCTTTATTATACTGACGAGGGCAGCGGCACGCCCCTTTTGCTCTTGTCTGGGCTGACCCGTAATGGTGACGATTTTCAGTATGTCATCCCCCATTTGCGCCAACGCGGCGATGTGCGGATCATAACGATGGACTACCGCGGGCGGGGCAAATCAGATTGGGCCGACCCTGCCACATATTCAATCGCTCACGAAGCCCAAGACGCGTTGGACCTGCTGGATTATCTGGGGGTGAACTCCACCGCAATCCTGGGAACATCACGCGGCGGGCTAATCGCCATGGCGCTTGCCGCGACGCACAAAAACCGCCTCACCGGTGTCGCGCTTAATGATATCGGGCCCGAGATTTCCCAAACTGGCATGGATGCAATCCGTGCGTATGTGGGGCGCAATCCTGCTGCACAAACCTACTCTGAGGCGGCCAACATGCGTGCGCAGTTGATGGTGGGCTTTGCGAATGTACCAGCCAGCCGTTGGCACGAAGAAGTGCACACGCATTATCGCCAAACTCCAGATGGCTTGAAAATCAACTATGACCCGCGCCTGTCGGAAACCATTTTGCCGCCCCCTGATACACCCCTTCCAGACATGTGGCCCCTATTTGATGCGCTGGCAGGTTTACCAATTTGCACAATTAAGGGCGAAAACTCAGACCTGTTTACTCAAGCCACCCTCGACAAGATGCTGGCCAAACGCCCCGATATGATGCACGCCATCATCAAAGACCGCGGTCATGTGCCATTTTTGGACGAACCAGCGGCAGTGCAGACCCTGAACAAATGGTTGGATTGTTTATGAACATTGATGAAATTCGCGCAGCGGACAAAAGACTTGAAGGGCACGTGCGCCGTACGCCACTGCTCAATTCACCGGCCCTCGACAAAATTGCGGGCAAGCGCCTATTTTTGAAAGCTGAGAACCTGCAGCACACGGGGTCATTCAAATTTCGTGGTGGCTGGGCGGCCATAAGTGCGCTGCCACAAGACACCAAAGGTGTGCTTGCATATTCAAGTGGGAACCACGCCCAAGGTGTTGCAAATGCTGCGCAGCATTTTGGGCTACCTGCAGTGATTATCATGCCCTCGGATGCACCGCTCACTAAGATCAATAATACCAAGGCGCTTGGCGCAGAAGTTATTGTTTACAATCGTGAATCTGAAGATCGGGATCAAATTGGTGCGCAAATTGCTGCGCAGCGTAAACTTACTCTGATCAAGCCATTTGATAACGCCGATGTCATAGCAGGCCAAGGTACATGCGGGCTGGAAATTGCTGCGCAAGCAAAAGAGGCCAGCATTGATGAAGCAGATGTTCTGGTTTGCTGCGGCGGCGGCGGGTTCGTGAGTGGCATCGCCCTCGCGCTTGAGGCTGACGCACCAAAAATGCGTGTCCGTCCCGTTGAGCCGGTTGGCTTTGACGATGTGATCCGTTCGCTTGCAGCGGGCAAGAGACTGAGCAACCCGTCCACCACCGGCAGTATTTGTGACGCCATCATCAGCCCCAGTCCGGGCGAAATGACTTTTCCCATCATGAGCCGCCTGCTGCACAGCGGCATTACTGTAAGTGATGAAACGTGCCTACGAACAATGGCATTGGCATTTACCCACCTAAAAGTCGTTCTGGAGCCAGGCGGTGCGATCGCATTAGCAGCAGCGCTTTTTCACAATAAGGGTCTGGGAGATACCATTATTGCCACTGCCAGCGGCGGCAATGTGGACGCACCAATGTTTGCGCGCGCGCTTGAAACGCTGGACTGACATCTGTGAGTGAACACATCATCGATCGCCCACAGGGGCAGCAAATCTTCTGCAAATCAGAAGGTGAAGGCGCGCCATTAGTGCTGCTGCACGGGCTTGGAACACATATGGGCATCTGGGATGGATTGTTGCCATATTTACCCCCTAACTTGCGAATAATCAGATGCGATATTCGCGGGCATGGCCGCTCAAGCGCACCCGATGCCCCCTACTCAATGGGCCAGTTAATCAGCGACATTGAAGCGGCTTTGGGTCATCTACGTGTGCAGGATGCAGTGGTGCTTGGAACGTCTATCGGCGGGATGATTGCACAAGGGCTTGCAGTCAAGCGGCTTGATCTTGTACGCGGGCTGATCCTGTCCAACACGGCAGCAAAAATTGGAAATGCTGACCACTGGCAAGACCAGATTGATGCGTATCGCGCGCACGGGCTAAGCAATTCCGCTGACAGTATTTTGCAGAAATGGTTCAGCCGCGATTACGCGATGTTCAATCAGACCCGCAATTTTCGCCAGATGCTTTTGTCGACCCCTTTAGAGGGCTACCTTGGCTGCTGTCATGCGATCAAGGGCACGGATTTCTACACACCAACAAGCGCATTACGATTGCCAACTTTGGGGATCGCCGGTTCGGAAGATCAAGTAACTCCACCGGACTTGGTCCGCGAAACGCTTGATGTCATTCCTGGGTCGAAATTTCACCTGATGCGACGTGTCGGTCATTTACCTTGCGTTGAAGCGCCCAAAGCCTATGCAGAAGTGATCACGCAGTTTCTAAAAGACATAGGCCACATATGAACATCTCCGAAACTGCGCAGCAGCCAATCAAAAGCACACGCCTACCCTTTGTTTTCATATTGATCACGCTAACGCTTGACGCGATGGGGATTGGCTTGATCTTGCCAGTAATGCCCGATCTCATCCGCGAAGTAAGTGGTGGCACTTTGGGAACAGCCGCGATTTGGGGCGGTATTTTGGCCACAACTTTTGCTGTGATGCAGTTTGTTTTTGGGCCCGTTTTGGGATCACTGTCCGACCGTTTTGGCCGAAGGCCGGTTCTATTAATCTCACTTTTCGTCATGGCAGTGGACTATTTGGTGATGGCGCTTTCTGGCACCATTTGGTTGCTGTTTTTAACCCGCGTTGTGGGTGGGATTACCGCCGCGACCCAATCCACAGCGGCCGCATTCATTGCCGACATTTCCGCGCCAGAGAAAAAATCTGCCAACTTTGGGCTGATCGGCGCCGCTTTTGGTATCGGCTTTGTGTTGGGCCCCGCAATAGGCGGACTGTTGGCTGAGTTCGGAACCCGCGCGCCGTTTTATGCCGCCGCAAGTCTTGCTGCGATGAACCTTGTTCTGGGCTATTTTGTATTGCCCGAAACTGTGACGGATGCGATACGCCGCCCCCTTGATTGGCGACGCGCCAACCCGCTTGGAGCGCTATTGCAGATTAGCAAACTGAAGGGGGTCACAGCGCTACTCACACTCTTTTTCGTTTATGAGTTTGCCTTCATCGTCTACCCCGCCACATGGGCTTATTTCACCCAAGAACGGTTTGGATGGGCGCCCTCAATGGTGGGCGTGTCACTGGCATCGTTCGGGATTTCGATGGTCATCGTCCAAGGATTTCTGATCCGCTGGGTCATCCCAAAATTTGGCGAGGTAAATACAATCATCTACGGCTTTGTCTTCAACGGGCTGGCGTTTGTGTTCCTATCAAGCGTCAGTCTGGGATGGCTGGTGCTGGCCTTCACTCCCGTGACCGCCTTTGGTGCCGTTGTGACACCCGCACTTCAAGGGTTGATGAGCCGCGCGGCAGGCGCAGATCAGCAAGGAGAGCTGCAAGGCGTCATAGCTTCGGCCAAGTCCTTGGCAATGATCTTGGCACCGCTGGTCTTAACGTGGCTCTTTTATCACTTCACAGATGACGTTGGTATTTATCTGCCGGGGGCCGCATTTGCACTGTCCGCAGCCCTAATGGTGTTGTGTTTCTTTGTCTTTTTGGGCTGGAGGCGCGGTCAGTCGTAAAGCGGAAAACAGCGCAGAGTACCGCTACGGAAGTTTCCCATTGCCATTAGTGTAAACTTTAGATTACAGTTACTATGTAATTAAGGATTTACACTTTGAGAGACGAAACCATCAGCATCGCGCAACGCACTGCCCCACTGGCAGAAGATACTGCGCAATATCTCAAAACGCTCGGGCATGCTGGACGATTGATGATCATGTGTCATTTGGCAAACGGTGAGAAATCTGTCGGAGATCTCGAAGAGTTGCTTGGTATCCGTCAATCTGCTGTCAGCCAGCAATTGGGCCGTTTACGCGCCGAAGGCATGGTCCGGACGCGGCGTTCAGGTAAAGCAATCTATTACTCGCTGTCGGACAATCGCGCGATTGATGCCATTAATTGTGTGCTTCAACACGGCGCCTAATCCGACTTCGCTAAACCACTTCCTCTATTCAAAAAAATAAAAAAAGCCGCGAAGGGTCTCCCCTGCGCGGCTGTTGTTTTTGTCTATCTGCACACAGAGTTTACGCGGCCGATGAAATCCGGGGCACCAGCGCTTTGACAAGGTCCCGCATATCCAGCTGACCTACGGGCGTCTCACCATCGAGAACACGGTAAATATTGGACGTATCCCCCTCAGACAACGCGATCAGACTTTCAAGGTTGTCCGTCAGCTGTACATCGCCTGAGAACTTCTTGGCAGACAATGCGCCCATCACAGATTTCACCCGCAACACACGCGCGCGGTTAATATCCGAGACAAAGTCCTCAATGTAGGGGTCAGCTGGGTTAAGCAGAATACCCTGCGGCTCACCCTGCTGCACGACTGCGCCGTCTTTCAGGATCACCAAGTGATCAGCAAGTTTAAGCGCTTCATCTAGATCGTGCGTGATAAAGATGATGGTCTTTTGCAATTCTGCTTGAAGCTCCAACAGCAGGTTCTGCATATCCGTGCGGATCAGTGGATCAAGAGCAGAGAATGCCTCATCCATCAACATGATATCCGTGTTCGCAGTCAACGCACGGGCGATCCCCACACGCTGCTGCATCCCACCAGAAAGCTGTGATGGATAGCGGTTCTCATAGCCGCCCAAACCCACACGGTCCAACCACTTGGCCGCCTCTTTTTCTTGGGTCTCAACATCCATACCGCGCACGTTGAGTGACATAGCAGCGTTCTGCAAAACAGTCCGGTGCGGCAGAAGAGCAAACTTCTGAAACACCATAGACATCCGCTCTTGGCGAAGGGCGCGCAGACCGCTTTCCGACTGCTTCATCACGTCATCGCCGTCGATCAAGATTTCGCCCGCAGTTGGTTCAATCAAACGGTTTAGGTGACGGATCAGCGTAGATTTACCCGAGCCGGACAAACCCATCACAACCGTGATTTCACCGGCCTGCATATCAACGTTGATATCTTGCAGGCCAAGAACGTGTTTGTGCTCGGCCAGCAACTCTTCTTTACCCATGCCGCCATGAACGTGGGGCATCATTGCTTCCGGCTCAGAGCCGAAAATTTTGTACACTCCGCGCAGGCGGACTTTTGGTTCTTGTGTCATGTGTCCTGCTCCGGATCAGTTTTGGTTGCGACCCATGTCCACGCGGGACAGGGCAGCTTTTGAGGTGCGATCAAGGATAACCGCCAACAGCACGATGCCGATACCCGCAACAATACCCACACCCAATTCAAGGTTACGGATACCGCGCAGCACAAGCACACCAAGGCCAGGTGCAGACACAAGTGACGCAATAACAACCATCGCAAGGCTCATCATAATGGTCTGGTTCACCCCAGCCATAATGTTGGGCAACGCCAATGGAAGTTGTACTTTGATAAGTTTCTGACGGTTGGTCATGCCAAACGCGTCGGCAGCTTCGATCACGTCTTTGTCCACAAGGCGAATGCCCAAATCGGTCAAACGAATGATCGGCACGATCGCATAGAGGATGATCGCAATACCGTACAGTTTGGACTCGGTGACCGAGAACAAGAAGATCAGCGGGATTAGATAAACGAACGATGGCAAGGTTTGCAGCAAATCAAGCACCGGAATAGACGCCCGCTGCATCGTGTCGGATTTCGACATCGCAATGCCAATAGGCACGCCAAGTATGACCGACAGCCCCGTACAGACAAAAATAATCGCCAAGGTCTGCATCGCCACGTCAAGGTGATCAATGAAGCCAAGAAACAAGAAGGAAAGTGCGACAAACACTGTCACCGCAAAGGATCGCGCAACGTACCATGTCAAAAGGACCAACAACGGGATCATCACGAACCACGGCACAGCCTGAAACAGCCAAAGCGCCCCATCAAGGGCCCAAGACAGCGGTTGTGTGATCGGATCAAGCACCAGCTTCAGTGATGATTTCGCCGCCAAAAATGCTTCTTCGATGCCCGCTGTCAGGTCGCGTGTCTGGCTGACCGTGCCGCAGCTTTCGTTCAACGCATCGAGAGACGGGAAAGGAACCCCCTCGCCGCCTTCGTCATTGCCGGCTTGCGCCAGCAAATCTGCCATCGATAGCGGTGCAGCGCTTGTATCGCTGTTGCACCATTCCCGGAGCCCGAGCCCGTCAAAGACCCAATCATAAAATGCCATGTTTTCCCGTTCCCTGTTGCAGACCTCTTGCTCTCAAAAAGAGCGGATCCTTAAAATAGCAACGCCCGCGCAAATCGGCGGGCGCTGCTGTGTCGACCTTAACGCTTACTGAAGCAGTGCGGAAAGCTTTTCTTTTGCTTCCGCGTTCAGCCAGTTGCTCCAGACGTCTTTGTTGTTCGTCAGGAAGTAAACTGCGGCTTCGTCGTAGCTTGCGTTATTGTCCGCTTGCCACGCCAAAACTTCACCCATCTGCGCGTTCGTGAAGCTTACGTTGCTCATCAATTCTACAATCTCTGGCTCACGCTCAGTCAGCGCGCCGGAAACGGCAGTTTTCACTTTAGCTGTCGGGTATGCTGACAGTGTTGGTGTCGCGCAATCCGGTGTGCCGTTACACGCGTGCGCTTCTGGATCATGCGCACCTACATCAACGCGGACCATCGGGTATTTGCCAAGCACAGATGTCGGCGCCCAGTAGTAACCAAACCATGGCTCTTGCTCGGAATATGCAGCAGCAATCGCAGTAGCAAGCGTTTCACCTGAACCGTGCTGGAAGCGCTCAATACCGCTACCCTCAAGGTTGACCGCTTTGATGTTGTTGTTGTTGATGACATCGCACGCCCAACCCGATGGACAGTCGTGGAAGCGCGCACCGACCAACTCAGGGTTTGCCATAACGCCTTCAAGGGTCAGCAGCTCTGGGTGCGCATCCGCAAGGTACTGCGGGATCCACCAGCCTTCAACGCCGCCGTCTGACAGAACATCTGCAACTTCGACCAACTTACCCGATGAGACAAGCTCTTCGTAAACAGGTGTTGAATTGACCCAAGTTTCAGTAACGATGTCCGGCTCGCCGGTTTCAGCAACAGATGTCAGCGCAGGCACAGTCGAGGACGGCACAACAGTCACGTTACAACCGTAACCCTGCTCCATCAGGAATTTTGATACAGATGTCACAACCGCCGAAGACGCCCAATCCATCTCGGTAATGGATACATCACCGCAGTCTGCCATCGCTGTGGTCCCCATGAGGCCCATCGAAGTCGCGGCAACAACGCCAAGTAATGTCTTTTTCATTTCAGTCTCCCGTTTGAACTTCAGCACGTTCGTTTTAAGTGAAGTTTCCCTTCACGCGCGCCGTTGCCCTTAGCCTTTAACAACGAGACCTGAGCTACAAGGGGGATTCGGTCAAAAAACGTCAAAAATGTCGTTTTTGCGCATCTGCACTGCCAAAACCGACAGTGATCCGCCCATTTACTACACATTCAGACCTGTGAATTGCATTTCAACGGTCATCCACAGGTCAATCGGGTGCGCATTAGCGACTTACTCATCGCTAAAATCCCAAAAATTCCCCATGAACTTGCAGTTTTTTACTCTCATACAAAATTTCTCAGCCTGAAATTTACTAACTCACGCGGTTAATTTTCTGATCCGGCCACAGCACCACTGATCAAATTCATTTGCATTAGCTTCTCATCCAAACTGGCCCGCGGCGCTGCGCAAGCGTCCAAAAACGACACGCGTGCTTCTGCAACAGTTCGGGCATAGGCAACTGCCGCCTCCGGCGTAACTGCTTGAAACGAAACCTGTGCACCTGACCGCATTTGAGCAAACCGATCAGTCTCGCACGACAAAACAGTCGCAATCTTGGGATAGCCTCCCGTTGTTTGATGATCTGCCAACAAAACAGTCGGCACACCGTCGCCCGCCACTTGAACAGAGCCACGCACGATCGGCTCAGACGGGATGCCCAGCGCCTCATCCAACACAACCGAAGGCCCATCCAAGCGAACCCCCATCCGGTCAAACGCATCCGTCAGTTTATACGTACTGCCCAAAAACACCTCCGCCGCGTCATCCGCAAAATGACGGCCCTGTGGACTTGGCGTCACCAAAACAGGCGCGGTTTGATTAGGCTGTGGAGGGGCGTCATAGCTGCCCTCACGGGCGCTACGCACCTCCGCGTTTTCGACGCGCAGCACATCGCCTGTGCGAACGGCACCGCCACCAAGCCCTGAAATCGCGTGGGTCGCAAAACTGTCCAACCACTTGGGTCGCGCCAGATCACCTGCAAAAGCCAGATAACACCAACTCCCCCATGTGCCCGCCTGAACGCGCAACCGATCACCTGCACGCAGCGTTGCCACGTGCCAGCCCCCTGCAAAACCACCACCTGCTTGAGCATAGCTGACCTCGCCCTCAACACATTCAAGCACGAGCCCGCCCAACGTCACTTCAATCGCTGCAGCGGCAGCACGATTAGCAATCATCACCTGCGCCGCAGCAAACGCCAACCGGTCCATAGGCCCAGACGCTGGAACCCCGTAGCGCATATGGCCAAAGCGACCTGCGTCTTGGACCGTGATCAATGGGCCAGCCGCGACCACTTTCAAAACAGCCACCGCCATTACACACCCAGCTCCGCGCGGCTGATCCGCTCATAGACCACACGGTCCCCGACCTTGAACACAAATGGATCGGGCGCATCGCTTTCAATCACGTCGAACCCAGAACGCCCAATGACCCACCATCCCGTCGGCATTGTCAGTGTCGTGATCAAAGACTGCGCGCCAGAAATGATAATGCTGCCTTTTGGAATATCGCGTACCGCAGCGGGTTTTCGCGGCAAGTGAATGCTTTGCGGCAGACCGCGCAAATAGGCATATCCTGGTGAAAACCCATACATCTCAACCCGCATTTCAGACCCCAAATGTGCTGCGATAACAGCCTCAACACTCTGGTTTGTCAGTCTCGCCACTTCCAGTAAATCAGGGCACAATTCCGGATCGTAACACACGGGCACACGGTGGACCTGAGGCGTTCTGCTGGCGGCAGCATCTGGCTTTAACGCCTGAACAGCCGCCGTGACCGCGCCGTGATCTGTTTGAATAGGATCAAACGCCACCAACAAATTAATCAATGCGGGCACGACCTCGACCACGCCGTTGATATCTGCCGCCGCGATTGCCTCAGCCAAAGCGCAAATCGCTGCATGGGTCCGCTCGTCTGCGACCTCCCCAAGCTGAAAGAGCACCGCCCCTTCACCAACTGACGTTGCTTTCATCATTACTTAGCCTTGGATAAACGAGCGAATTTCGACGCCCTGCGCCGTCAAACGCTTTCGTATTTGCGAGGCCATCTCAACGGCTTCTAGCGTGTCGCCGTGCACGCAAATTGAGTGCGCCTCAAGAGCAATAGATCCACCACCGAGCACCGGCATTTCACCGCTTTCCAAGAACGCAATCAACCGGTCAGCCGCGAAAACAGGATCATGTATCACCGCACCTTCTTCGCTGCGCGGCACCAACTCGCCGTTGGCCTGATACGCGCGGTCGGCAAATATTTCCGAGTAAACCTGATGACCCCGCGCCTTGGCTTGTTGTTCAAGCACAGTCCCAGAAATCGCTAAAACAGGCAGTGCGCCAACCCCATCAAGAATGGCATTCGAAACCTCCGCATCCCGCGCAGCCAAATTGGCAAGAGCACCGTGCGGCTTAACGTACGCGACACGCGCTGAGGTCAATTGCGCGACCCCGCTCAACGCCCCAATTTGTGCTGCAACCATATGAGAGATCTGCGCAGCCGCCATAGGAATAACACGGCGCCCAAAGCCAAGTGGGTCCGCATACCCGGGATGCGCGCCAACACAAACCTCGTTTGACGCCGCTTCACCAAGTGTGGCGTGCATCGTGTCGGGATCGCTCGCGTGCCCACCACAGGCCACATTCGCACTGCTTACCAACCCCAATATCCGCGCATCATCGCCCATCCGCCAAGGGCCATAGCCCTCACCAAGATCAGAATTGAGATCAATATACTTTGTCATGAGACAGCGTCCTTGAGTGAGGTGGCAAAATTTTAAGGCCATCAAAGACATTTACCGTGCAGGGTACAAGAGGTGGGAAAAAAACACTGGCGATCCCTGAAGGACTCGAACCCTCAACCTGCTGATTAGAAGTCAGCTGCTCTATCCAGTTGAGCTAAGGGACCGCTTGGGTGTTGGCATAGCGCTTTGGGTGCAAGCTGCGCAAGGGTGGTGTGCGTTTGTTTATACTCACGTAAGTTCCGAACACCAGAAACGGCAGGTAACCCTAGTGCGTCCAAGCGCCTCGGCGGTTTACAGCGAAATTCTCGGAGTAGCCAGCAGCACGCACGTTAGGGCGGCGCGTTTTAGGCTCTTGCACAACTGCCTCAATACCGTTGTCGCGCGCATAATCGACCGCATCTTCTTTGCTGTCGAACGTCAGCTTCACTTGGCTTTGGGTATCATCAGATGAGGTCCAGCCCATCAACGGATCCACATCGCGCGACGAGGCTGCAGCAAATTCCAGCACCCATTTACGCGTTTTTGCTGTGCCCGAAGACATGGCAGTTTTGGCTGGCTTATAAATACGTGCGCGCATGGTGAACCCTCAGACGTTGGCTGATGCCTATATCCATAACTCTGCGGGTAAATGCAATATCTGGCATACATCGGTTTGAACTAAGGTTTGACGCTGAAGCGAAAACTCTGAAACGACCGTGGGAGATAGGGGAATGAACCGCTCAGTCCAGGCTACACTCCAGCGCCTACCTTTATCATATTCCAATTTTCGCATTTAAGCGAGCTATTTGTTTGATCAACATCCAGCGGCTCCCTTGAACCCACGGTAGAAGGCGTCACATTGTATGCTGACCAAAGGGAATCGCTCATGTCTTACGCCCATTCAGATAGCCAGCCACCACGCCCGACAGCGCCCGTTTTGGCAAATCCCGCGCCAGACGTGAAAACCCGTGACAAGCTGGAGGGCGGCATTTCGTTCAAGCTCAACACCGAGTTTGAACCCGCGGGCGACCAACCCACGGCCATCAAAGAACTGTCGACTGGTGTGCTGAACGGCGACCGCGATCAGGTGCTGCTTGGCGCAACAGGCACCGGCAAAACATTCACTATGGCAAAAGTGATTGAGCAAACGGGACGCCCCGCGATCATCCTTGCGCCTAACAAAACGCTGGCCGCCCAACTTTATGGGGAGTTCAAAGGCTTTTTCCCCGATAACGCAGTCGAGTATTTCGTCAGCTATTATGACTACTATCAACCGGAAGCCTATGTAGCGCGCTCTGATACTTACATCGAAAAAGAGAGCCAGATTAACGAGCAAATTGACCGTATGCGCCACTCTGCAACCCGTGCGCTTTTGGAACGTGATGACGTTATTATCGTGGCGTCCGTGTCGTGTATTTACGGCATCGGTTCGGTCGAAACTTATGGGGCCATGACCCAAGATATCCACGTGGGCAAAATGTACGATCAGCGTCAGGTCATCGCCGATCTGGTCGCCCAACAATACAAACGTAACGACGCGGCGTTTCAGCGTGGCACGTTTCGCGTGCGCGGAGATAGCCTTGAAGTCTTCCCTGCCCACCTTGATGATCGTGCGTGGCGGCTGTCTTTCTTCGGCGAAGAATTGGAAACCATTACTGAATTCGACCCCCTGACTGGTGAGAAAACAGACACGTTCGACAAAATCCGCATCTACGCCAACAGTCACTACGTCACCCCAAAACCTACGATGCAACAAGCGATTACGGGCATCAAAAAGGAACTGCGGGTTCGGCTTGATCAGTTGGTGGCAGATGGCAAATTGCTTGAAGCGCAGCGCCTTGAACAGCGCACGAATTTCGATCTTGAGATGCTGGAAGCCACTGGGGTTTGCAACGGGATCGAGAACTATTCACGCTATCTGACAGGCCGCGCACCGGGCGAGCCGCCCCCCACACTGTTTGAATTCATCCCAGACAACGCCATTGTTTTCGCTGACGAGTCCCATGTCTCTGTGCCGCAAATCGGCGGCATGTACAAAGGTGACTTCAGACGCAAAATGACGCTGGCCGAGCACGGCTTCCGCCTTCCGTCTTGCATGGACAACCGCCCCCTCAAATTTGAGGAATGGGATGCGATGCGGCCCCAGTCTGTCTTTGTGTCAGCTACTCCAGCCGCTTGGGAAATCGAACAAGCAGGCGGCGTATTCACAGAACAAGTCATCCGCCCCACAGGCCTTTTGGACCCCGTCATCGAAATTCGCCCCGTTGAGACACAGGTGGATGACCTTTTGGATGAAATCCGCCGCGTTGCAGCGGATGGCATGCGGGTGCTGGCCACGACATTGACCAAGCGCATGGCCGAGGACCTGACGGAGTATCTGCACGAACAAGGGATTCGCGTACGCTACATGCACTCAGACATCGATACGATTGAACGGATTGAGATTTTGCGCGACCTGCGCCTTGGGGCATTTGATGTACTGGTGGGGATCAACCTGCTGCGTGAGGGTCTCGACATTCCCGAATGTGGGCTTGTGGCAATTCTTGATGCGGACAAAGAGGGCTTTTTGCGCTCGGAGACGTCATTGGTGCAGACCATCGGCCGCGCGGCGCGAAACGCCGAAGGCCGCGTGATCATGTACGCGGATAAAGTTACCGGCAGCATGGAGCGCGCCATGGGCGAAACCGAACGCCGCCGCACCAAGCAAATTGCGTATAATGAAGAACACGGCATCACACCTGAAACAGTGAAGAAAAACGTCGAAGACGTGCTGGCCGGTCTCTACAAAGGCGACGTGGATATGAACCGCGTGACAGCGACCATCGAAAAACCGATGGCCGGTGATAATCTTGCGGCACATCTTGATGGGCTGCGCGAAGACATGCGCAAAGCCGCCGAAAACCTTGAGTTTGAAGAAGCCGCCCGCCTGCGTGACGAGGTGAAGCGTCTTGAGACTGTAGATTTGGTGGTGTCCGACGATCCTCTGGCCCGCCAAGCAGTTGTTGAGAAAGCAGTTGATGATGCGCAAAAAGCATCGGGCCGCTCAACCGCAGGACGTGCCGGGCAACGGGGCGGAACAAAGCGCAGCAAACGGCGCTAGATCGCCTTTTGACAAAACGAACATACGCAGCGGGTTTTTCACCGCTGCGTAACTGAGCGTTAAGACATGCTGTCGTAGCAAGCTTGCATGAGTATGCACCGCACCTTTAGCCCCTCGACGGATTGGCAAACGCCAACCAGCATCACCCTGTCGCACATCGACCGGATGGAGCGTGATTTGCGCACCCTGCGCCGTGATCTGTTCGATCATCCGCGTGAGATGACAGGGCCTGTGACGGTGAAACTTGTGCAGACAGAAATTGCGCTGCAGGAACTCCGTCTTGAGGTGACAAAACTTGGCCACGCTAACTAGCGAACGCAGCCAAGAACCAATGCTAGACAGGCGTGTCGCACCGCATCGTCACATTAGCCCGCCCCCTAGTGGACTGACCCCACTTTAGTCGTACTTCAGATTTATCCGCGCCTTGTTCAACTTGCGCCCAAGGTTGAATGAACACGTCTGTGCTACCAGATTTTGTTTGCTCAACGGGCTGCACCGACTGAACTGCACGGGCCCACCCATCAAAGGGTAACCGCCCTGATGCAGATACGTTCCACGTTGCAGCATCGGTGTTTTGGTCATGATTTATCACAACAGGATTGATCGTAACTGTGCCAACATTGTTGAACGTGTTGCCATCAAAAACGATATTTCGATACCGCCCTTTAGCCAGATCAGCGCGGCTTGTATCAACCCGGTCGGCACGTTCGACATTGCCGTTTACCGCCTTGAAAACATTACCTTGAACCGACAATCCTTGGATAAAATGCCCCGCACCATAAGGGGACACAACCAGCCATGAAAAGTCAGATCGCGAGTTGAGCGATATGAAAAAATTGCCGGAAATTGTCAGCCCACCAAACGAGAACTGGTTGGCAAAATCCGGAAAGGCCTCGTGCTCGTTGGTCATCTCAATATAGTTATTGTCGATATAGTTACCCGTAACAGCACTCATACAATTCGGTTGCGTGAAAATCAGGCCAGCCTTGCGGATACCGTTTGAACCAGCATCCCCATGAAACCAATGATTGCCCGTCACCAAATTGCCTGCGCCAGACAAAACCGCGAAATGCTCAAACAACACGACGCGGTTGTTGCGCAGCTTGGGATCATTCGAATTGACGTTCAGCGCAGTTGTCACACGGTCTTCAACCTGAAGCGACTGCTCGTTCGACAGAAACTGACAACGGTCAACAATCATCCCCTGACAGCCGCGATCAACAGACGTGATCCCGCGGCTTTTGGGTTTGTTGATCAAGCAATCAAGCACTTCGAACACAACACCATCGGGCGCCAACATGATGCCACTTGCACGGCCTGAACACTGTAGTTGGATGTTGTTCAAAACCATTTTCGATAGTTTTTCAAAACCACTAAAATCAAGCATATATTTGAAACGCGTGAACGTATAAATCTGGCTTGCCGCAGCTCCGAACAGCGGTTGGCATAGGGTCAACGTGTTTGCACTGGGGTTCACGGACGCCACATAAACCTCACGGCCAACCCCGTTTCCACTTACCAACGACCCCACCTTGATAGACGCGGCGTTCACCACATTGCGCAGTTTATACGGATCGTTCGGGTCATAGCTGGCACTTGCTGTCACCACATCATCGGCCCAGGCTGTGCTATCACGGGCTTCAAACATACCGTTTGCAATGACGCGCCGGACCTCAAACCGCGCACGATTAGGCACCAAAGCGGCCATATCAAGCGGTTCAGTCAATTGAACCTGCCGGCCACACAGGTCAAAAACCTCATGATCTGCCCCGTTAAGCAGGGCCTGAAACCCCTTTTTGAAACCCACAACTTCGTCGCCAAACGCATCGGCATAAGTCGGCAGATCGAAAGAGCGCCTAAGAACAAAACGGTGCTCAGGCAATTGGGTGATCTGGCCTTCAAAACGGATCTTGCTGTTGATCGTCACATCGCGGCCCATCCAGAAAACGCCGTCCGTCACCAAAACAGTACGCCCCTGCGCTGCTGCATCAGCCGCCTCAATCGCATCAGCATCATCAGCCACACCGTCCCCAATTGCACCGAAATCCCGCACGTCCAAAACATCAAATGTTTGGCTAAAGAAAAGCGGCGTCACATCTTCGATCTTAAGGTCATCAATGCGGATTACGCCACCGACTGGCCCCGTCAAATCTAGGCCGATATGCGCATATTCAGCGTTCATTCCCCACGCCATATCCACCCCGGGACGACTGCCCTGCCCCACGATAGCAGACACCTCAATCACGTTTCCGTAGGTTTGCAACGTCAGCGCTGCCCCAGCCAGTTGCACCCCAGTCAAAGCATCATCCGAGGCATCAAAGACAGAGCCCGCAATCTGCACAGATGGCCGACTGCCGCTTACCGCTTTGATGCGCGCGCTCACTTTGTAGTAGCAACCCGTGGCAAGTGCGGTTTGGCCCGTGAACCGCAATCGTTGGGTGCCGCCTTGGTTTTTTGTCAGCTGAAGGCAACTGCCAAAATCAGGATCAGATGGCACGACCACAGCACTGCTGTAGCTGGCGTAGGTTTCTGTTCCAAAAGTCCCATCTTCACGGGACCACTGGCCCAAGCCTTGCGAGAACGGTGCCGGAGACAAGCTAAAGCGGTCAGTAATTGCCATATTCATGAACGATATCCTTTCGTGGAACCTTGGCGTCAGACATGAAAAAAACCGCACAAACGGGACGTCCGTTTCTGCGGTCTCATAATGTCAGCGCGGGCGAGTTAGTCTGCTCTATGTGACCAACCTAGCGTCCGTTCGTTAAGCACACCTTAGGCAAGCGAACGCGCCAATAGTGACGCGCGCAACACCTAAACGCCCACGTCCGGGGCTTCCAACACCTGCACGGCAGCAATTTTCCAACCCGCTTCCGTTTGCAGCATCATATAATCAAGGACATGCTGACCACCGGCCGCATCTGTCACGCGGACTTGTTGCCAAACATGGCCATTCAGCACTCGCAATTCACCGAACCCAACCTGATCGTTGTTCCAAACCATAGGGTAGCCACGCTCAACCATCCGCCCGAATGCATTGGGGTCTTGCCCAAACATTCGGCGAATATTCGGAGCCGCAAACGTCCACGCGCCGTCCACATTACCGTCGCGAAAGGCATCCATCTGATTTGAAATGGTATTTTGAATATCACGCGTTGGCGTATCTTGCGCTACGGCAAGCCCCGCCCACACACAAAAGACCAGACCGACTAAAATACGAACCATGTGGACCTCCTCTGACTGTACCAAAAGCTAAGTCAGAGGAGCGCTAGGTCAATTAATCAACGCACCGTCCAGGGCTTCGTCGATCAAATTTGCCGTTTCATCAACGCCGTAGAGCGCGATAAATCCACCAAAGCGTGGCCCCTGAGTAGCCCCAAGAAGCACTTCATAAATCGCGCCAAACCAATCACGAAGCGGCTCAAACCCGTGGTTCTTACCAACAGCAAAGACAATTGATTGCAGGTCCTCGGCACTGGAGTAATCCAACTCAGCCACTGGATCATCTTTGCCCATTGCTGCGTTTTTCGTCTCAATCATGTGACGTGCCAACGCGGGATCACGCAGCGCCGCTGCCATATCCGCCAAAGCCGCACGTTCTTGATCTGTTGGTGCGCGGTAGGTTTTCTCGGGCTTCACAAAGTCGTTGTAGTACGCAACCGCATAGCCTGCCGCCGCATCCAAATCGGGATGGGTTTCCGCGGACGCTTCAGGCGCATAGCGCTGAATAAAGCCCCACAATTGCTCTTTACCCTCGGCATTGGCCACAGCCGCAAGGTTCAACAACATTGAGAACGGCACAACCATGTCAGACTTAGGCGCAGTCTCACCATGGATGTGGAAAATCGGATTCGCCAGCTTTTGCTTGGCATCTTGGTCCTCATAACCGCGCAATTGTTGATGATACTCATCCACCATTTTGGGAATCACATCAAAATAGAGGCGTTTAGCCGTCTTTGGCTTCTGATACATAAAATACGACAGGCTTTCGGGCGCCGCATAGGTCAGCCACTCTTCCATCGAAAGGCCATTGCCTTTTGATTTCGAGATTTTCTGACCAAGTTCATCATTAAACAACTCATACGACAGGCTTTCGGGTGCTGGCGCACCAAGGGCGCGACAAATTTTACCCGATTGGACAACGCTGTCGATCAGGTCTTTGCCAGACATTTCATAATCCACCCCAAGGGCAGCCCAACGCATCGCCCAATCGGGTTTCCATTGCATTTTCACGTTACCGCCGGTGACGGGCACTTCGATACGCTCGCCATCAGGCTCTTCATAAACGATCGTGCCTTTCGCCACATTCCGTTCAAGCGTTGGCACCTGAAGCACGTGGCCTGTTTTCGGGCTTACGGGCAGAAAACACGAATATGTGGCGCGGCGTTCTTCACCAAGTGTCGGCAACATGATCTCTTGGATTTTATCAAAGCGCTCTAGGGCCGTCATTAGCGCTTCATCGAACTTCCCGCCAGTGTAGTAGTCAGTTGATGAGGCAAACTCATACTCAAACCCGAATCCGTCCAGAAAATCACACAGACGCGCATTGTTGTGCTGCGCAAAACCTTCATGGCACCCAAACGGATCGCGCACTTTAGTCAGCGGCAGGTTGAGGTCCTGCAACAGCTCTTCTTGCATCGGAACGTTGGTCGGCACTTTACGGAACCCGTCCATATCGTCGGAGAAACAAATCAGCTTCGTCGGAATATCGCACAAAACTTCAAAAGCGCGACGCACCATGGTCGTACGCGCAACCTCACCAAAAGTCCCGAGATGCGGCAGCCCCGACGGGCCGTATCCCGTTTGGAACAATACATAACCCTTCTCTGGGTCTTTACCCTTAAGCCGTTTTAGCACCCGACGCGCTTCTTCAAAAGGCCATGCTTTGGACTGTTGGGCTTCGTCGCGCGAAAGGCTCATCTGGGTATCTCCGGTTTTGATCATCGGTGTACGTAATTGGACGCAGCGAGGGCGCGCAGATTAGCCGCGCGGTGGCACAACCCCGCGCACCATGCGCACTCCCTATTGCGAGGGCGGCCAGCCGTCAATAAACCAAGGGCAGAGCAGTCCAAAAGGAACACCCCTCGTGAACGCACAAGCCCCCCTAACGGCCCAAGACAGCCTTGCCGCACTGATGATCGCCGTTTCCGCGAGCGATGAAGATATTCGCACGGCTGAACTCGTGAAAATCACCAATATTGTGAACAACTTACCCGTCTTTTCGGGATATGATCCAGAACGCCTTCAAACAATCGGGCGCACCGTTTTTGACTTGTTCGATCAAGAAGACGGGCTGGACGCGCTCTTTGGCTTGATCCGCGACGCATTGCCTCAAACCCTGTACGAAACGGCTTACGCATTATCATGCGACGTCGCAGCCGCTGACGGATCAATTGCATCGCCCGAACTGCGCATGCTTGAAGAAATTCGGTACGAACTTGAACTTGACCGATTGCACGCCGCCGCAATTGAGCGCGGCGCACGCGCGCGTCACATGACCCTGCCGACCGCGCTTTAAGCCCGCCCCCAGCGGTGCAGCAGGCGCTGCTGCATTGACTTTGCGCGCCTGTTCCAACCGGATGCACCACGGGGCCTTTCTCTGTCTGACTTTTTGATTTTACCGCGCGCACCCAGATCTGCAGAGACAATCGCAAAGGCCCGCTTTGCACCTTGCGGGGTGGTGATGTAGCCCGCCAATGTGCTGACAAAGTTTAACGTGCCAGTTTTGGCCGTCACTTCGATGCCTTGCCCGTCAACGACTTTGCCGTTCGCATCGCGCAGCTTGATCGGCTTTATCAGGGGCCCGATGGGGCCGTTTGCGGTCGCGACTAAAATCTGCACCAAATCAGACGCGCTGACCCGACTTCGATCACCAAGCCCTGAGTGATCAACCAGTTGTGCATCAACGCCAAAACGCTCCTTGGCCCATTCATTCATAGCCGAAGCAGAACTTCGAAGTGTCTTTGCACCAGAGGCCTGCAAACCAATAACTTCAGCCGTCAAGTTGGTAGAAAACTTAAGCATATCGCGGCACATCTCGGAAAGTGGCACACTTGCATGCTGGACCAGAATACGCCCCTTTGCAGGGCGATCAGTCACCTGACCGGTGGGAAGCGAAATTCCCTTGGCGCGGGCAAGTTGACCAAAAACATCAGCTGCATAAAGCGCGGGTTGGCGAACCGGCAACCACCGCGCGCCACCCCCACCAAGTGCAGACCGGCTGACCGTCCAAGCATCACGCCCCTTTTCAAGAGCGTATCCGTAAACAGGAAAGTCACGCGAAACGATGCGCATCGTTGCCATCTCTACCGCAGGAGCATGACGTTTTGCGCGGGCATCCATGGTGGTACGATATCCATCCGCGCCGCGTCGCCATTCGAAATGCACACGATTGAAGTTCAGGTTCACGCCACCGATTGTTGGGTTATATCCCAAATAATCAGGCTGATCGCGGTCAATAAACAGAATAGCCGGTAGCGCGCTGTTTTGAACGTAAAAGCTGCCATCAATCCTGCGCACACCGCTACTGTGAAGATCGGCAACCATGCGGCCAAGATCATCGGTATTCAACGTCGGATCACCGCCGCCCACCAGCCACAGATCACCTCGCAACGTGCCGTCCTCAATCGCAGCGTCGCTAACAAGCCGCGTGTTAAATCGGAACCCAGCCCCAAGTCGGTCAAGCCCGTAAAGCGCTGTCAGCATCTTTGCCACTGACGCAGGCGGTAGCGCTTCATCTGCTTGAAATTGCTCAATACTTACCCCGCTTGTCGCGTCGGCAACCGCAAATCCTGTGACGCCACTAAGGCCTGCTTGGCCCACGAGATCTTTGGCAGTGGGGTCAACTTTGCGGGCAAAATCATCAGGCCTCGCAATTGGGCGCGCTGACATCGTTGGCGCAGTAGCACCGGCCGCCGTCGCCGTTGTTGCAAGAAGACCGGCCAGCAAGAACCGTCGGGAATACACACGCGTCATGCCCCGACTAAAGCCCAGCAGTTGGCGCGTGACAACTCACAATCTGCGGCGTAACCACCTGCCTTATGTTACGCGCCACTCTTTTAATGTTCCTCGCCATGTCGCTGATCCCTGCAGGGGACACGGCCGGTAAGCTTCTGTCAAATAACTACGAAGTGCACCCGCTCTGGATCGCATGGAGCCGCTTTGCCCTTGGCGCGTTGATTGCAGCGCCGTTTATGCCGCGCGGGACATGGGGTGTCCTGCGCAACCCTAAGGTAGTTTTCCGTGCTCTTCTGTTGGCTGGCGGTATTTCATGCATTCTAACAGCCCTGCGCACAGAGGACATCGCCAATGTGTTTGCTGCGTTCTTCATCGGTCCGCTGCTGTCGTTCACCCTATCGGCGTGGCTGCTCAAAGAAAAAATCACATGGGCGCAAACGGCTCTATTGCTGCTTGGGTTTTGTGGCGTCCTGTTGGTGGTCAAACCAGGCTTTGACTATTCACCGGGCCTCGGGTTCGCGGTCCTTGCGGGATGTTTTTACGGAAGTTTCCTGACCGCGTCCAAATGGCTGATAGGCGTCGCACCTGCACGCACACTTCTGCTGAGCCAACTCCTGATCCCCGCAATTATCATGCTCCCTGTCGCCGCAGTTTTCTGGCCACCGCTGAGCCTGCCCATTGTGGGTCTGGCCACTGCATCTGCTGTTGGGTCCATGTCGGGGAACTTTTTGCTGCTTTTTGCCTATGCAATGGCCGACAGCACGCGGCTGGCCCCACTGGTATATTTTCAGCTGATCGCGGCAACCGTTTTGGGATGGACGGTGTTCGGCACTTTGCCCGATACCCTGACGCTTTGCGGTTTAGTGCTGATCATCGGCGCAGGTGTCGGTGCGGCAACTTTGCGTCGCTAATCGCGCTGCCACTCGCCACGTTTTCTGATTTCGCTACTCGAAACAGACAGCATCGGTATATTCACAAACGACCATGCAGGCGCATCAGAGCGGCCCAAAAGCTGGCTTTGCCTGCCTTTCAACCGTGCGAAATCATAGATCTTGGCCGCCGGTGACGTGCGCGCCGATATACGATCACCCGGACGCGCCAGCACCCCAACAGGTGTGGTCACCAAAATACCTCGCCAGTCTTGCCAATGATGGAACTGGGCCAAATTATCGGCCCCCATCAACCAAACAAACCGCACCCCAGGATACCGCAAACGCAGCGCATCAAGGGTTTGCGCGGTATATCTGGTGCCAAGATGGGCTTCGATATCTGTCACCTCAACGCGCGGATCGCACATAACTTGGCGGGCCGCCTTCAAACGCCGTTCAAGCGGTGCGGGCCCGTGCTCTTTCAGCGGATTACCAACTGAGACCAGCCACCAAACACGGTCCAGCCCAAAGCGTTTCAACGCCTCTTTGGTGATGTGCACGTGCCCTGCGTGTGCGGGATCAAACGATCCGCCCAACAAACCAACAACTTGGCCCTGCCGCGCATATGGAAGCTTCCGTGTCATGCGCACCTTGTCGAACACCCTCACAGTCCAGTCAATGCATTGCCCCCGCGACCATGCCGCGTTATCTGGGGCCAACTTACCTTTTACTCGGAGATGTAACAGATGGCTGCCAATCAATTCGTCTACTTCATGGACGGCGTGTCCAAACAATACCCTGGCGGCAAAAAGGTGTTTGAGAACATCCGCCTGAACTTCCTGCCCGGTGTGAAAATTGGTGTAGTCGGTGTGAACGGCACAGGTAAATCCACCTTGATGCGCATCATGGCCGGTCAGGACAAAGAATTCACCGGTGAAGCATGGGCGGCAGAAGGCGCACGCGTCGGCTACCTCCCCCAAGAGCCTGATTTGGACCCAAGCCTTGATGTGCGCGGCAACGTGATGCTGGGCGTGAAGGCAAAGAAAGACATTCTGGATCGCTATAACGAATTGGCGATGAACTACTCCGATGAGACCGCCGAAGAAATGGCGCAGCTACAAGACGAGATCGACAGCCAGAACCTGTGGGACCTCGATGCGCAAATCGACGTGTCGATGGAGGCACTGCGCTGCCCTGCGGATGATGCAGACGTCACAACCCTATCGGGCGGTGAAAAGCGCCGCGTGGCCCTGTGTCAGCTTTTGCTCGATGCGCCTGACATGCTGCTGCTCGACGAACCGACCAACCACCTTGACGCCGAAACAATCGCATGGCTGCAACAGCACCTGATCGATTACAAAGGCACCATCCTGATTGTTACCCACGACCGTTATTTCCTTGATGCAATCACCGGATGGATTCTGGAACTGGACCGCGGCTCAGGCATCCCACATGAGGGTAACTATTCGTCATGGCTGGAAGCCAAAGCCAAGCGCATGGAGCGTGAAGCGAAAGACGACAAATCCAAGCAAAAGACCCTCGAGCGTGAACTTGAGTGGATGCGACAAGGCGCCAAAGCGCGCCAAGCCAAATCAAAAGCGCGGATTGCGGCTTACAACGAGATGGCCAATCAATCAGAGCGCGAAAAAGTCGGCCGCGCACAGATCATTATTCCAAACGGTCCCCGACTTGGTGACAAAGTCATCGAGATCGACAACCTCACAAAAGCCTATGGCGATAAACTTCTGATCGAAGATTTGTCCTTCTCGCTGCCTCCGGGTGGTATTGTGGGCGTCATCGGGCCGAACGGTGCGGGTAAATCTACATTGTTCAAAATGCTCACGGGCGATGAACAACCAGATGCGGGATCAGTCAGCTACGGCGACACAGTTGACCTTAGCTATGTGGATCAGTCACGTGACGCACTGCCCGACGATAAAACCGTCTGGGAAGTAATTAGCGACGGCAATGATATCATCATGCTGGGTGACGCTGAAGTGAACAGCCGCGCGTATTGTTCGTCGTTCAACTTCAAAGGCGGCGACCAGCAGAAAAAAGTCGGCGTTCTATCAGGTGGTGAGCGCAACCGCGTTCACATGGCCAAGCTGCTGCGCGCCGGTGGCAATGTCCTGCTGCTCGACGAACCGACGAACGACCTTGATGTTGAAACGCTTCGCGCCCTTGAAGATGCGTTGGTCGACTTTGCTGGGTGCGCTGTGGTCATTTCACACGATCGCTTCTTCCTTGATCGGATTTGCACCCACATTTTGGCATTCGAAGGCGAAGCGCATATCGAGTGGTTTGAGGGTGGCTTCACCGAATACGAAGAAGACAAAAAACGCCGCCTTGGACCCGATGCCTTGGAACCAAAGCGCGTCAAATACAAGAAATTCGCACGCTAAAATCCTGTTTAGCGCGACGATACATTAAGGATACGCTTGGCCAAATAGCGGCTCGGCGTATCCCAAACACCACATATCGTAGCCAGATCAGCCGCGAATTGCTGATCAAAATGCTTTCCCCGATTTCCCTTGCTTTATGAGGGTCGTCACCCCATATGGGGTTTAGCTACGTTATGCACTCGATCCCTGTCTTCCCTTACCGGCTACAGTCTTTCGATCCCTGACTAAGCCGACGTGCTGCAATTTCGCGGGCACGAATTTAAAAGGAGACACGGATATGGCTACTGGCACCGTGAAATGGTTTAACACTACTAAAGGCTACGGCTTTGTTGCACCCGATGGCGGCAGCAAGGACGTTTTCGTTCACATCTCTGCTGTTGAGCGTTCAGGCCTCACTGGTCTTGCTGACAACCAAAAAGTAACATTCGACATCGAAAGCGGCCGTGATGGCCGTGAGAGCGCGATCAACATCGCCCTCGCGTAAGTCATTGTACTTATAATGGAAAAGGCGCCCATCCAATTGGATGTGGCGCCTTTTTTTTATGTCTAGATCTAACCGTCCCATTATTAGTTCAGGACTTGGCTCCAAAACATGTAGCACGGTGTAATAAACGCAAAAGCGATACAGAATTTCGCTGAAAGACCACCCGCCCAATCCAACAAAGGTGTGCCCCCATCAGGTGTCTGATTTGCGCGCATATCTGCGACCGTCGCACTTGGGCGGTACACGCGGTTATGCGCCTGAAGGCTTTCCATAGCTTGTGCGTAGACGCGGGCTTGGCGGGTTTGTTCATCGATGTTGTGCATAGAATTCATATTGCGGCTCCTCCGGTGTTGACCCGTAACATGGAACGATTTTTCCACCCGCCAAGACCCAAACCGCAAAAAAGGCTACCAGCCGCATGACAACGGACCTTCAAGTCGTTCAACTGTCAGAAAATCAGTCTTCCAGAACGAAAGTAACTTTCAAAACAACACGGTATTCATCGATTTTACCGTCTGAAACAGTTACTTTTTGATCCTGCACCCACGCGCCCGTTACGTTCTTCAGCGTTTTCGCTGCACGCTCAACGCCGGTTTCTATTGCATCATCAAATGACTTTTTCGAACTTGCGATGACTTCGGTTACTCTTGCAACACTCATACTCGTTACTCCTTATTTACAATACTCAAAAAGCCTATGCGCCTAAGGCTTGCCCGTCTAGTCGCCATCGATCAGCGCCGCCACCGACGGCCCGACAACCTTTACAATTTGCGTGACACCCTCTGCGTTCGGATGGATTGCATCGGCCTGCATGAACGGCAGCACGTCCCCCTCAAACGCCGTGAAAAAGCCGGGGTGATAATCCGCCCCGAAACGCGCTGCGATGTCTGCGAAAATTGGATCAAACGCGGCCTTATAATCAGGTCCGTAATTTAATGGCGCTTCAATCCCCACCACCAACACAGCCGCACCGGAGTTCGCAGCCTGCTGGACAATGGTTTCCACATTCTGCCGCACAACACTTGGATCAATGCCGCGCAGCATGTCGTTGCCGCCAAGGGCAATCACAATGGCATCAACCTGCTCACTCAACGTCCAAGCGATGCGCGCCGCACCACCTTGGGTCGTATCACCAGAGACCCCCGCATTCACAAGCGTTACCTCGGTCCCGTTTGCCTGCAGCCAGCTGTCTAATTGTGGCACAAGGCCCTGCTCAACAGGCAACCCATAGCCTTGAACAAGGCTGTCACCAAAGATCACCACGGTACTTTCGGCACGCGCAGCACTGTGCCCCATGCCAAGGCCCAGACCCAAGATCGCAACAATTGTCATCATCAGGTTGCGCAGCAGCAATACCGCCCCATATCCAGTTGTGATCCCCATGAAAGGCCCCTCAATGTCTAACCCGATCCTGTCCCTCAAAGATGTGCACCTTTCGCTAAATGGCAATGCGGGGATGGTGGATATCTTGCACGGCATCAGTCTTGACGTGACAAAAGGCGAGACATTGGCGCTGATCGGCCCATCGGGTTCGGGAAAATCATCACTTCTCATGGTAATGGGTGGGCTCGAGCAAGCAACTGGCGGCACGATCAGCGCAGTTAACCAAGACCTCACCAATTTGGACGAAGACGCACTTGCCGCGTTTCGACGGCACCACATGGGCGTAGTGTTTCAGTCTTTTCACCTTATCCCGACCATGACGGCGCTTGAAAACGTGGCCGTTCCGCTTGAGTTAGCTGGTGCAAGCGATGCCTTTGACCGCGCCCAAACGGAACTGGAAGCAGTCGGCCTTGGGGCGCGGGCGGATCATTATCCCAATCAGATGTCGGGGGGCGAGCAACAGCGCGTGGCCCTTGCACGTGCTCTCGCGCCGCGTCCGGAGATTTTGCTGGCGGACGAGCCGACGGGCAATCTTGATGGCACCAACGGTGAGGCCGTCATGGACCTTCTGTTTGATTTGCGCGACCGTCACGGTGCGACCCTCATCATGGTCACCCATTCGCCTGAATTGGCAAACCGCTGTGACCGCGTGATCCGATTGCGTGACGGACGGTTGGACCAATGAAAACTGCATGGATTTTTGCAACACGTGAACTGCGCAATGGCTTGCGCGGCTTTGGTATTTTTCTGGCCTGCCTTGCGCTCGGCATCGCCGCGATTGCCGCCGTGGGCAGCACCCGCACAGCCATCCTCAAAGGCTTAGAACGGGACGGGGCAGCACTGCTTGGGGGCGACGCAGAACTGCAACTCACCTACCGCTTCGCCACGGAAGACGAGCGCGCATGGATGCAAAGCCAAGCCGTTCAAGTGTCCGAGATTACTGATTTTAGATCTATGATTGTGGTGCCATCGGGGAGCGATGCGCCACCAGAGCGGGCATTAACCCAAGTCAAATCAGTCGATGCAGCCTACCCCCTTGTGGGCGAGGTTAAGTTATCCCCTGAGATGCCGCTTGATCAGGCCATTGCCGCAAATGGTGCGGTGATGGAGCGTGTCTTGGCTGACCGCCTTGGGCTGATAATCGGCGACAGCTTCAACATTGGTACCGGCACATTCCGCCTTTCAGCTATTTTGCAACGCGAGCCTGACAGTGCCGGTGGTGGTTTCGGCTTGGGCCCGCGTACATTGGTGCGCACTGAAAGTCTGGCAAACGCGGGCCTGCTACAAACCGGCACTTTGTTCGACACGAAATACCGCATGCTGTTGCCAGAAGGCACCGAACTTGCCGCCCTTGAGCGTGACGCCGAGCAACGCTTTGCTAATTCAGGGCTACGCTGGACCGATGCGCGCAACGGCGCGCCAGGCGTTCAGCAGTTTGTTGACCGGCTTGGTGCCTTTTTGGTGCTTGTCGGGCTATCTGGTTTGGCGGTCGGGGGCGTGGGTGTCAGCGCAGCGGTGCGCAGCTACCTCGAGCGGAAAACATCCGTAATCGCGACGCTCAAAACATTGGGCGCATCACGCTCAACCATCTTTGCCACTTACGCCATTCAAATCAGCCTGTTGACGATCTTGGGCATAGCTATCGGGCTTGTGCTTGGCGCGGCACTTCCACTTGCCCTCGCACCCATCATTGAAGCCCGCCTGCCGGTTCCCGCCGAGTTTGCAATTCACCCCAAACCACTCATCGAAGCTGCCATATATGGCGCGTTTGCCGCTGCAATCTTCACGCTTTGGCCACTTGCGCGCACGGAAAATATTCGCGCAGCCACGCTATTTCGGGACGCATTAGGACACGACAACGCACTGCCACGCAAAAGATACCTGTTTCTGACTGCGGGGTTGGTCGCCGCGTTGGTGCTTAGCGCCATCGCATTTTCGGGCACGGCGTTCCTAACCCTTTGGACCGCGGGGGGCATTATCGCTGTACTGGGTGTGCTTGCTTTAGCCGCGCGCGGACTGCGAGCGTTGGCGGCAGCCGCAACCAAAATGCGCGCGTTGCGCGGGCGGCCTGCCTTACGCCTTGCGCTTGGTGCCATTGGCGGGCCACGTGAACAGGCAAGCTCAGCTATTTTGTCACTGGGTCTTGGCCTTTCCGTGCTTGCCGCTGTTGGGCAAATTGACGGCAACCTGCGCGGCGCAATCGCGCGAGATTTGCCAGACGTCGCCCCCAGCTACTTCTTTGTAGATATTCAGTCTGACCAACTCAACGGCTTTAACGCGCGGCTGACGGGTGACCCTGCAGTGTCTCGGGTGGATACTGCGCCAATGTTGCGCGGAGTCATCAGCAAGATAAATGACCGCCCCGCAAAAGAGGTCGCAGGTGATCATTGGGTAATACAAGGTGACCGCGGCGTCACATACGCACCAACAGCGGCAGACGGGGTGACAATCACGCAAGGCAGTTGGTGGCCCGCAGATTATACAGGCGCACCGCAAATTAGCTTTGCCGCCGAAGAAGCCGAAGAGATGGGTCTTGTCCTTGGGGATACGATGACGATCAACATCCTGGGGCGTGATATCACGGGCACGATCACATCGTTTCGGGAGGTGGACTTTTCGACCGCAGGGATTGGCTTCATCCTGACCATGAACCCTGCTGCACTGCAGGGCGCACCGCACAGCCACATCGCAACAGTTTACGCAACACCCGAGGCCGAGGCCGAAATTTTGCGTGACCTCGCAGGAACATTCCCCAACATCACCGCGATCAGGGTCGCCGACGCGATTGCACGTGTGGGAGAGCTTTTGGCAAGCCTTGCTGCGGCCACATCCCTAGGGGCATCAGCCACATTGATTAAAGGCTTTTTGGTCTTGATCGGAGCCGCAGCAGCAGGTGTTGATGCGCGCACGTTTGAGGCGGCAGTCCTCAAAACACTCGGTGCATCAAAAGGCGTTATCCTGCAAAGTTTTGCATTACGAGCAGGGCTTTTGGGAGCGGCCGCGGGCACAATTGCGCTGGTTGCAGGGCTGACTTTTGCATGGGCCGTCAGCAAGTTTGTGATGGAAACCAGCTTTGCGATTGTCTGGGGAAATGCGTTGGCCATTATCATTGGCGGTGTTGCAGCCACGATGCTGGCGTTCCTGGGGTATGCTTGGGGGCCGCTGAAGGCACGCCCCGCCGGCATCCTGCGTAGAGGAAATTAGGGCAAAGGTGCGGGGCGGTCTTGCGCCCCGCTATACCTGCTTTAGGATTTCGCGCGAATGACTTGCAACAGGGGCAAAAGCGCAGACATATCAGGGCCGTGCTGCATGCCGGTTAGCGCTTTGCGCAATGGCATAAACAACCCGCGCCCCTTCCGACCAGTTTCGGCTTTTACAGCTGATGTCCACTGACCCCATGTCTCGGCGTCAAATGGAGCGTCTGGCAACAATGCCATCGCTTGGGCAACAAACTCAGCATCTTCGTCGTCAATAACAGGGTCTGCACCCTCGGAACAAAGCGTCCACCACTGGGCCAAATCTGCCTTTACGGTGATATTATCCTTCGCAACCGCCCAGAACTGCGCCTGAAGCTCTGCCGGCACACCCAACCCGTTCAGATCATTCGTCACGGCGTCAGCAGGCAGGCCTTGCAGCACATTCGCAGTCAGCGGGAACAGATCATTCTCATCAAATTTTGTCGGTGCAGAGCCAAACTTGGTGATGTCAAAGCCTTCAACCAATTCATCAATTGAGCCGCGCAGCTCAACCGGATCGGACGAGCCGATGCGCGCCAAAAGCGACAACAACGCCATTGGTTCGACACCGCGTTCACGAAGATCGCGCAACGCAAGTGTGCCAAGACGCTTTGAAAGCGCCTCGCCCTGCGGTCCGGTCAAAAGAGAGTGGTGCGCAAAAGTTGGAACAGTACCACCGATTGCTTCGATCATCTGGATCTGGGTCGCAGTGTTGGTCACGTGATCAGAGCCGCGCACAACATGGGTCACGCCCATGTCGGTGTCGTCCACAACCGACGCCAAAGTGTAAAGCACCTGACCGTCACCGCGGATCAGAACCGGATCACTTACGGATGCCGCATCAATGCTGATGTCGCCCAAGATACCATCGGTCCACTCAATTCGCGACTGGTCGAGCAAAAAGCGCCAGTGGCCAGAACGCTCAGCGCGCAACGCGTCTTTCTCAGCGTCACTCAACGAAAGACCCGCACGGTCATAAACCGGTGGTTTGCCCATGTTGAGTTGCTTTTTACGCTTCAAATCAAGCTCGGTAGGCGTTTCGAAACACTCGTAAAACCGGCCAATGCCGCGCAGCTTGTCTGCCTCCGCTGCATAGCGGTCAAGGCGGTCTGACTGACGCTCCATCCGGTCCCATGTGATGCCAAGCCACTCCAGATCTTGCTGAATCGCATCCACATACTCTTGCTTTGAGCGCTCTGGATC
The DNA here is from genome assembly GCF_047114695.1 of Nereida ignava. Lineage (GTDB taxonomy): Bacteria > Pseudomonadota > Alphaproteobacteria > Rhodobacterales > Rhodobacteraceae > Nereida > Nereida ignava. The sequence continues at coordinate 1,157,221 of NZ_CP112885.1, forward strand.
GGTGTCATCAATCCGCAGAATGAAAGAGCCGTTGTTCTTGCGCGCAATCAGATAATTAAAAAGCGCTGTGCGCAGGTTACCAATATGCAAAAAGCCAGTGGGCGAAGGGGCAAAACGAGTCGTGGTCATCGGAAATTCTCCTGTTCGCGCGGGATGTCTCACACCCTTGGGCGCTTGTCTAGTTTTCGCCATGCCACGGCACCAAGCAAAGCTATCAATAGCGCCCCAGTTGCCCAAGGTGCGCCGCGACACCCCTCAGAATAAAGCTGCCCTGCGACGGTGACATTTGCAAAGAGGGTCTCAACCTCACCTAGCAAAGCAAAAGACACCACCACCAATGCAGCATACCGCACCAAAGGTATCGGCCATAACAGCGACAACGCAGCAAGGACTAATGCGGCGACACCCACGGGATGCGTTGCGAAATACCCCACTTCGGCCAGCGCACCAACGGCCCCGTCTGTCGGGGACCAATCAGGCCTTAAGCGGGGGCACAGCGCATCAGCTACCATCGCGCCAACGGTTCACAATCGGATAGCGGCGATCAAGCCAAAACGCTTTTTGGCTCAGCCTTGGTCCCGGCGCAGCCTGAAAGCGTTTATACTCACTGATATAAACCAAATGCTCGACGCGCTTGACCACATCGCGGTCAAAGCCCGCAGCGACACATTCAGCAACCGACCGCTCCTCATCGATGAGCATTTCAAGGATCGCATCAAGAACTTCATACTCGGGCAAGCTGTCGCTGTCTTTTTGATCTGGACGCAACTCTGCTGTCGGCGGCTTGTTGATCACACGTGGCGGAATAACAGTGCCTTCAGGGGCCATCATCCAAGGGCGGTGGTTTGCATTGCGCCAACGGCACGTCTCAAACACGCGGGTTTTGTACATATCTTTGATGGGGTTATAACCACCCGACATATCACCATAGATGGTCGCATAGCCAACGGCGACTTCGGATTTGTTGCCCGTTGTCAAAAGCATCTCGCCAAATTTGTTCGACTGGGCCATCAACAAAAGCCCCCGCAAGCGTGACTGAATATTCTCTTCGGTCAGTCCCTCATCAAGTCCTGCAAAAAGCGGTGCAAGGGCTTCGGTCACTGCCGCGCGCGGGCCTGCAATGCTGACCTCATCGAGCTTACATCCAAGCAGGTTTGCAACTTCACCGGCATCATCAAGACTTTCGCGGCTGGTATATTCTGACGGCAACATCACGCAACGCACGTTCTCAGGGCCAAGCGCATCCGCCGCGATGGTCGCCACAATCGCACTATCAATGCCACCCGACAAACCAAGCAGTACTTTGGAAAATCCGGTTTTGCCCATGTAATCCCGCAGACCCTCAACCATGGCGCGGTAATCTTGTTCCTCTGTGCAAGGTTGCGGGGTTATCTCCCCCTCCACGGCACGCCACCCATCTGCGGTGCGCGTGAAATCAATGTGACTAAGCGCTTGATCAAAAAGGGGCATCTGAAGGGCAAGTGCGCCGCCTTTGTTCAACACAAATGAGCCACCATCAAAGATCTGATCGTCCTGTCCACCAACCATATTGAGGTACACCAGCGGCAAACCTGTCTCGACGACACGGGCCACCATGTGGCTCATCCGGACATCAAACTTACCGCGAAAATAGGGCGACCCGTTCGGAACAAACAGCATCTCGGCGCCGCTTTCTTCCATCGCCTCAGCCACATCTTCGTGCCACGCATCTTCGCAAATCGGAAAGCCGATACGAACACCGCGCACAGACATCGGTCCCTGAAGCGGCGCAGATGCGTAGTGGCGGACCTCGTCAAAGACGTTGAAGTTTGGCAGCTCATGCTTGTGACCCACGGATGTGATCTCGCCGCCATCCAGCAGATAGTACGCGTTAAACAACTGACCGTCTTTGCTTTGTGGCCCGCCAATTGCCATCGCTGGTCCGTGCTTAACACGCGCGGCCAACGCCTCGATCTGGGCCATCGCATCACGCACAAACTGAGGCTTTAGAACCAAGTCTTGCACCTGATAACCGGTGATAAACATCTCGGGAAACATGATCAGGTCTGCACCTGCCTCACGCGCTTCTTGCCACGCATCAAAGGCAAGCTGCGCATTGCCCGCCAAATCCCCAACCGTTGGGTTTAGCTGCGCCATTGTCAGCCGAAAGTTATCCTCGGCGCGTGTACGCGACCCTTTTTGACCGACCAGATCAGACATTGCCGTCCCTTTTTCGAAAACCACGCTTTGCTTTAGCAGATGTAGCCCCAAGCGAAAGGCCTGCCAATTTGCGATGCGCAAAAGTCGTTGTTCATTGCTCGTTGCTGATTTAGGCTTTCGCCAAGGGGCATCAATGGCCCTGCCTAGACTTTCGGGGGAACTACCGTGCAGCGCAATACCGCATCCGTCCTTGCGGCCCTTTTGGCCGCCACCTCTTTGGCCGCAGCACCCGTGGCCGCACAAAGCACACAGACAAAGCAGTATGAAAATGGCGGTGTCTACGAGGGAACTTTCAAAGACGGCAAGCAACATGGCATGGGCCGCTACACTTTGCCTAACGGATATGAGTACGAAGGCGAGTGGGTTAACGGCACGATCAGCGGCCAAGGTACAGCACGCTTTCCCAATGGCTCACTTTATGTGGGTGAGTTTCAGAACGGCCAACCCAACGGTTTTGGCAAGATCACTTTCACCGATGGCGGCACCTATGAGGGGGATTGGGCAGCAGGTATGATGACCGGCACTGGCCTCATTCTATACGATGGCGGTGTTGTGTATGAAGGCGGTGTCACAAACGGGCGGCACGACGGCATCGGCAAGATGCAAGACCCCTCCGGCTACATCTATGAAGGCGAGTGGATCGACGGGATTAAATCCGGCTCTGCCAAAATCACCTACCCCGATGGTTCTGTATTCGAAGGCGAGATGGCAGATGGTAAGCGCGCTGGCCCCGGGACGCTCGAGACCGCAGATGGGCTTGTGTTTGAGGGCACATGGGTCAACGACCAGATGGAAGGCGACGGTAAGCTGACCCAAATCAACGGTGACGTTTACGAAGGCACTTTCGTAGCCGGCCAGCGTCAGGGGCAAGGCACCGTAACGTACGCAAACGGCGATATCTACGTGGGCGCGTTCAACAATGATGCACGCCACGGCCAAGGCACGTTCACAAGTACGGACGGCTACAAATACGTGGGCAACTGGACCCGCGGCGAGATTGATGGCGAAGGTGTGGTGACCTATCCCGATGGCTCTGTGTACACAGGCTCATTCGTGGGTGGTCTGGCCGAAGGCACCGGCGAAATCATCTACGCAGATGGCAACACCTATTCGGGTGAGTGGGACGCAGGCGTGATTTCTGGCGAAGGGCGTGCCACTTACACCAATGGCCTGATTTACGAAGGCGGGTTCAAAAACGCGCGCAACCATGGCCAAGGCGTGATGACGTACCCTGATGGCTACCGCTATGAAGGCGCGTGGGAAAACGGGCAACGCAACGGGCAAGGTACCGCAACCTACGCAGACGGCACTGTATATGTGGGCACGTTCAGCGCAGGGCAGCGGTCAGGCACCGGCAAAATCACCATGCCTGATGGTTTTATCTATGAGGGTGAATGGACCCGTGGCGAAATCAGCGGTCAGGGCAAGGCCACTTACGCAAACGGCGACATCTATGAAGGTCTGTTCGTTCAAGGCAAACGCCAAGGCGCGGGCACAATGACCTACGCCACAGGCGAAACAGCAAGCGGTGAGTGGGACAACGGCGCACTGCGCGAAGAGACAGCCTCAATCGAAGGCGCTGACGATACAGCTACAAGAGAAGCTGAGGCGCAAGCGGACCAATAGGTCGCTCGCGCATCGGTCTTTAGGCGGCCAGTCCGCGCCCCTTAAGAAGGGCTTGCACACCAGGCAATCTGCCGCGGAAGGCAATATACAAGTCTTTCGGATCAACACTGCCTCCTTTTGATAAGATGTGCTCCTCAAGAGCCTTGGCAGTTTTGCTATCAAATGCGCTTCCCGCGTCTTCAAAGGCTTCAAACGCATCAGCGTCCATAACCTCGGACCACATGTAACTATAGTAGCTGGCCGCGTAGTAGCCGCCTGAAAACACATGGGCGAAATGCGGCGTGGCGTGGCGCATGCGGATGGCGGCGGGCATCCCGATCCGGTCAAGCGTCTCCGCTTGGGCCTGCATCGCATCAGCAGGTGGTGGACCGTCGTGGAAATCCAGATCAACCAACGCAGAAGCGACGTATTCAACCGTTTGGAATCCCATATTGTAGGTCGATGCCCCAAGAAGCCGTTCCCGCAAATCCGCAGGCATCGCCGCCCCCGTAATGGCGTGGGTAGCGAATGTCTCAAAGACTTCGGGCACCTCCATCCAGTGCTCGTAGAGTTGGCTTGGTAGCTCCACAAAATCGCGCGGCACTGATGTGCCACTTACCATTTCATAGGTTACATCTGACAGCATCTGATGCAGCGCATGTCCAAATTCATGAAACAACGTGCGCGCGTCATCATAAGACAAAAGCGCAGGTCCACCGGAAGGTTTGGCAAAATTACACACGTTTAACACAACTGGGCGGACTTCTTTATCCATCCGGTTTTGCGCCCGCATCGCAGAGCACCACGCACCAGACCGCTTTGACCCGCGCGCAAAATAATCCCCCACGAACACCGCAATATGCTCACCGTTGCGCGTCACATTCCACGCACGACAGTCTTCATGATACAAATCCAGCTCGACAGGCTCAAAAGACAGATCAAAAAGCCGGGACGCACAAGAAAACGCAGCCTCGATCATACGGTCAAGCTGTAGGTAGGGCTTCAATTCAGCCTCATCCAAATCGTGCTCTGCCTTGCGACGAGCCTCTGCATAATAATGCCAGTCCCACGCCTGAATGGGTCCTTCGTGACCATCTGCAATAAGCACCTGCTCAAGAACAATCGCATCTGCGTCCGCCGCCGCCTGTGCAGGGGCCCACACATCCATCAATAACGAACGAACTGCATCAGCATCGCCCGCCATTTCAACTTCCAGCTTGTAGGCCGCATAGTCTTTATAGCCCAACAGTTGTGCCAGTTCATGGCGCAACGAAAGCATTTCATTTGCCAGTGCGCGGTTATCCGTTTCGCCCCCATTTGCACCGCGCGCCACGTAAGCTTCATAAGCCGCTTTGCGCAAATCACGGTTCGGACAAAACTGCAAAAACGGTGTGATGATTGAGCGGGCAAGGGTGACAACGGGGCCGTCTACGCCTTTTTCCTGTCCCGCCGCGCGCATTGCATCGACGGCAAACTCCGGCAGGCCATTCAGATCAGCTTGGGTAAGCTCCATAAACCAAGTCCGCTCATCAGACAGAAGGTTCTGACCAAACGCGGTTCCAAGGCTGGCAAGGCGTGATTTGATCTTTGCGTAGCGCGCACGGTCGTCCCCCTCCAAGAGCGCCCCTGCCCGCACATAGTTTTTGTAGCTCAGCTCCAAAACGCGGGCTTGTTCGGCGGTTAAATCTAGATCGGCGCGCTGATCCCAAAGCGCTTGGTACCGCGCAAACAGGTCCGCGTTCAAAGAAATCTCAGAACTGTAATCTGCCAAAGCAGGTGAGAAATCGCGGCTCAACGCCTCTCGGGTATCGTTAGAGACAGCGCCAGAAATTGTGTAGAAAATTGATAAAACCTTATCGAGATCTTCTCCCACGCGGGCCATCGCCTCAATCGTGTTTTCAAATGTGGCAGGTGCGGGGTCAGCTGCAATTGCTGCCACATCCGCACGCGCCTCGGCCAATGCCGCCTCGAAAGCCGGCGCAAACATGTCATCGCGCACCTTCGAGAAAGCCGGCATGTCAAAAGGTTCGGTCCATGTGGTCAATGCGGTCATCATATCTCTCCGGTAAACTACGCTTTAGTTTTATGTAGGCACGCAAGCACCGCGATGTAAGCCGCTACGTCGCGCTGCCGCACACGGTACAATTCTTGTTGCGTGTAATTTTGATGTGGCGCGTTTGCGCATAAAGCGCATCGTAGATCAGCATTGATCCCGACAACCCCTCGCCCGCGCCAGTTATCTCTTTCACCGCTTCAACAGCCATCATCGCCCCGATAACGCCGGGCAAAGGCCCCGCGACGCCAGCTTCTGCGCAGCTTAGCGCAAGCTTACTGTCAGGTGCTTTAGGGAACACGCAAGCGTAACACGGCCCACCCTGAACATACGTGCTGATCTGCCCTTCCCATTGGGTCAGCGCTGCGGCAATCAACGGCTTACCGAGCTTCTGGCATGTCTCGTTCACTAAATAACGGGTGTCAAAATTGTCGCTGCCATCAAGCACCAGATCGTAGTCCGCAATTAAGTCCACTGCCATATCAGCAGTCAGGCGGCGGTTATACGGGCGCACTGTGACAAAAGGGTTTTGTGCCTTTAAGCGCGCCTCAGCACTGAACACTTTGGGCATGCCGATCGCCGCATCATTGTGTATGATTTGGCGCTGTAGATTGGTGTTTTCGACAATATCATCATCAATAATTCCGAGCGTACCAACACCCGCTGCGCCCAGATACATCAAAGCAGGCGCCCCAAGGCCGCCAGCCCCAATCACCAAAACTTTCGCCTCTTTTAGGGACTTCTGACCAACGCCACCGATCTCTCGCAACACGATGTGACGTGCGGCGCGTTCCAACTCTACGTCCGCAAATAACTGACCGGTTTCGGGAACTTCAAAACTGACGGGATTTGTGCGAGCTCTGATCCACAGCAAACCACGGCGGTAAGCCAGAACAAGCCCCACGAAAGCCGCCAGTAATATCCAAAGCCGCGCATCCCCACCGGTGCCCTCGCGCAGCGGGTGACCGTTTGGCAAAATGATGTGCACCGCCAAAACTGCAACAAACAACAAACCGATCATGATCCAGCGTGCTTGTTTTGGCGTTTGGGTGATCATGCCGAACACCCACAAAAACGCGGCCATTGAAAAAACAACTAACATCAGCTGCGCCCCGTCGAACCAAAGCCACCGCTACCACGCGCCGTTTGCCCAAGTGCGCTTTCCACTTTGAATTCACCCTGAACAACTGGCGCCACAACCATTTGCGCGATGCGATCAGCGTGACTAATCACAAAAGGCTCAGACGATGTATTCAGCACGATGATACCTACTTCACCACGGTAATCCGCATCAATAGTACCGGGGCTGTTTAGCAACGTAATCCCATGCTTAAGCGCCAAACCACTGCGCGGCCGGATCTGCACCTCAAAACCCGCTGGAATTGCCATGCACAGCCCTGTCGGAACAAGCGCGCGCGCCCCAGGCTCAAGCACCAGCGCACCGCGGTCTGGCAAGTTGGCCCGTAGATCAGCACCGGCTGCCAACGTCGTCTCATACGCCGGCAACCCAAGCGACGTATCCGCCCCCTCTACCCACATCATCTCGATCATCGGTTGGCTCATCACGAACGGCCTCTCATCTTCTTTTGTTCAAAATATCCCAGAGCGCGAGACAGCGTCTCGCACCCGCATCCAACCACTTAGCGCAGTTTCGGCGGATTTGCAGGGTCCATCCCGGGTGCTTTTGGCGCCTCAGGCATCAACAACTCTGGCAGATCAAATTGCAGCCCCGCGGCCAGAAGCGCAGACACACTTGGATCGCGGGAGGCAAGAAACGCCACATCCAAGACACCCGCCTCAAGCCCCGAGAACGTCAGCGCTTCACCAACAGCGCGCGCCAGCGCATTCTCGGCACCCGCCGCCACATCAATAAATGCCAGCATATGCCCACGCGATCCGTCATCATAAGCAACCCCGACCAGCACAGCCTTTTGCGCAAGCCCCGTGGCGGTTGCCAGCTTTGCATCAAGTGCCGCGATCAAATCTTCTGGCAGACCCTTGGGCGGTGTAATCTCTTTCGGCGTCGCGGTGACTTCTGTTGGCAGATTTCCAAGTGTCGCATGCAACCATTCAACCGCATCGCTTGGGATCAATATTTCGGACGACTGCCCCAGATTGACACCCATGCCAATGCCTTGTCCGCTTAACATCGCGGCCAATATGCGTCCTGACACAGCAACATAAGGCACGGGCTTTTCAGCAAATGCTGTCAGGCGTTCAATGCGGTCAAATACCAATACGAACTGCCCGCCCTCAACATCGAACACGTCTGGCTCAACGTCTTCACCGTCTGCCTCTTGAAGCAGCAGCATAAACAACTCTGCATCCGCTAACCGCTCATAAAACCGCAAACGCGCCGCATCAGAGGCATCCATATTTTCAAAAGCGATATCAACGGGCGTCTTGGACATGGGGGCCTCATGTTTGGAAGGTATAGCTCGGTCATCGGGGTAGTGATTTCACCACGATCAAACAAGGTGAAAGATGCGCGCAGGTAAATCATTTCGAAACCTATCGAAATAACGCTTGCTATTGTTTCGAATATCTTCGAAATATAGGATATGAAACATGAAAGCGCTCTGCACCCCGCCGCCTCCAGCGGTCTCAGTCTAACAGTAGCTGCATCCACGTTTGCCGCGTTAGGCAGCGAACAACGCTTGGGTGTGCTCCGTGTTCTGGTGCAAGCGGGACCAAAAGGGCTCAGCATCGGAGAGCTGGCAGAGCGGTCGGACGTCTCGGGCTCAACACTCACACATCACATGAAAATTCTTGCGGCAGCGGGTCTAATCCAACAGCAAAAACACGGGCGTTCAATTATTTCGGTTGGTGCCGCCTACGACGATATCGAGGCGCTCTGCGGGTTTTTGATGGCCAATTGCTGTGCCTGTGGTCCCGCATGTCAGTGTGGTCCAGATTGCAAATGTAGCGACGGCGAATGCTGTTCCGACATCCAGGGCCAAGAAGCATCAAACAATACAAAGGCTACATCATGAGCGACGCATCCCAAACACGGTCGAGCGCGATCAAACCTGCAGCACTTTGGCGCGGGGCGGACAAAGCAATTCTTGTCACTTTGGCAGCTCTTGCAGCTCTTGCCTTCTTCGACCTGAACGCCCTTGGCCCCGTAATCGCCAGCGGTTTTGGCAGCTTGGCACACACAGCGCCATTTATCTTATTTGCAATCTTTTCTGTAGCTTACCTCAAGGCCACTGGCGCCGAAGGGCTGGTGGCCAAAGCCTTCACCGGCCCACCGGTTCGTATGATTATATTCGCCGCAATTGTCGGGGGTGTGGCGCCGTTTTGTTCGTGCGAGGTCATTCCGTTTGTTTCCGCGCTTTTGGCGCTTGGGGCGCCCCTTGGGGCGGTCATGGCACTGTGGCTAGCGTCGCCATTGATGGACCCTGCCCAATTCGCGATCACCGGATCCGCCCTTGGCTTTGACTTTGCAATCGCAAAAACCGTGGCGGCAATCAGTGTCGGCATCGGCGGCGGTCTGGTCACGCAGCTGCTATCTGGCACCGCCGTCTTCAGCGACCCACTAAAGATTGCCCCCGTGAAGTCTTGCTGCTCAAAATCATCTGGTCCTTCGGGATTTGATCAAAAGCCGCAATGGAAATTCTGGGGCGAAGCTGACCGCACTGCTACTTTCCGTGAAACCACCCTTACAAACGGAGTGTTTTTGTTCAAATGGCTGCTCATCGCGTATATTTTTGAGGCCATGATGACGCGCTATGTTCCGGCCGAATTTGTCGCGGGCTTTTTGGGTGGTGAAGGCGTGCAGCCGGTTATTCTTGGTGCAATTTTGGGCGGTCCTGCCTATCTCAACGGCTACGCAGCGGTCCCACTTGTTGCGGGCTTGGTGGATCAAGGCATGTCACAAGGCGCAGCGCTGTCATTCATGATGGCCGGTGGCGTAAGCTGTATTCCCGCAGCGATTGCAGTCTACGCGCTTGTGAAACGCAAAGTTTTCGCAGCGTATCTTGGACTGGCATTCGTCGGTTCTGTCAGCGCAGGGTTGGTCTGGCAGGCGATCGCCTGACGCAATGGGCGTTGAACCGTTGAACCAGTTGGCGTAGGCAGCTGGCACAATAATACGGGAAGACACCATGTACCGCGTCTGGAATTTCGTCACCAATTACTCGCTTTTGCTCATTGCCGGAGCATTGATCGCGCTGATTTGGGCAAACATTAACGCCGAAAGCTACCACCATTTTGTAGAGTTCACTATTTGGGATCATGCGCCGATCGGGCACCTTCATGATGGACATCGCACCCTCACCCTACACTATCTGGTGAATGATATTTTGATGGCGCTGTTCTTTGCAATCGCCGCAAAAGAGGTCTGGGAGGCCGTGATCCTCAAAGAAGGCTCGCTGCGTGGCAAGAAAGCGGCAACACCTTTGTTTGCCACACTCGGCGGCATGGTTGGTCCGATTTCTGTGTACCTTGGGTTGGCGTTTTTGCTTGGTGAAGACAAGTTCAGCGCAGTCGCTAACGGGTGGGCAATTCCAACGGCAACAGACATCGCATTCAGCTACCTCGTTGGACGCCTTGTGTTTGGCGCAGGCCACCCTGCGGTACGCTTTTTGTTGTTGCTGGCAATCGCAGATGATGCTGCGGGCCTCATCATTTTGGCGATTTTCTACCCATCGGGCGAATTGGCTCCGGTTTGGCTGCTAGCCTCATTTGGCGCTGCCATCGGTGTGTTTCTCTTGGCCAACTGGCTGCCGCGCAAAATGGACAGAGGAAACCAAATGCGCCCTGTTAGCACATGGGTACGCACCAAGCTGCATTTCCTGCCCTATGCCATTGCTGCCTGCATCAGCTGGTACGGCTTCATGCGTTCGGGCCTTCACCCCGCATTGGGCCTTTTGCCGATCGTGCCAACCATTCCGCATGCTGACCGCGCTTTTGGTATTTTCAGCGAGGCCGAGCAGTATTTGACAGACTTGCTCAACAAGATCGAGCACGCGTTGAAGCACCCCGTAGAGATCATCTTGTTCTTCTTTGGTCTGCTGAATGCCGGTGTTGAGTTCAGCTCTATTGGCGATGCGACATGGCTTGTTCTTGCGGGTCTGCTGATCGGTAAGCCTGTTGGTATCTTTATCTTCGGATGGATCGCAGCACGCCCTCTGGGTCTTGGGCTGCCCCAAGGGATGCGTCTTGTTGATCTGATCGTGATTGGTTTTGTGGCGGCTATTGGCTTTACGGTTTCGCTTTTTGTGGCCTCAGTGGCCTTTGACGCTGGGCCCGTTCAAGACGCTGCGAAAATGGGGGCGCTCTTTAGCTTCTTTGCTGCTGTGGCGTCATTCATCGCAGGCAAATTGTTGCGGGTTGAGAAACAGCAAGCCTAACTGGATCATCGGCAGATTTTCGCATAATTTGAAGGGCTCCAGTCACCGCTGGGGCCCTTTTTCGTTTAACCAGTCCGCCCGAAACGTGGCAATTGTTTTCAAAAACAGACATAATAATGCCCAATTGCGTTCCTATTGATTGGCGGAAGAAACCCGCTTTGTACCGTTACCGAGCGCGAGGTGTAGTGTCAGGAACCGGAGCCAATGCTCGAGTTTGAAAATGTCAGCAAATCATTCTGGACGGGGACACAGCGTAAAGTGATCCTGGATCGGGTAAGCTTTCGGGTCAAGCTTGGCAAATCCTTGGGCATCCTTGCGCCTAATGGCACCGGCAAGACCACCCTGATCAACATGATGGCGGGGCTCGAAAAACCAGATGAGGGCGAGATCAGGCGCAGTTGCCGCATCTCGTTTCCTTTGGGCTTTATGGGCGGCGTGACCAACAGACACACGGCCATGGACAACTCACGGTATATCGCACGGCTTTACGGGCTAGACCCCGATTATGTCGAAGCATTCTGCCGCTGGATGTGTGACATCGATGAATATTTCGACATGCCTGTCGGCACCTTTTCGTCAGGCATGCGTGCGCGTTTTACTTTTGCGCTAATGCTTGCGCTCGATTTTGATGTCTACCTCATCGATGAGGGAATGCCCTCAACCACGGATGTGAACTTCAACCGCAAAGCCGCAGAAATCCTGAAAGAGCGGTTCCGGACAACGACCGTTATCATCGTGTCGCACCAAGCAGAGACTTTGGAAAAACACGCCAAACAAGCCGCCGTTTTGATGAACGGCCAATTGAATATGTTTGAAACCTTGGAAGAGGCTAAGCAACTTTATGACTACCAAACCCAAGGCGCAAAAGTTTAGGATCCGCCGCCCCGTTCAAGGTGCAACGCCCGCACTGGATCAGGCAGCGGCCGAAACACCGACACCTCAAGGTACTACTCCGCTCAAGGCCGTTGAGGGGCCGCTTGATGCGATCCGCCAAGAGGGGCTGACCGGTCGTCAGCTGCGCATGGCGCGACGCGTGGCACAAAAACACGGGCTCGCACCCACATCCGATTTTGATGCAATCAGGTTGCTGCGCGAAAAAGGGATTGATCCGTTTCAACGGGCCGACACGCTTGATTTGGTCATGCCTGAGAGCAATACCAACGCAGGCGCCGCAGCTTCAAACGTGGCCCAAAGTGGCAACACGGCCCGCGATGAAGAAGCGGTGCGCCAAGCCCTTGGGCGCATTCAATTGCCCCAAACCACCCAAAACGGCAAAGCACAGCTACCCTCAACCGAGGTGGCATCGCCGGACGATCGCGCCCTCGAAATTAGGCGCATCCAACAAGACATCGCAAAACGCCGCCGCCGCAAACTATTGCTTTTGATCTCGCGGCTGAGCGCCTTTGTCTTTTTGCCCACATTGATCGCGGGGTATTATTTCTATGTTCTCGCGACACCAATGTACGCCACCAAATCCGAGTTCCTCATCCAGCAAGCAGAGCCACCGGGCGCGTCCGGTGCCGCAAGTCTTTTCGGAGGCTCGCCCATCGCCACGTCCCAAGACAGCATCGCCGTACAAGGGTATCTACAATCGCCCGAGGCGATGCTCCGGCTTGATGAAGACCTTGGGTTTAAGGAGCATTTCTCACAAGAAAACATTGATACCCTCAAGCGGCTTGCACCTGATACCACCAATTCTGCGGCCTATAAGCTGTACAAAAAGAAAGTGAAGATCGGTTATGATCCCACCGAAGGGATTGTGCGCATGGAGGTCATCGCAGCCGATCCTGAAACCAGTGCGCTTTTCGCAGAACGGCTCGTGGCCTATGCTGAGGAACGCGTCGACAATATCTCGCTGCGTGTGCGTGAAGACGCCATGAAAGGCGCACGTGAAAGCTATGAGGCCGCGGAAGCCGAACGGGTTGAGGCGCTTTCTCGTGTGACGCGCCTGCAAGAAAGTCTTGGTGTTCTGAACCCTGCTGCGGCTAACGCGCTTTTGCAAAGCGAGATGCAACAACTGCAATCGCTGCTTTTGGAAAAAGAGCTCACGTTGGCCAGTCTGCTTGATAATCGCCGCCCTAATCAAGCCCGCGTAGATGGCACCCGCGCCGAAATCCGGCGCCTTGAAGAAAAAATCGCGGACGTGCAGGCGCAAATGACATCCACGGGGGGCGATGCCAACAACCAAGCGCGCAAGAATGCAGAGCTGCGCGCCGCTGAAGAAGACTACCAAACCCGCACGGCCCTGTTGCAACAATCACTGCAATCACTCGAAACGGCGCGGGTCGAGGCCGAACGGCAGGTCCGCTATCTGTCAATTGCCGTGGCCCCTGTTCCGCCAGACGAGGCAAGCTATCCGCGCAAGTTTGAGAACACCATTCTGGCATTCCTGATTTTTGCTGGTATCTATCTGATGATTTCGCTAACTGCGTCCATCCTCAGAGAACAGGTGACAAGCTAATGAAAACCGTAAACGTAGGGGCGCTGTCCATTTCTAACGACGCCCCCCTCACCTTGATTGCAGGGCCGTGCCAACTTGAAAGTGCTGACCATGCGCAAATGATCGCAGGCACCCTTGCCGAAGCGTGCGCCGCAGCGGGTGTGCAATATGTGTTCAAGGGAAGCTACGATAAAGCCAACCGCACGTCTTTAAATGCGCCTGCCCCGCTTGGGCTTGATAAAGGGCTGGCCGTTCTTGAGGGGGTTCGCAACGCAATTGGATGCCCCGTGATCACAGACATTCACAGCGAAGACCAATGTGAGCCTGTGGCAAGCGTTGTAGATATCATGCAAATCCCTGCATTCTTGTGCCGCCAAACCGCACTTTTGCTGGCAGCAGGTCGCTCAGGTGCCGCGATCAACATCAAGAAGGGTCAGTTTTTGGCCCCTTGGGACATGGCAAACGTTGTCGCCAAAGTAGAAAGCACAGGAAACAACAAGCTTTTATTGACAGAACGCGGCGCATCTTTTGGTTACAACAACCTTGTGGTCGACATGTGTTCGCTGCCTGAAATGGCTAAAACAGGCTATCCGGTTGTGATGGATGCCACCCATGCAGTTGCCAAACCCGGTGGCTTGGGCTCTGCGTCTGGTGGGCAGCGTGAGTTGGCCCCTGTATTGGCACGTGCAGCCGTTTCGCTTGGCATTGCGGCCCTCTTTACCGAAACTCACGAAGATCCAGACAACGCGCCATGCGACGGGCCTAACATGATCTATTTGCGCGACATGCCTGCGTTGATCGAAAGCTGGGCCGCGTTCGACAAATTGGCAAAGTCAAACCCTATACGCCTCTGATCGGACAGCATCCTCATGGTCAAACCACACCCAACCGTCGCGCCAAACACTTGGTCATTCCTACGTGATGCAATGATCACCACAACGGGGTTTCGTGAATACGACGCACGTTGGAAATACCCAGATGACATCAACCTGCCGGGCATAACCGCGTTGGGATTGGGGCTTGGCACCCAAATGCATCGCCGCGGGATTGAGCCCGTGATTGCAGTGGGCAACGACTATCGGGATTATTCGCTTTCGATCAAAAACGCGCTCATGCTTGGGCTTATGCAAGCTGGAATTCACGTCAAAGATATCGGTCCTGCGGTCTCGCCAATGGCCTATTTTGCACAGTTCCACCTTGATGCACCAGCAGTCGCCATGGTCACTGCAAGCCATAATCCAAACGGCTGGACAGGGGTCAAAATGGGGTTTGAACGCCCCCTCACCCATGGCCCTGATGAAATGAGCGAGCTCCGCGACATCGTTCTAAACGGTGAAGGTGAGCCACGCGCCGGTGGGCAATATGAATTTGTGGACGGGGTACGCGAGGCTTATCTTGATGACCTTGTGGGTGATTTCAAAATGAGCAGACCGCTTAAAGTGGTATGCGCCGCCGGCAACGGCACGGCAGCAGCTTTTGGACCCGATCTGTTTGAGCGCATCGGCGTTGAGGTGGTTCATAGCCATACTGAACTTGACTACACCTTCCCCCATTACAACCCCAACCCAGAAGCCATGGAAATGCTGCACGATATGTCCAAAACCGTGCTGGCAACAGGGGCGGACTTAGCGCTCGGCTTTGATGGGGACGGTGATAGATGCGGTGTTGTCGATGATGAGGGTGAGGAAATATTTGCGGACAAAGTCGGCGTCATCATGGCGCGCGATCTGTCCAAATTACACAAAGATGCGCTGTTTGTAGCGGATGTGAAATCAACCGGCCTTTTTGCGTCAGACCCAGAACTTCAGAAGAATGGCGCTAAAGCTGACTATTGGAAAACAGGCCACAGCCACATGAAGCGCCGTGTAAAAGAACTGGGCGCGTTGGCAGGTTTTGAAAAATCCGGTCACTACTTCCTCGCTGAACCAATTGGGCGTGGCTACGACTGCGGGATGCGAGTGGCCGTTGAAATCTGTAAACTCATGGACCGCAATCCTAACGCCAAAATGTCTGACCTTCGAAAAGCGCTGCCGCGGACATGGGCCACACCGACAATGTCCCCCTACTGTGCGGATACCGAGAAATACGCGGCCCTCGACCGGATCGTTGCGAAGATTACCGCACATTTTGAGCAAGGTGGCACCATCGGCGGACGGGCAATCAAAGATGTTGTAACCGTCAACGGCGCACGCATCATATTGGAAAATGGCGCTTGGGGCTTGGTACGGGCAAGTTCAAACACACCCAACCTTGTAGTCGTCTGCGAAAGTCCGGAATCAGAAGCAGAGATGCGTGATATTTTTGCAGACATCGATGCAATCATCCGTACAGAACCAAGCGTCGGGGCATATGACCAGACGATCTAAAGTCTATCTCTAAATTTAGATAGTAATTTGTCATTTCCCCCCTTGAACCAGTCAAACCATCGAAGTAGATAACCGCTCAGCGTTGGGATGTAGCCAAGTGGTAAGGCAACTGTTTTTGGTACAGTGTACCGTAGGTTCGAATCCTACCATCCCAGCCAACTTCTCTTTAGAGCAACGAAAATACCAAAGGCCAAGCCTTGATCGTCTGTGATACAGGGAACGTAGTTCAACGATGCTGCTGCCAAAAGCACTACAAAATACCCAACCGAAATCTTTTGTAGCAAACTCATAACACCCCCAAATACCTGTCCCAAAAGTTATTCCGCAGGATCAGCTTTGGGTCCATCTGGCGCTTTGCAGCGGCAAACTCAGCAGCGCGTGGATAGGCCGCTGTCAGCTGATCCAATCGCGCGTGAGGGCGATACGGCAAATAATATGTGCCCCCGATCGAAACGACTCCGTCAATCAATTCTTGGGTCATCCGCTGCATGTCAGCCTCTGCGCGGGCAGTCATTTCCTGACTAAATGACATCACCGCAGCGATCCGCGGTGTTGTGCTGTAACTCAGCCAGCTTTCTTCATCGGTATCGACAAACCGCAAGGTGACGTTGAGAAATTCTTGATACGAGGCAGGAATGACGGTCCTGCAAATGATCACAAATTCCGCAAAACGTTCTGGTGCGACAAAGTACTCGTGCAAAATGTCCGTTCGCTTAGGGTCGCGATCA
Organism: Nereida ignava; assembly: GCF_047114695.1. Taxonomy (GTDB): domain Bacteria; phylum Pseudomonadota; class Alphaproteobacteria; order Rhodobacterales; family Rhodobacteraceae; genus Nereida; species Nereida ignava. The sequence continues at coordinate 1,173,966 of NZ_CP112885.1, forward strand.
TCAAGCGTGTGCACAGGCTCATTGATCAAACTGTTACGCGTTGTAGGCCCACCCGCCAGCTTCGTCGCTACATCCGCCTCAAACCACCACCGCAGCTTTTTCATTCGTTCGTTACCAAGCTGGGCACGGTAAATGCGGCTCGCAATTTTCGCCGCCACACCCGAGCCTTGCGCCGCAGGAAGTGCACTTTGATCAGCACTTGGCCGGTACGACACAAGTAAACCGCGCATCATAAAATCATCACGCCCCACATTAAGCCGCCCGTAGGCCATATTGACGGTGCGGTCCTTCAGTACCTCAACAAAGCGTTTACCCAAACTCTCTGCGGGCACTTCTTCAAATGTAGGCTCAAGGCGCACATTTTTTGCGAGGTCCACGTCCATCTGTGTGACAATGCCTGTTAGGCCATAGCCACCCATCGTCATGTTGAATAAATCACTATTTTCCGATCGAGAGCATCGCACCAATTCGCCCTCTGGCAGCAACATTTCAAAGGCGCGAACAGTGCTGCCCATTGGCCCCTCTTTCACAGGCCAACCGTGGGCATTCACACAAAAGGTCGCCGCAACCCCAAAATCATTGTTGGATTGCATGACACGTGGGCCAAGCCCAACAGGATCCGCAGCATTGATCACATCCCGCCAGCGCGCACCCGCATGAAGGCGCATCACACTGTTTTCCGTATCAAGCTCTATATACGCATTCTCAAACGTAATGGCGTGACCGCCACGTGGAATTGCCTGCCCCCCCATTGAGTGACGCGCAGCCCCCACGTTTACGGCGCGGTTATTTGCGCTCGCATCTGCAAGTTCGGCTCTGAGCGCCGCAACCAATTTCTCACCTTGGTCCTCGCGCAGGGTTATGTGCTTGAAGATTGATGTCTCATTCAACTCACTGGCGTCGTTTAAGGTTTTGCCCGCCCCAAGCGGTTTGACCATACGGGTGCCCGCAATCGTGGGGTTCGACGCCGAGAACCCTTTGGAAACCGCAACACCCACAGCGGCTCCGCCCCCGAGGAGTGCCGCACGCCGACCGATTTTGACGATCTGTACCAATTTGCCAAACCTTACTGGTTACTCGAAATTCACTCATGAATATGCACAATATGAAATGCACGCCGCGGCTTTGGCAACGCACTGCGCAGCGGAATTTGGCAAACGTATCAAAAGAGCCGCATATAAACCCAGCAGTGTACGTTAGTCGTATTTCAAAAGCTTAATCTTTTTGCGGGCGCGCATTTTTGCGGGGCTAAGCCCATATTCCTCGCGCACTGCCTTCGACATTGTATCAACAGAGCCAAATCCCGTGGCAACCGCCACATCAACAATCGGCAACAAGGTTTCTTCAATCATGTTACGGGCGCGTTTCGTGCGAAGCCGCTTATAGAACCGCGCAGGCGTGTCATCGAATACCTTGCGAAACGTCCGCTCAAGGCTGCGTGTCGACAGACCTAGCTGATCGGTCAAATCAGCCATGGAAATTGGGTCCGCAATGGTCTCTTCCATCAGACGGATCGCTTCGGTGACCTGCGCATCAAAAAGGCCCTGATTATCAGCAATGTCCTTTGGTTGCTCTGCATCGCTTTTGCGTAAGGTATGCAGCAAAAGGCGGTTTCCCAACTCGGCAACTTGTGCGGCCTCAAGACTGCTTGAAATCAGACCGATGATTAGCTCCGCCGTCGCACCCATGCCCGCAGCAGTAATGATACCACCGCTGTTTTCAGAAAAACGTGCGGTAAGGTTGGGGTAATACCCAGTTTCATTAAGGGCGACCGCGTCGCGCCAATGGGTCGTCACATGACCGGGGGGGGTTTTCGTAAGCTCAATATAGGCCGTTGCAGCATCAGACAGCAAAACTGCCGGCCGCCCCAAACGCTGCATTTGACGCGCGCGGCGCTGCCAGCCAGCGGCAGCCCCTGATTTACCACCAACCACGATCAGAACATCTGCTACGTTGTGATCATCGATCAAAGGCTCGGCGCGCAAAAGCCCGCCTGTCAGGCCCTGTACCACGCCTGGTGTTTCCGCCACAAAACGCCAGTCAAAAGCGGTACGTGCAAGAACTTCATTGGCAATGTTCAGGGTGTGCGTCACGGCGGACGCTTCATAATCACAAAAGCCATGACCGACATAAAGCTCAAACAGCTGTGGCGTCGTGGTGGTATCATGAAGCATCGCAGAGCAGTTCCAACATAGGGACAACGCAAAAGCGCCAGCACATAAGGTGCTGGCGCTTGTTAAACACATAATCCCAAGAAGGGTAAATATATCAATCTAACGCTTTGGACCATTCGACTTGGTGCGTGGCTTACGCGGCCCACCTTCGGCTTTTGCGGCAGCATTGCGCGCTTGGTTCTTTTTGCTATTTGATTTGCCTTTAGGGGGCGGTGGGCCTTTGGGGCCAGATTTACCGTATGGCTTGCCAGAAGGTTTTCCACCGGGCTTTCCACTTGGTTTCCCTGCACCTTTAGGGCTACGCGGCTTAACCGCACCTTCGTGGGTTTCAGTCAGGTTTTCACGTGGCGCACGATACGGCGCTGCGGCTTGCTCATCACTGCGGGGTTTCTTGGTGCGCGGTTTGCGCGGCGCGTCCTCACGGCGCGCAGCTCCTTTGCCCTCGCCTTTTGGACCAGCAGGATGCCAATCACCCTTGGGTTTGGAGCCTTTATAGGCAGGCTTGCCACCCCGCGGCGCACCGCCGCCGCGTGGACCAGATGCACCAAGGTTCGGTGCCCGGTCCAGCTTCGTCAGCTTGGCGCCTTCCACATTCATGTCAGAACCAATCTCAGCCAAAAAACGTTCGACGGATTCGTCACGAATTTGAACATAGCTCTCGTCTTGCTGAATTCGGATTGCACCGATGTCGTCTTTATCAAGACCACCAGCTTTGCAGAGCATAGGCAGCAAACGGCGCGGCTCAGCACCATCCTTGCGGCCACCGGCCACAGAGAACCATGTGCTAGCGCCAAATTCTTCGCGCGGTTTTGGTGCAGCGTCGGCAGCACCCAGCTCTTCTGGTGCAGAGCGGTTGGCTTTATACAAACGCAAATAAGCAGCGGCCAATTGCTCGGGCGTGAATTGGGCAGCAAGACCTGATACGGCTTCCATCTCACCTTCAGCGATTGCCTCAGACCATGCGGGATCCGCCAACATCCGCTCATCATCACGGGCGTTCACGGCATCAGCAGAAGGCGCTTGGCCCCACACCGCCTGAACCTTTGCCATACCTAAAATACGTTCGGCTTTTTTGCGCACTTTTGGCGTGACGATCAGCGCAGACACACCCTTGCGACCCGCACGGCCCGTACGGCCAGAACGGTGCAACATCGTCTCGTGGCTACCCGGCAGTTCAGCGTGCACAACAAGATCAAGGTTCGGCAAATCAATGCCGCGCGCAGCAACATCTGTCGCAACACAAACGCGGGCACGACCGTCACGCATGGCTTGCAGCGCGTGTGTCCGCTCGTTTTGGGACAGCTCACCAGAAAGCGCCACAACCGAAAAACCACGGTTCGACAGGCGTGTCGTGATGCGGTTTACCATCGCGCGGGTATTGCAGAAAACAATCGCGTTTGGCGCCTCGTAGTAGCGAAGCACGTTTATAATGGCGTTCTCACCATCGCGAGGTGATACAGCCATTGCATGATATTCAATATCAGCGTGTTGCGATGTTTCAGCTTTGGTCGAGACCCGCACCGCATCTTTTTGGTAGCTTTTCGCAAGGTTCGCGATGGCCTTTGGCACAGTGGCCGAGAACAGTAATGTTTGCCGCTCATCCGGCGCTTCGCCCAAGATAAATTCAAGATCTTCGCGAAAGCCCAGATCAAGCATTTCATCGGCTTCATCCAGAACCACAGCGCGTGTCTGGCTTAGATCGATTGAACCACGCATAATATGATCGCGCAGGCGGCCCGGTGTTGCCACGACAATATGTGCACCACGGTCAAGCGCACGACGCTCGTCACGCATGTCCATCCCACCAACGCAAGACGCCATCACCGCACCGGCTGGCCCATAAAGCCATGCCAGTTCGCGCTTTACCTGCATCGCAAGTTCGCGAGTTGGTGCAATGATCAACGCCAGAGGGGTGCTTGCCCGCTCAAAACCATCACCATCGCCCAAAAGCGTCGGCGCAATCGCAAGCCCGAAGCCGACCGTTTTGCCCGATCCTGTCTGTGCTGAAACCAGCATATCAGCACCAGTAAGAGCCGGATCAGAGACCGCCTCTTGGACCGGAGTAAGTTTGTCGTAGCCTTTGGCGGCCAGAGCGTCAGCGATGGTTTTTTTCACGTCAGGGTCTTTCAATAAGGTCGTTGGCCCCTGAAGGATATACGGGGGACGATATGATCAACGATTCACTTGGTTGAGTGCGCCACTAGAGTGTTGTGAGCCGTTTGTATAGGGGCAGTTGCATATGTACCCTTTACAAAACGCAACGTAGCCCTAAGCCTACCGCTGCATTTTGACGCTATCAGGCGTCTTTCTGTATCCATGCCCAGTTCGATCGGCACATATCAAACAGATCGCGCTTGGTCTCGAACCCCAGCACCTCACGGGCCAAAGTTGCATCCGCTAAATAAACAGCAACGTCCCCTGCACGGCGCGGCGCGGCGCGGTAGGGTATCTTGATGCCGGACACCGCCTCATAGGCACGGATAACCTCAAGAACGGAATAGCCCTGCCCAGTCCCAATATTGACGGTGTGCCCTTGGCCCGTGGCCTCAATCGCATCAAGTGAGCGCACGTGCCCTTCGGCCAAATCCATGACGTGGATATAGTCGCGCACGCCGGTGCCATCAGGGGTAGGGTAATCATCACCGTACACAACTAATTCCGGCAGACTGCCGGTAGCCACGCGATCAATGTAGGGGAGCAAATTGGCAGGTATGCCATTAGGACGCTCGCCGATTGCGGCACTTTCGTGGGCACCGATGGGGTTAAAATAGCGCAACACCCCAAACGACCACCGATCATCATTGCTGCCAACACGCTCAAGCATTTGTTCAGAGCTAAGCTTGGTAAATCCATATGTGTTGACGGCAGAACGCTCGGCCGTTTCGGGGATGGGGAAAATCTCCTGATCACCGTAAACAGTCGCGGATGACGAGAAAACCAAATTGAAAACCTCGGCCTGCTCCATCGCGCGCAGCAGCGTCAAAAGACCACCGATATTTGTTTCCAGATATGCCAGCGGCTGCGCCTCGCTCTCGGCCACAGATTTGAGGGCAGCAAAATGCACCACACCAAAGAATGCGTGATCTGAAAATACCCGCTCCAGAGTAGCCGCATCCGTGACATCGCCCTCGATGAAAGTCAGATGATTGTGGCCAACCAACGTGCCAAGTGCATCAAACACGGAACGCTCAGAATTTGACAGATTATCAAGGATCACAACTTGGTAGCCCGCCTCAACCAATGCGACAGCCGTATGCGAGCCAATGTAGCCAAGCCCGCCCGTCAGCAAAATAGTGTGTCGCGTCATCTGAAGTTCACCTCGTGGGCGCACATCGCCCGCCCTCTTGATGCCAAACAACCACGCGGGCGTCTAGCGATCAGAGATTTCCCAGTTCGGATTGATCCACGGCTCAAGATTGCTGGGTGGCAATGGCGCGCGGCCCAAAATATGGTCAGCCGCTTTCTCACCCGTCATGATCGACGGCGCGTTGAGATTGCCATTGGTCACATTCGGGAAAATCGAGCTGTCCGCAACCCGCAGGCCGTCAACGCCGATAACGCGACATTCAGGATCAACCACAGCCATTGGGTCATCCGCCCGGCCCATCTTGCAGGTGCCACATGGGTGATATGCGCTTTCAACGTGCTCGGCGATAAATGCATCAAGCTCTGCGTCCGTTTGCACATCTGCGCCGGGCTGGATTTCTTTGCCGCGATATGGATCAAAAGCCGCCTGACTAAAGATTTCACGCGTGAGGCGAATGCAGTGGCGGAAGTCCTTCCAATCATCTGGGTGGCTCATGTAGTTGAACAAAATCTTAGGCTCGGCTGCGGGATCAGCAGATTGCAGCGTCACTTGGCCACGCGATTTTGACCGCATTGGCCCCACATGCGCCTGCCAGCCGTGCCCTTCGGCAGCGGCCTCACCGTTGTATTTCACGGCAATTGGCAAAAAGTGATACTGAATGTCGGGGTACTTCACACCCGCTTTTGAGCGCACAAACGCACAGCTTTCAAAGCCGTTACTGGCCCCCGCCCCCGAGCGGTTCAAAACCCACTCCAAGCCAACTTTGAATTTGCCCCATAGCGACCAATGTTTGAACAACGTGATCGGTTGAGTACAGGCTTGCTGAATATAGAGTTCAAGATGGTCTTGAAGGTTCTGCCCGACCCCCGGCCTGTCCGCGATCACCTCAATGCCGTGCTCTTGGAGGTGTGCTGCTGGCCCGATGCCTGACAGCATCAAAAGTTTGGGGGAATTAAAAGCTGATGCGCTTACGATCACCTCTTTATGCGCCTTCACAAAACCTTTTGACGTTTCCACGCCGACACAGCGTTTACCGTCAAAGCGCAGCTTGTGGGCCTCGCATTTCTTCAGCCGCACTTTGCCCTTAGCCAGTGCAGGCTTCAAATATGCCTTGGCCGCAGACCAACGCGAGCCTTTGTGGATTGTGGCGTCGAACGCCCCAAAGCCTTCTTGCTTGGTGCCGTTGTAATCTTCTGTCACTTCAAAACCGGCCTGCGCGCCAGCTTCGACAAATGCGTGATAGAGCAGGTTTTCTTGGGGCATTTTGCTGACGTGCAGCGGCCCATCCCCGCCGCGGAAATCTGAAGGACCGCCGCTCCAGTTTTCCATGCGCTGAAAGTAAGGCAGCACATCGGCGTAGCCCCAGCCATCTGCTCCGGCCTCAACCCAGCCATCGTAGTCCATTGCATGGCCACGGACATAGATCATCCCGTTAATTGAAGAAGACCCACCCGTCACTTTGCCGCGCGGTGCAATGATCTTGCGGCCGCCTAAATGCGGCTCTGGCTCTGTCTCATAGAGCCATGTGTATTGCTTCATATTAAGCGGAAACGATAGCGCACCGGGCATGTTGATAAGCGGGCCCCAATCGGAACCGCCTGCCTCAAGAACCAAAACATCGCAGCCCGCCTCACCGAGACGGGCCGCAATCGCGGACCCGGCTGAGCCGGATCCAATAATTACATAGTCAGCTTCCAAGAAAGCCTCCTTTTACAAATCAACCTTTACCCTTCCAAGGGACCAACCATTTTTCAGCCAAACGCATCAGAACGTCGATGCCAAAGCCAATGATGCCGATCAGAATGATCCCCATCAAAACAATGTCAGTGTCTTGGAATTTAGAAGCGGCCACAATCATTTTGCCCACGCCCTTTTCAGCCGCGACCAACTCTGCTGCAACCACTGTGCCCCAGCAGACCCCCATCGCAACCCGTGCTGCGGTGAAGATTTCCGGCAGTGAGTTTGGAATGATCACGTGGCGCAAAATCTGGACCTTGGACGCACCCAAAGAGTAGGCCGCGTGCACCTTGGAAATTTTCACACCAGACACACCGGACCGTGCGCCGATCGCCATAATCCAAAGAGCTGCCAAGAACAGCAGAATGATTTTACCCTGCTCGCCAATGCCGGCCCAGATAATGACCAGCGGGATCAGCGCCAGAGGTGGCACGGGACGCATGAATTCAACGATTGGATCAAACCAACCACGGAACCAGTCAGACAAACCCATCGCATAGCCAAGCGGAATACCGACCAACGCACCAAGGAAAAAGCCGACGATCACACGGAAAAGAGAGAACGACAGGTGCTCAGCCAAGGTGACGTTTTGATACCCCTCAGCCCAGACAGACACGAGGCGCGACGCCACAGAGTCAGGTGCTGGAAGCCAGATATTTTCCATCTGCCAGCCCTTGCCTGGTTCAAAGTTCAACGTGCCCTTATCGGTCAACGCAACACGGCCAAAGCCCACATCAACGGCGTTGTCTTTGCTAATTGCGCGGCCATCCACAGAAACAATTTTCGCCCCTTCAGAGCGGTTAGTTTCGTCATTCTTGTCCCAAAGGATCAGCTTCGAACGATACGCCTGAACAGCCAAAAAGTCATCCTTGGCAAAGCCAGTGCCCGCCGCCACTTCCTGGCTTGGAACTTCTGCGCCTTTTTCAAAGACGGAAACGAAAACCGTCGCCTCGTCTTGGTTTCCGTTGGCATCTTCAACTGTGTAGACAAAGCTGCTGTCACCAACAAATGGACCGGGTGCGTGGAACATACCAGGCAACCAGTTGGAGCCTGTGAAAGCGCCCCAGATAACAAAGATCAGCGCGATTGAAATGAACGACGCGGCTTTGTCCGATACCACTGCGCTTTCGTCACCAAAAGTAACGGTTTTGAGCGATGTATAATCGGCCTTGGGGGTCATTTGACGGCGAATGAACCGCCAAACAGTCATCGCCAGCAAGATAATCGCGATGTAGCCAACAAGTGCAGGAAGCGCTTGGGCGATAGATACAAACAGGACGAACAGTTCGCCGCCCAGATCAGATAAAATCTGTCCCATTACGCGCTCTCCTCACTGCGGCCCATGATTTCTTCTTCCATGTCCCAGATCATTGTCAGAATTTCTTCACGTGTTTTCGCGTAGTCAGGATGCTTTTTGACTTCGCGAAGGTCCGCGCCAACACCCAGTTCCGCAAACGGTAAACGGTATTCTTTATGAATACGCCCCGGACGCGGCGCCATAACCAGCAGACGTTCACCCAACAAAAGCGCTTCTTCAACAGAGTGCGTGATCAGGATAATTGTTTTGCCGGTCTCTTTCCAAAGCTTCAGAACCAGCCCCTGCATTTTTTCGCGGGTCAGCGCATCAAGCGCGCCGAGCGGCTCATCCATCAAGATGACGTCAGGTTCGTTGCACAGACAGCGCGCAAGCGAAACGCGCTGCTGCATACCGCCAGACAATTCGTAAACAGCCTTTTCCTTGAAATCTTGAAGGCCGACGACATCCAACAAATGATCAACTTTTTCGCGCTTTTCAGCTGCTTGCATGCCCTTCATCGAAGGACCAAAGCCAACGTTGTCGCGCACGGACATCCACTCGAACAGAGCACCTTGCTGAAATACCATGCCACGGTCAGCAGACGGGCCGGAAACAGTGCCACCGTTCAGGCGAATTTCGCCGCCCGTCGGCGCAAGGAAACCTGCGACGATGTTCAAAAGGGTTGTTTTACCACAGCCCGAAGGCCCCAAAACGCTCAGCAATTCACCTTTTTTCAGGTCAAGGCTGACGTCTTTCAAAGCTTGCACCGCGCCACCATTAGGCAGCTCGAAGCGCATAGATATATTATCTATCTCAAGGCCACTCATTGCGCCTCTCCGATCATTTGTTGGATGTTGTCGTTGAAAATGTACGTCTCAAAAAACGGGCAGCGCGGTACAAAAAATCGCGCTGCCCAAGGTCGTGAAGTGTTTAGTTCATCGCTGCTTTGAGGCCAGCGGTGTTCACTGTTGCGTTATAGCTTTCGAGTGCGGATGGGATTGAGCCCGCGTTAACGAAAACGTCCGCAACACCCTTCATGAAGCTTTGCGCGTTGCCGCCCAACCATGCTTCTGAAAGCTGTTGGTCAACTGTTGGGAAGCTGAATGTTGACAGTGTTGAAGCTGTGTCTTCTTCAGACATACCCGCGTCTTTTGCGATTACTGGGAGCATTTTGGCGTGGTTCGCGCTGTCCGCCCACATTGCGTTCGCATCTGCTGTGACTTTCAGGAACGCTGCAAGTGTGTCGCTTTCTTCTGCGATGAAAGTTGCTGGTGCAGTTGTCGCGTCAAAAACAAGAATACCGAGTGCTTCTTTTTCTGCGCCTGTCAGCAACACGTTACCGTGCTCTTTCATGCGACGCAGCGCGCCACCCCAGCCACAAGCCATATCGATTGAGCCTTGAGCAAGTGCAGCAGCACCTTCAGCAGGCGCCATGTCAACAACTTCCATGCCGGCTGTATCCACACCGAAGTGGTTCATTTGGCTCAGGAAGCCGTAGTGCGCAGCAGTACCGAGTGGCACAGCAACTTTTTTGCCAGCAAGCTCAGCTGCAGATGTTTTGTCGATCTCAAGGCCAGAGGCAACAACGCAGTTGTCGTTTTCTGAGTAGCTTACAGCCACGTCAACAACTTGGATGTCCTGACCTGCAGACGCGGCCACAACGAACGGTGGGATACCTTGGCTTACAGAAATCTGCACGTCGCCGGATGCCATAGCAGCTGACATTGCGGTGCCTGTGTCAAAAGAGACCCAGTTAATTTTCTTGCCGAGTGCTTCTTCATACATGCCTTCTACTTTGGCAAACTGGAATGGCATCGGCCACTCAAGGAAGTAAGCAACTGTGATTTCTTCGTGGCCAGCCGCGACAGCAGCTTGCGCACCTGTCAGCATAGCTACGCCAGCGACAGCACCCATCAATTTGGACTTAAGTGTCATATTTTGAACTCCCATGTTCATTTTGGCTCTTATGTTGAGCGTCTTGCTTGGAACCTCATATTTGAGGCTCTGACGCGTTGATAACGCGGATGCCGTGGTTGGCCCACAGAGCAATCGGCATAAAGCAAACATACATATCGAATTTAAGAAACCCTAAAGTTGGCAGCTTGAGAGCACAAAAGCGACATTATCGCTGCGGGTGCCAAAATTTTGAGCGCGTTTGCAGACGCAGCAAGGAATTGAAACTACATAATTTTTTGAAGCTTTCCGAAAATCTGGTAAATTTACGGTTGTTTAGAACGCGACAAACCACAACCAACTGGCTATAAATGTGGTGTAAAACTGGCCCTATTTGCAAAGTCTAAATTTCGGGCAATGCTTGTGTATATTCTGCAATTCAACGCGAGGTCCGACTCATGGACGGTAACTTTTCTTCGAATGATATCAGTGCTGTAGTCGACGCCGACCGCAAGCACGTCTGGCACCACCTGATTCAGCACAAGCCCTTTGAGACCGGTGAACCCCGGATTATTGTCGAGGGAAAAGGCATGTTGGTGTGGGACCAAAATGGCAAAGAGCACCTTGATGCAGTGTCAGGCGGCGTATGGACCGTCAACGTTGGATACGGCCGCGAAAGCATTGCAGACGTCGTGCGTGACCAGCTGGTAAAACTGAATTATTTCGCCGGTTCAGCAGGCTCAATTCCTGGCGCTTTGTTTGCAGAAAAACTGCTCAGCAAAATGCCTGGGATGACGCGCTGCTACTATGCAAACTCCGGCTCTGAGGCGAACGAAAAAGCATTCAAACTTGTACGCCAAATCGCGGCTAAACGATACGGCGGTAAGAAGCATAAGATTTTGTACCGCGACCGCGATTATCACGGCACAACGATCACTGCACTGTCCGCAACTGGTCAAGATGAACGCGCTGCACAGTATGGGCCATTTACGCCCGGGTTTGTGCGCGTGCCGCACTGCCTTGAGTACCGAAAGCACGAGCAAGATGGCGCGCCCGCGGAAAACTACGGTGAATGGGCTGCAAACCAGATTGAAGAAGTTATCCTGCGCGAAGGACCAGAGACTGTTGGCGCGCTCTGCCTTGAGCCAATCACAGCAGGAGGCGGCGTCATCACCCCCCCTGATGGATATTGGGAGCGGGTGCAAGAAATCTGCACGAAATATGACATTTTACTTCATATCGACGAAGTTGTCTGTGGCGTAGGCCGCACGGGCACGTGGTTTGGGTACCAACACTATGGCATCAAGCCTGACATGGTAACGATGGCGAAAGGTGTCGCCTCCGGCTATGCCGCGATCTCATGCCTTGTCACAACTGAAGAAGTCTTTGACATGTTCAAAGATGACCCGTCCGATCCAATGAGTTATTTCCGCGACATCTCAACTTTTGGTGGTTGTACCGCTGGTCCCGCAGCGGCGCTGGAAAACATGCGTATCATTGAGGATGAGAACCTTCTTGAGAATACGACGGCGATGGGTGAGTACATGCTCGACAACTTGCATGCGCTTGCTGACAAGCACCCAATTATCGGCCAAGTGCGCGGCAAAGGTCTGTTCCTTGGCTGTGAGTTGGTTGCTGACCGCACAACCCGTGAACCTGCAAACGAGAAAATCGCTCAGGCAATCGTTGGTGACTGTATGCAACAAGGCGTTATCATTGGCGCAACAAACAGATCACTTCCAGGCAAGAACAACACGCTTTGCTTCTCACCTGCGCTGATCGCCACAAAAGACGATATCGACAACATCACAAACGCAGTCGATGCGGCGATTACACGGGCAACTGCCTAAACCACACATCATCAGAGCGGCGCAGGCTGTGCCGCTCTGATAACCAGTCCAGTTATCTGGCAAAGTGTCTCATTATTTTGCAAACTGGCCATATCTGTAATTTTAATTTCGCTGACAGCCAAATATCCTCATCTCGCGCGCTCAGCACTATTCAGCAAATTTAGAGCGCACGTTTGACTACGGTTGCCTAGAACACCTCTTGGCCCTAAAATAATACCAGATTATTCCTGCGATAAGGCCAGATTACATGGCATTGCCCGTCGAAACATTTTTTCTGAACAGCACCACCCAAGGCACTCTTAAGGCGCAAATCCAGCAGATGGTTGCCGAAGGCATTCTGTCTGGGCGCTTTAAACCAGGTGAAAAACTACCCTCGTCACGCAAACTCGCCACGCACCTCGGGGTCAGCCGAATTACGGTAACCCTTGCCTACACAGACCTGCTGGCTGATGATTATATCGTCGCGCGCGGCAGGTCGGGATATTACGTTTCGGAAAACGCGCCGCAACCACCGGAGATGCCATCGCTCAGACCCACAAACGATGCGGTCGAATGGTCACGCGTCTTGGCGCATCGCAACAGCGACGTGCCACAATTGGCCAAGCCAGCCGATTGGCAACGTTACCAATACCCGTTCATCTACGGACAAGCGGACCCTACGCTATTTGATCGTGCAAACTGGCGGCTTTGCGCCTTACAAGCGCTCGGCAAGCGGGATTTTGACGCATTAACAACAGATTACGTTGATCAAGACGATCCAAAGTTAATCGAATTCATCGCCCGTCACACTCTCCCACGCAGGGGTATCAAAGCGCGCCCAGATGAAATTCTGGTCACAATGGGTGCTCAAAACGCGCTATGGCTGTCCGCGCAACTGTTGCTGACACAGCGTCGCAACGCGGTGATGGAAGAGCCCTGTTATCCGGGCCTGAGGGACATCTTGATGCAAAGCCGGTGCAACCTTCACCACATCCCAGTTGATGAAGATGGGCTGCCACCAGATTTACTTCCCAAAGACATTGATGTGGTTTTTTGCACCCCCTCACATCAATGCCCAACAACAGCCTCAATGCCGCTTGAGCGCAAAACAGAACTGCTTAATCGCGCGGCATCAGACGACTTTTTGATCGTAGAGGACGACTACGAATTTGAGATGTCGTTCCTGAAGGCCCCCTCTCCTGCGCTAAAGTCACTCGATCAAGACGGGCGGGTAATTTACATCGGCTCATTCTCGAAATCGCTGGCGCCAGGCTTGCGGCTTGGCTACATGGTCGGCCCTGCGCCTTTCATCAAACAGGCTCGCAAGCTGCGCGCATCAGTTCTGCGTCACCCCCCCGGGCAAATTCAGCGCACTGCTGCCTACTTTTTGTCCCTCGGGCACTACGACGCACTGATCAAACGTATGTCCAAGGCATTTTACCGCCGCCGCATGGAAATGGAAAAAGCAATTGATCATAACGGCTTAACTGTTGCCGGTCGCGGTGCATTTGGCGGATCCAGCATTTGGATGAAGGCTGAAAACCGGCACAATACAATGGAGTTAGCCCGCGCGTTAAAGCCCCAAGGCGTTTTGATTGAACCCGGCGGTCCGTTCTTTTTGCAAAAAGAGGACCGCGTTTGTCATTATCGGCTCGCGTATTCTTCAATTCCCGAGGAACGGATCGCAAAAGGCATTGAAATACTGGCTGCGGCAATCTGACTGGACTTAATTGAGCGTAAAACTGGACCTACTCAGAGGTTCACGAATCCGAGTATGTTGCCTCCAATTCAAAAGGAGACTGCCTCATGAAAATGACTACAGAAGAAGCGTTCGTCAAAACGCTGCAATCGCACGGCATCCGCCACGCATTTGGCATCATCGGTTCAGCCATGATGCCCATCTCAGATTTGTTCCCTAAATCTGGCATTAAATTCTGGGACTGTGCGCACGAAGGCAGCGCAGGTTTCATGTCTGACGGCTACACACGCGTCACTGGCGAAGTCTCCATGATGATCGCGCAGAACGGCCCAGGCATCACAAACTTCGTGACCGCTGTGAAAACCGCGTACTGGAACCACACACCGTTGCTTTTGGTTACACCGCAGGCAGCGAACAAAACAATCGGCCAAGGTGGCTTCCAAGAAGTTGAGCAGATGAAACTGTTCGAAGACATGGTTGCTTACCAAGAAGAAGTACGTGATCCGAGCCGCGTTGCCGAAGTACTTGCTCGCGTCATCTCGAAAGCAAAGCGCCTTTCAGGCCCTGCACAGATCAACATTCCACGTGACTACTGGACACAGATTGTTGACATCGAAATTCCTGAACCAATTGATTTTGAGGTCTCACCAGGCGGCGAGACATCAGTTGCAAAAGCTGCTGAGATTATCTCAAACGCGAAAAACCCGGTCATCCTGAACGGCGCTGGCGTTGTTCTGTCAAAAGGCGGTATCGATGCGTCGATCGCACTGGCTGAACGCCTCGACGCACCAGTTTGTGTGGGCTACCAGCACAACGATGCATTCCCGGGTTCGCACCCCCTGTTTGCAGGTCCATTGGGATACAACGGTTCAAAAGCAGGCATGGAGCTGATTTCCGAAGCCGATGTTGTTTTGTGCCTCGGCACACGTCTGAACCCGTTCTCCACACTGCCTGGTTACGGTATTGATTACTGGCCAGCAGACGCAAAAATCATTCAGGTCGACATCAACCCAGACCGCATTGGTTTGACCAAGAAAGTAACTGTAGGCATCGTCGGTGACGCAGCCAAAGTTGCCAAAGGTATCTTGGGCCAGCTGGACGCATCCGCAGGCGACGCAGGCCGTGAAGATCGCAAAGCAAAAATCGCGCAAACCAAATCAGCATGGGCACAGCAACTGGCTTCCATGGATCACGAAGACGACGATCCAGGCACAACTTGGAACCAGCGCGCACGCGATGCAAAGCCTGATTGGATGTCCCCTCGTATGGCATGGCGTGCTATCCAAGCTGCACTGCCACGCGAAGCAATCATCTCTTCAGACATTGGCAACAACTGCGCAATCGGTAACGCCTACCCAGACTTCGACGAAGGCCGTAAGTATCTTGCACCCGGCTTGTTTGGTCCATGCGGATACGGTTTGCCTGCAATCGTTGGCGCGAAAATCGGCCAACCGGATGTTCCTGTCGTTGGCTTCGCAGGTGACGGTGCGTTCGGTATCGCAGTGAACGAATTGACTGCTATCGGCCGTGGCGACTGGCCCGCAGTTACACAGATCGTGTTCCGCAACTACCAGTGGGGTGCTGAAAAGCGCAACTCAACCCTGTGGTTCGACGATAACTTCGTCGGCACCGAGCTGGACACCGAAGTTTCATATGCAGGCATCGCCAACGCATGTGGCCTCAAAGGCGTTGCAGCGCGCACAATGGAAGAGCTCACAGATGTGCTGAACACAGCGATCAAAGAGCAGATGGAAGACGGTGTTACGACACTGATCGAAGTCATGCTGAACCAAGAACTGGGCGAGCCTTTCCGTCGCGACGCGATGAAAAAGCCGGTTGCAGTAGCAGGTGTCTCAACATCTGACATGGCTGCTGAATAAGCACTGCGCCACATCGCTAAATAACATTACCCGCCTCAGGAAACAGAGGCGGGTTTTGAGGTGAAAAGACATGGGGAAGAGTTGTGCATGCACAGATGCCTTCGACCATGCGGAGCAACGGGAACTAACGCGCTATGGCAAAGACGAATAATTTTCTGAGCACAAACACTGTCGTTTGCCCACCAGAATTGCTGCGCCAAGCCCAAGCTGCCCCCACACCGCGCGTCGCCATTGCCCGCGCCGGTGCAGCACTGCCGATGGAAGCCGCCCGCGACGCCACACAAGCTGGCATAATGGAGCCTGTGTTTACAGGCGAGCGCGCTTTGATCGAAGCCGAAGCGGATAAACTGGATTGGGACATCTCTGCGTTTGAATTGATTGAGGCGGAAGGCGAAGAGGCATCAGGAAAGGCTGCGGCATTTGCCTGTGGCGAGGGCCGCGCGGATGTTTTGATGAAGGGGCATCTGCATACAGATGTGTTCATGAAATCCGCCCTGAACCGCGATGCCGGCCTGCGCGCGGGCAAGCGATTGGTTCATATTTTCCACATCGGTCACCCAAGCGGTGGAGCGCTGACCATCTCGGATGCAGCCGTAAACGTCAGCCCGAACATGGAAACCCGCCAAGACGCCACGCGCGAAGTGGTGCGCCTGTTGCACTTACTCGGCAATGATCGTCCCAAAGTTGCGTTTTTAAGCGCGACTGAAAGCGTAATCCCTTCCGTCCCTTCATCCGTTGAAGCCTCCGAGCTTGCCGCATGGGCGAAAGCCGAGATTGCGGATGCTGATTTCTCCGGACCACTGGCCATGGATCTGATCCTGTCACCTGAGGCCGTTACAACCAAAAAGCTGATGAATGATCCGGTCGCGGGGCAAGCCGACGCGATCATCGTCCCTGATATTGTTTCAGGAAACGCCATCTTCAAATCTGCCGTTTACATGGCCGGTGGGTGTGCTGCGGGCATCGTGATGGGGGCGGCCGTTCCTATCTTGCTGACCTCGCGTGCCGACCCACCAGCCGCGCGCATGGCATCCGCTGCCCTTGCCGCAATTGTAACCGCCGCCAACAAATGACCCATGGACCGCAGCACCGCGCTGTGCATCCAAAACCGACCCTGAGGAGGAATTATGGGATTTAATCAGCCAGTCGTGGACACGTCCCCGAAAGTTAGCGACGAAGTCCGTAAAACCACCTGCTACATGTGCGCCTGCCGTTGCGGCATCAATGTGCACATGAAGGAAGGCAAAGTTGCCTATATCGAAGGCAACAAAGACCACCCTGTGAACCAAGGTGTGCTCTGCGCCAAGGGCTCGGCCGGTATTATGCAGGTCAATGCGCCCTCACGTCTGCGCGCACCCATGAAACGGGTCGGCGAGCGTGGCTCTGGTGAGTTTGAAGAAATCACATGGGAAGAGGCCTACGACATTGCTGTGTCCAAGCTGAAACCAATCCGCGACGAAGACCCCTCAAAACTGGCGTTCTTTACGGGCCGTGATCAATCACAAAGCTTCACGTCGCTTTGGGCGCAAGGTTTCGGTACACCAAACTACGCAGCCCACGGTGGATTTTGCTCGGTCAATATGGCTGCAGCCGGCATTTATACCATGGGCGGTGCTTTTTGGGAATTTGGGCAACCAGATTGGGACCACACCAAAATGCTGATGATTTTCGGCGTTGCCGAAGACCATGATAGCAATCCAATCAAGATGGGTCTGGGCAAAATCAAAGCCCGCGGCGCCAAAGTTGTTGGTGTCAATCCAATCCGCTCGGGGTATAATGCTGTTGCAAATGAGTGGGTGGGCATTACACCGGGCACCGATGGCTTGTTCATTCTGTCGATGCTGCACTGCTTGATCAAAGCGGGCAAAATTGATCTTGATTATCTTTCACAATTCACCAACGCGCCGGTTCTTTTGGATGAAACCGACGGAAGCGCCGAAGAAGGTCTGTTCCTGAAAGACAAAGACGGCAAAGCATTGGTCATCGACCGCAATACTGGCAAGCTTGCACCTTTTGATGGCAAGGGCGTTTATCCTGATCTTGCCGGCACACACCGCAAGGCAGGTGTCACGCACCGCACTGTATTCCACCACATGATCGAGCGGTACATGTCAGAGGAATACGCGCCCGAAGCAGTTGCAGAGCGTTGCGGTATTTCAGCAAAACGCATCCGCAAACTTGCCGCCGAATTAGCTGATGTGGCGTTTAACCAAGCGATTGAGCTAGATCGCCCTTGGACAGATTTCCGCGGCAAGAAGCATGATAAAATGGTGGGGCGGCCCGTTTCGTTCCACTCGATGCGCGGCATATCAGCCCACGCTAACGGCTTTCAAACCTGCCGCGCGCTACACGTTCTGCAAATCATGCTCGGCTCTGTTGAAACGCCGGGCGGCATGCGGTTCAAACCACCCTACCCCAAGCCCGCAACTGCGCACCCCAAACCGCACTGCAAAGTCACTCCGGGCGCTGCGCTTGACGGGCCACACTTGGGCTTCACCCACGGGCCAGATGACCTTTGCTTGCGTGAAGACGGCACTGCCGCACGTATCGATAAAGCGTTTACATGGGAAAACCCCATGTCCTCGCACGGCATGATGCACATGGTGATTTCCAACGCCCATGCGGGCGATCCTTACAAGATCGATACGCTATTTATGTATATGGCGAACATGTCTTGGAACTCATCCATGAACACATCCGGTGTCATTGAGATGCTCACGGATAAAGATGAGGACGGCAATTATGTCATTCCGAACATCATCTATTCTGATGCGTACTCATCCGAGATGGTCGCTTATTCCGACTTGATCCTGCCCGATACGACCTACCTTGAGCGCCACGATTGTATCTCGCTTTTGGACCGGCCAATCTGTGAAGCCGACGCCGTGGCAGACGCTATTCGCTGGCCAGTTGTTGAACCTGACCGCGACGTAAAGGGTTTCCAATCAGCCCTTTGTGATCTTGGCGCACGTCTTGGATTGCCTGGTTTCGTGAATGAAGACGGCAGCCAAAAATACGAAGACTACGCCGACTACATCACCAACCACATCCGCCGTCCCGGTGTTGGCCCGCTGGCGGGCTGGCGCGTTGGCGAAGATGGTCTGCAAGGTGGCCGCGGCGACGTAAACGAAGCACAGCTTGATGCCTACATCGAAAACGGCGGCTTTTGGATGGAGCATGTCCCGGAGGATGCCGCCTACTACAAACCGTTCAACATGGGCTACCAAGATTGGGCCGTGAAGATGGGCTTCTTTGATGCAGTCCAGCCTTATATCTTCCAGCTTTATGTGGAGCCGATGCGTAAATTCCAGCTGGCCGCCGAAGGCCACGGGGAGCGCCAACCACCAGAGCATCTGCGTGAGCGGATCAAACACACTCTCGACCCGCTTCCGATCTGGTACTCCAACGAGCCTGACAACCTTGCGGATCAATACCCTGTCACGGCGCTGACACAGCGCCCTATGGCAATGTACCACTCGTGGGGCAGCCAGAACGCTTGGTTGCGCCAAATCCATGGCCACAACCCCCTCTATGTTCCGACCAAAATTTGGGAAGAGAACAGTTTTGAAGAAGGCGATTGGGCCAAGGTTGTGTCTCCCCACGGCGAGATCGTTGTTCCGGTAGCACACATGGCGGCACTCAACGACAACACCGTTTGGACATGGAATGCGATTGGTAAGCGTAAGGGCGCGTGGGCCCTTGAAGAAAACGCACCAGAAACGACCAAAGGCTTTTTGCTGAACCACCTCATCCACGAACTGCTGCCTGCAAACGGCGACGGTATGCGTTGGGCAAACTCTGATCCGATCACCGGTCAGGCCGCGTGGTTCGATCTTAAAGTGCGCATCGAAAAGTCCGACGTTGCGGGCCAAACCCTACCTGATTTTGCACCGCAAAAATCACCTGTAGGCAAAGGCCCCAAAGACCTTGCATGGAAGCTTGGCAAATGAGCCCTGTAAAACTGACACTCTTGGGCGTTGCTGCCGCCATCGCCGTGATGGTTGGGTCTTTCATCTGGTTCGTTGCCACGTGGGATGCCAGCAAAGAAGAACCCATCACCTATATATCACACACAACTCTGAGGGGGCTCGCATGACAACTCTGCCAACCCATACGGAAAAGAAACTGGGACTGGTCATTGATCTCGATACCTGTGTGGGCTGCCATGCCTGCGTGGTGTCTTGCAAAGGCTGGAACACTGAAAACTACGGCGCGCCCCTGTCCGATCAGGATGCGTACGGCGCCAACCCTTCAGGTACATTTCTGAACCGTGTTCACAGCTACGAAGTACAGCCTGAGGCAGGCCCTGCCCAACTGATCCACTTCCCTAAATCATGCCTACACTGCGACGACGCGCCGTGTGTCACCGTCTGCCCGACAGGCGCCAGCTACAAGCGTGTTGAAGACGGTATTGTTCTGGTAAATGAAGCTGACTGTATCGGTTGTGGTCTGTGCGCTTGGGCCTGTCCCTACGGGGCGCGGGAGCTGGACCAACAAGAAGGCGTCATGAAGAAATGCACCCTCTGCGTTGACCGGATTTACAATGAAAACCTGCCCGAAGAAGACCGCCAGCCTGCCTGCGTTCGGACCTGCCCCGCGGGTGCCCGCCACTTTGGCGATTTGGGCGATGAAAACTCAGATGTCTCAAAGCTTGTTGCTGAACGTGGCGGCGTTGATTTGATGCCAGAGCAAGGCACTAAACCTGTTAACAAATACCTGCCTCCTCGGTTGAAGGACGACTACACCAACACCGGTGATATCGACATCCTCGCCCCCCTTCTTGAGCCTGTCGCGCCAGATGCCAAAGGTATTCTGGGCTGGCTCGATAAAGCACTGGAGAAACTCTGATGCATCCAGCACCATCCATTATTCTATTCACAGTCCTTTCGGGCCTGGGCTTTGGCCTCATGATTTTCTTAGGGCTGGGCATGCCATCCCCCACGGGTCTTTCGGCGTTCGCCTGGTTCGCTATTGCCTATATTCTGGCCGTTGGTGGGATCATCTCTTCAACATTCCATCTCGGGAACCCGAAGAATATTCTCAAGTCCTTCAGCCAGTGGCGCACAAGCTGGCTCTCACGTGAGGGATGCCTTGCGGTAGCGACACTGCTTGTCATGGGTGTTTACGGAGCGGCGCTGGTCTTTTTGAACATGCGCATTCCTTTGCTTGGCTACGTCGGATCAGTACTTGCGTTGGCAACCGTTTACGGCACGTCCATGATCTATGCACAGCTCAAGACAGTACCCCGTTGGAACCACCCTACCACCTCAGTCATGTTCATCGCTTACGCTGTTTCAGGCGGTGCACTGCTTGCTGGCCAAGTCAGCTTGGCAGTTTGGTTCTTGCCTGGTGCGGCCCTGTTGCAGCTTTTCATCTTCTTGACCGCGGATGGCCGCTTTAGCGCCGCGGGCAGCACAATCGCGTCCGCAACACAATTGGGCAACATCGGGTCTGTCCGACAGTTTGAACCACCCCACACCGGCAGCAACTATCTCATGAAAGAAATGATCCACGTCGTGGGCCGCAAACATGCGCTGAAGCTACAGATCATCTCGGTTGTGCTGTTGTTCACACCTGTGTTGCTTTTGCTTTTGCCCTTTAGTCACGCTCTTGCGCTGGTCGCGGTGTTGGCGCACGTGGCCGGTGTTATCGTTGCGCGCTGGTTGTTTTTTGCACAAGCAGAGCACGTTGTCGGGTTGTACTACGACAAGCGCTAAGCTGGGACTGTAGCTTCAAACACTCTACGAAAACCACATAGGCGGCCTGTTACAGGGCCGCCTTTTTGCTGTGCCCCTGACATGGCAGACACGACGAAGACAGCAAGAGATAGAACGCTACAAAGCTCTGCAACACATCGCCCACCTCCCCCACACCACAAACAAAAAAGCAGGCCGGATGACCCGACCTGCTTTTACAGTCTTCATGAACTTTACTGGATGCGAGATTAGCCCTTTACGGCACCCGCTGTCAGGCCACTCACGATCTGACGCTGGAAGAACATCACCAAGATGAACAGCGGTACGGTGGCTGAAACAACAGCTGCAACCGCGAACATCACGTTGCCTTCGGTCTGGGTGGTCCCAAGGAACGATGCGATTTTCGGCACCATTGTCTGGTTCTCTTTACTGAGCAACATCGCGGTAACCGCAAAGTCATTGTAGGCCAGAAGGAAGCTGAACAGCCCCGTTGTAATAACGCCCGGCCACATCACAGGAATGATCACATGGCGAAACGCTTGAAACTGGGTGCAGCCATCAACCTTAGCACTTTCGTCCAATTCCTTCGGAATTTTCTGGAAAAAGCTATGAAGCATCCACAACGTGAACGGCTGGTTGATCGCGACCAGCACGATGATTGATGTGGGTAGGATCCCCCAGAGGTTCCACTCAAAAAACGGAAGCAGGTAACCTGACACCAACGTAATGGGCGGCATAGCGCGGAAAATCAGCGCAATGATCAGCAACCAAAACGTGTACTTAAAGCCGGACCGCGACAACGCGTAACCACCAAGCGTCCCGATGGTCAGCGACGTGCAGACCACGAAAAAGCAAACTATGAACGTGTTCAAAACCGCGCGCCAGAACTCTTCTTGTATCCACGCACCTTCATAGCCCGCGCCAGTAAGCGAACTGCCGTATGTGGCTTCTGTGCGCGGACCAAACAACGCGTCTTTCCAGTTGGTGATCGAAAAGAAGTCTAATTCAACTTTGAATGATCCCCAAAGCGTCCAAAGAAATGGGAACGCCGCCATCATCAACCAGATGCCGATAAAGGCATAAATAGCGATGCGAAGGCCGAGGGGCTGTTGTGTCGCTTTCGAGCTCATATCTGATCCCTTTCCTTAGGTCTTGGCGTTAAAGTCGCGCCAAGTGCGGACCAATACAGGTGACAACAAAATTGCGACGCCGATAATCGTAAGTACGGACGTTGCGGCAGCAGAAGACAGCAAGCGTGTCTCACCGCCCAAGTCGTTGAAGATGATCCAACTGAGCGAAGTCGCATGCGCTTCCGCGTTGAAGCCTACAATTGGTTCAAAGACGCGGAAGTTATCCATCAATTGGATCAAGGCCACGAACGTCACAAGAGGCATCAAATGCGGGATCACAACGTAGCGAATTTGCTGCCAGCGGCTCGCACCATCAATCATGGCAGATTCCAAAGTGTCTTGGGGCAATGTTTGCAGGCCTGCGTAGAACACAACAAAGGCAAATGGTGCCGAGTGCCAGACGCCGTAGACCATCAGCGTGATCCATGTGAGTGCTGTGCTGGCCTTCAATGAAAGGTCCGGATCATCGGCAAGGAATTGGATGGCACTACCAAGCACACCGCGACTGTCGATCATCCAAAACAGAATGAGTGAGCCAATCAACGGCGTTACAATCATTGGCAGCAGTGAAAAGAAAATCACAAGGCCCTTAAGGTGACGGTGCAGCGAGTTGACCCCAACCGCGATGGCAAAGCCAAGAACGATCAAAAGCGGCGTCACAACAAATGTATAGGTAAGCGTGAAGTACATCGCGCGGTAGAACGGCAGGTTCTTCAACCCGTCAAAAAAGCCACCGAGACTTTCGCGCCCAGACCACAAGGCAGCCACTTCATTCACGGCAAGGTGCCCACGATCAAGATAAATAGAGAGGCCCGCAAACCGGCCCAAAGGCTCGGCCAATTTCAGGGCAGCGGTCGCCTCTTGGTCGATCGATGTTTCAGTCGTGCAGCCAAAGGGGCCGCAATTCTCAACAGTCAAAAGGACCGCCTCATGAGGCGTGAACAAAGACTGGATCACAACTGAGATAATTGGAAACGCGATAAACAAAAGCATCGCTAATGCTGTCGGCAGGAAAAACCAAAAGAACGTTTTATGCTTCATCGATTAAGGTCCTCAACGGCCGTCAGTATCGTCAATAAAAAGGGGCGGGACCGCGATTGGCCCCGCCCGAAAATCATGGCTCTTAGTTCAAGAAGCCCTGCTCTTTGGCAGCAGCTGTGTAGGCTGCTTCAACGTCTGCCAACGCTTGCTCTGCGCTTTCTTTACCCTGCATGAAGTCTGAAAGCTCTGCACCAAGTGCGGAGTGCAACAGACCTTGGTAAGGCACCATTGGGTATGGCACTGAGTTAGCTGCAGCAGCTGCAAATACGCCTTTGGCCGCTTCAGTTGGCTCATAGCCGTCAATCAACCAAACCGCTTGTGTCGCAACTTCTGCGTCATCGAGGATCGCTGGCTCAATCGCTTTTGTAAGCGCTTTGAATGTTGCTGTTGCGTCTTCGTCAGAAATATTTTTGGACACTGTCCAACCATCCCACCACAGTGTTGTCGCAGGTGTATCACCGCCAGCAACAGTCATTGGGCCTGCAATTGCAAAACCGTCAACCACTTCTTGCGGCACACCTTCTTCGGTTACCAGACCAGCCGCACGGCTGCCCCACATGTTCATCATTGCAACGTTACCCGCACGGTATTCGGCGTTTGTTGCGTTTGAATCATGTGTGAGGAAATCAGGTGACATGTACTCTGAAAGTGACTTCAACATGGTCAGCGTCGCAACGCCTTTTTCGTTGTTGATGTCTACTTCAGCTGAACCCGGCTTAAAGAATTCGCCGCCGTGGCCGATGTACATGTTGTTGAACTCTTGTGCGAGGTTCCAACCAGCTTTGTATGAACCGCCAAGTGGGTTTTCCAGGATGCCCATGTCGCGGATCTTTTTCGCACCAGCAAGCATTTCTTCGTAGGTTGTTGGCACCTCAACGCCAGCTTCTTCAAGAACATCCGCGCGGTACACCAGGTGCTGCGCGTTTGCCATGAAGGCGACAGCCATAACCTTGCCGTTCACGGTGATCAGCTGGTTTTTCTTAAGGTCTTGGCCGTACTCGGCAACCAGGTCATCAAGTGGGCGGATGACGTCTTCGTTCATCAATGCCACGATGGATGAGTTGGCAACGATCGCTGATGTGTACTCAGCAGGGTTGGATGTCATACCCGCGACGTTGATCTTTTGGTGGTCCGCAGTGAGGTTCGTTTTCACCTCAACATTGTCGTTTGCACATGCCACAGCACCTGCACCAACAGTTTGGATCGCTGGGAATTCGTTACCAACAATGTTTACACGACCCGCGTCAATGCCGCAGTTCGAGTGGCCAGCAGCTTGCGCCGCAGCCGTAGCAGCGATGGAAATTGCCACCGCAGTTGTGATTTTTTTCAGAAACATAAGTCTCTCCCTGTTTGCTTTAAAAGGGCAGCGAGCCACCCAATTGACGCCCCACAATTGACTGCGGAGACATTTATTAGAAGGCTTACGCCTCCAATCGCTCACCAGTATCCGAACGGAACAGGTGACAAATTTCTGCAGGTATCGACACCGCAACTGGCGCGCCAATCTCCGTCCGGTAGTCTTTGCTGGCCTTCACGTTAACCAACGCCCCACCAATACGGATAGCAACCATCGTTGCGTCGCCCAGCAACTCCATCGTGTAAGCAGGCGCGTTAGCATCGCCCTTGCCGTCCACAACAGACGCATCTTCGGCACGGAAGCCCAAAGTGATCGGCCCATCAGGTGCCGTAAGTCCGCCCACCGAAATACCATCGGCATTAAAGACGCCCGCCTTCATATCACCTTCAACAAGGTTCATTGCAGGCGAGCCGATGAAGCTGGCTACAAATGTGTTTGCTGGCGCGTCATAAATGTCAGTTGGCGTGCCAACCTGCTGAACAACACCCTGCTTCATAACAACAACGCGGTCAGCAAGTGTCATCGCCTCAATCTGATCGTGCGTGACGTAAATAGTCGTAACTTTAAGCTCGTGACTAAGATTTTTGATCTGCGCACGGGTCGAGACCCGCAGTTTTGCGTCAAGGTTTGAAAGCGGCTCGTCCATCAAGAACACGTTCGGTTCACGCACAATCGCACGCGCCAGTGCCACACGCTGTCGTTGACCGCCCGAAAGTTCTGCGGGCTTACGGTGCAAGAACGGCTCCAACTCAACCATTGCCGCTGCGCGCATCACACGCTCGTCATGCTCGGCCGTTGGGACTTTGCGCACTTTCAACGGGAAGCGAATGTTGTCGTAAACATTCATGTTCGGGTAAAGACCATAAGACTGGAACACCATCGAGATGTCACGGTCTTTTGGTTCAAGATCATTCACGCGCTCGCCGTCGATGATGATGTCACCCTCAGTGACGTCTTCGAGGCCAGCGATCATACGCATGGTTGTCGTCTTGCCGCAGCCGGATGGCCCGAGGAGGACAAGAAACTCCTGATCAGCGATCGTTAGGTCGAAATTCTGAACCCCAACAAAACTACCCCACCGCTTACCAACATTCTTAAGCTGAATTTCAGCCATCACTTCCCCCTGCGTCGTGACCCGTGCGCCATTTTTGCACACGTTTGCAAAAAGGCTAGACTCGAGATGCTCTATTTGCAATTCGCTTTTTACACAAACAGCAAAAAACGCGAGATGCGCCGATGACCGTTGATCCAAGAAACACCCTAAGAAACGCTCTGCAAACGTTGTGGACAACAGGCGACGGGGCAGATGTTATCGCCGAAGATGCCGTATTTTCAGTAGCTTGGCCTGTGAACGAGTTGGTGGGGCGCGACACGATTGTTGAAAACTTCATCACGCCCATACGCAATGCGCTGGCCGATGTTCATCGGCGCGACCTAATTTTTATCGGCGGTGACAATATTCGCGAACAAGGCGGGTACTGGTGTGCGACGGTCACTCATTACGTTGGCAACTTCACCAAGCCTTTATTCGGATTGCTGCCTTCCGATTCTTTGGTGTTTTTGCGCGCAGGTGAATTCTACCGCGTTGAAAACGGTCAGATTAGGGAAGCCAAAATCATCTTTGATTTGCCCGATGTTATGCACCAAGCGGGCTGCCTTCCCCTGCCCTCACTGGGAACCGAAATTACATTTCCTGCCCCCGCCACACAGGATGGCCTTTGCCCGCAAACCGAAGACGGCGAGGCATCCCTAAATGTTGTGCAGCGGATGTTGGGCGCGCTTCATGTGTTTGATCCCGTCACCAAAACAAGCGCAAGCCAGACAGGTGAAGACGGCACATGGGCCGACGATATGATGTGGTACGGACCTGCGGGGATCGGGTCAAACTACCGCTGGGAGGGTTTTAGCAAAGATCACCGCGTGCCCTTCCTTGATGCGTTTCCTGACCGCAAAGGGGGCAACCACTACTGCCGCATCGGGGATGCAAACTATGCTGCCGTCAGCGGCTGGCCATCGATGACCATGACGTTTCAAGGCGATTATCTTGGCCAACCCGCCGATGGCCGCGCCCTTACCCTGCGCGTGATGGATTTTTACCGCGTCGCAGATAACCGCATCAAGGAAAACTGGGTAACATTAGACTACGGAGACCTGTTTGCGCAGATGGGTCGTGATCTGATCGCTGAGGCAAACGCACTGCGCAGCTAAGTGCAAAAAACAAAGCGCCGCCAAGCCAAACGGACCGCGGCGCTTTGATTTTGGAGCAGCTTTCTTTAACGGATACGCTCTTCCGATAGGCCGTCAAACACCATGACGCGATCCTCGTCGAACGACAGGCCGACCAAATCGCCTTTGGCAGACCGGTGATCACCACGCTCCTCAACAACGATTTTTTCGCCCGTTTTCGAGGACAAGTAGGCGTATGACACGCCGCCGAGTGCTTCGGTCAACTCAACCGTAAATGTATCACCATCGACAATCTGCGCGTGCTCTGGGCGCAGCCCAAGGCTAACCGCGGTGCCGTTTGCAGGTTGCTCAACAGATAGCTTCATAGTCGTGCCAAACGCAGGCACGTCGAAGCCGTCCTTGGTTGCCGTGCCATTCACAAAGTTCATTGCAGGCGAGCCGATAAAGCCGGCCACAAATTTATTGTCAGGATCGCGGTAAAGATCCATGGGCGCGCCCACTTGCTCAATCCGACCTGAACGCAGCACAACGATCTTATCCGCAAGGGTCATCGCCTCGACCTGATCGTGGGTCACGTAAATCATGGTTGCGCCTATTTCTTCGTGAAGACGTGCGATTTCCACACGCATTTCAACGCGCAATTCTGCGTCCAGATTCGAAAGCGGCTCATCGAAAAGAAATACTTCAGGCCCGCGTACAATCGCACGGCCAATCGACACCCGCTGACGTTGCCCCCCTGATAGCGCGGCTGGCTTGCGAGCAAGGTACTCATCCAGCTTCAAAATGCGCGACGCCTCAGCAACCTTTTGTTCAATCTCGGCTTTGGGATGGCCGTTCATTTTCAGGCCGAAGCCCATATTTTCTTTGACAGTCATGTGCGGGTAAAGCGCGTAGGTCTGAAATACCATCGAGACACCACGAAGAGATGGATCAAGACGCGTCACATCACGGGGCCCAATGCTGATCTGCCCTTCAGTAGTTTCCTCAAGACCTGCCACCATCCGAAGCAACGTAGATTTGCCACAGCCAGAGGGGCCAACAAAAACGCAGAATTCGCCATCTTGGATATCCAGATCAATCCCGTGAATGACCTGCGTTTCGCCGTAGCGCTTGATGACGTTGTTTAGCTTAACACCAGACATGACTTAATCCTTTACCTATTGGGCAACTGTGTCAGGGAAGCGCCAGTCTTGCACCTCAGCTGCAATCGCTGTTGTTGTTTGTTGTATGCGCGGCACGAGCTGCTCAAGCGCTGCCAGATTTGTGCGAGCAGTGGTTGATGTAACAGACAGCGCACCAAGCACGCGCCCACGTTCGCTCAAAATCGGGCACGCCACACAAATGATGGTTGGCTCGTGTTCTTCGCGGTCAAATCCGTATCCATGGGCGCGGATTTCTGCCAGTTGGGCTCGCAACGCGGCCTCATCCGTCAGGGTGTGCTCCGTGAATTTGTGAAACAATTGCAGCGGCATGATCTGGCTCAGCGTTTCTTCCGGTAGATGTGCAAGCATGGCTTTACCGACGCCTGTGCAATACGCAGGCCCCACTTTGCCAGCGGATGAATACATCTCCACCGGTTCGGCCGTGTTGCGCTTATCCACGTATAACACCTGCGCCTGATCCAGCTGCGCAAGGTGAACGGTTTCACCTGTTTCAGCGGCAAGCGCATCCAAATGCGGCCGCGCAATTGGCGCCAGTGATGACGTCCGCCACGCTGCATGGGCCAACCGAACAAGCCGCACACCAAGCGAATAGCTTTGTCGATCAGGATCGAACACCAACATCCCCTCGCGGGTCAAAGTTTGCATAAGACGGTACAGCGTACCCTTGGGATAGGGCGATGCGGCAAGCAGCTCTGCAAACCGAACGGGTCGATTGAACTCGGCCACGCGGTCGAGCACATCAAGCGCCTTGCCAACTGTTCCGCCACTCGCGTCCACGTTCATAATCACTTTCCTCCCAAGCGGGCCGACAACTTGCGACAGCCCTGTTGACAAGCCTATGCGAGTCGGCGTTATCATTTCAATATGTAAAACGTGGTTTCAAATAATGAAACCTAGTACATAGTTGGAAGCACCTAGGGAGGATACCATGCGTTCCATTTTGAAAGCGTCTGTAGCGGCGCTTGGATTTGCTGCACTTGCAACCGGCGCCGTCGCTGACGGTCACGGTAAAAAATTGTCAGGCGATCTGCGAATTATCTCTGACATGTCAAACCCTGCGCCTCGCGCAGTGATGGAAGGTCTTGCCAAAGAATTTGGCGAAAAGCACCCAGACCTGAACATTGATCTGGAAATCGTTGACCGCGAAGCGTGGAAGACACAGATCCGCAACGCCCTGACAGCCAACGCACCTGACGTTGTGAACTGGTACGCGGCAAACCGGATGGGTCCTTACGTGAACGCAGGCCTTTTCGAAGACATCTCCGACATGTAC
Organism: Nereida ignava; assembly: GCF_047114695.1. GTDB lineage: Bacteria > Pseudomonadota > Alphaproteobacteria > Rhodobacterales > Rhodobacteraceae > Nereida > Nereida ignava. The sequence continues at coordinate 1,203,629 of NZ_CP112885.1, forward strand.
GAAAACGGTGACCTGCCCGGCCTTGATGCCGTAAAAGGCGCGATGACCCTTGATGGTAAGCAATGGGGCGTGCCCTACACATACTACCAGTGGGGTATGTACTACCGTGAAGATATGTTCAAAGAGTTGGGCCTAACTGAGCCAACAACTTTTGAAGAAGAGCTCGCCAACTGCCAAAAAATCGTCGACTCCGGTAAGAAATGTTACGCAATCGGCACCAAGTTCCTTTGGACTGCTGGCGGTTGGTTTGACTACCTGAACATGCGGACAAACGGCTTTGATTTCCACATGCAGCTTGCACGCGGCGAAGTTGAATGGACCGATGCACGTGTCCGCGAGACTTTTGCAAACTGGCGCAAAATCATCGACATGGGCGGCTACATTGACGACCATCAGTCATACAGCTGGCAAGAAGCGCTTAAGTTCATGACAGACGGTGAAGCCGCTTCATATTTGATCGGTAACTTCGCTGTAGCACCAATGCGTGATGCGGGCCTTAGCGATGATCAGATTGATTTCTATCAGTTCCCACTGATTGATGCGTCTCTGCCACAAGGCGAAGATGCACCAACTGATACGTTCCACATCCCAGCCAATGCGTCGAACAAAGACAACGCGCGTGCGTTCCTGCAGTTCGTCACATCCGCTGATGTGCAAACGAAAATCAACTCTGGCGACGCACTTGGTCAGCTTCCGGTTAACGCAGCCTCAAGCGTGGACGCGGATGAGTTCCTTGAGCAGGGTTTTGCAATGCTGTCCGGCAATGCCAAAGGCGGCGTAGCGCAGTTCTTCGACCGTGACTTCCCCGCAGAGATGGCAAGCGTTGGCATGGAAGGTCTGCAAGAGTTCATGGTCTTCCCAGACAACCTTGACGATATCCTTGAGCGCCTCGAAGACGCACGCCAGCGTATCTACAAGTAAAATAACTGTCGGAGGGCGGCCCAGCGCTGCCCTCTGACTTCTAACAACGCACCCAAGATCAGCTTTTTCGAAAACCCGCTTACAAAGACACAATCGGCTTTTCGTATAAGGTGACCGACCCAGCCCGGAGGCGACCAACATGACGGCCTTGCCCGACCCTACATCGCAACCACAACGCAGCTGGTACAAGCGTAACGAGATCGCAGTGACCCCATGGCTGTTTTTGCTGCCGGGGATGTTTTTCTTTGCGTTCTACGTCATCTACCCAATCTTTCAGTCGTTCTGGATTTCATTTCATGAGTGGGACGGACTGGGCGAAAAAGTATGGGTAGGTACGGCCAACTACGAGCGCCTTCTGGGTGGTGACCGTAAGTTTGAGACCTCTTTTTGGAACAACCTGAAATGGCTGTTCTTGTACTTGCTGGCTATTCCGGCAGGTTTGTCGATTGCGTTGCTGCTCAATCAAAAAGTACGCGGCATCCGGCTTTATAAATCGCTCTTTTTCTTTCCGTTCGTGTTGAGCCAAGTGGTTGTCGGGCTTGTGTTTTCGTGGTTCTACCTTCCCCGCGAAGGGTTGCTGAACGCAATTCTCGCCGTGGTCGGCGCAGGCCCTGTCAATATCTTGGGTGATCCGTCAACAGCCACCTATGGCATTATTGCTGCCGGTTTATGGCCGCAGACTGCCTATTGCATGATTTTGTATCTTACGGGCCTGAACGCGGTAGACCCCGAACAGATTGAAGCCGCGCGCCTTGATGGCGCAAAGGGTCACCGCATGCTGTGGCACGTGGTGTTGCCCCAGCTGAAACCCGCGACGTTCATCGCCTTTGTGGTGACCATCATCGGTGCGCTGCGTTCATTTGATTTGATCAGCGTTATGACCAACGGTGGCCCTTTCGGTTCAACCCGCGTCTTGAGTTTTTACATGTACGAGGAATCTCTGTCGGAGTTCGGCTTCCGCATGGGATACGGCGCGGCAATTGCCGTGGTCCTTTTCTTCATCATGCTCTTCTTTATCGTCTACTTTTTGTGGTCGATGTACCAAGATGAAAGAGGAGGCCGCTAATGTTTCCGACCCCAATCGAAAAGACATCGCGCACGTGGCAATTGACGTATCAAGGCCTTCTACCAATTGTTCTGCTGATCTGGCTTTTGCCGCTGATCGCAGTGGCTACGTTTTCTATCAAGCCGTCTGCCGACTTCACAAACGGCAACTACTGGGGGCTGCCAACATCCTTTGAGCTATTCACGAACTACGGAAAAGTTTTCTTCGAAAGCGATATGCCCCGCTACATGATCAACTCTGTGTTAATCACTGTTCCCACTGTGATTGGCGCGGTTGCTCTTTCAAGCATGACTGGGTTTGCGCTTGGGGTGTACCGTTTCAAAGGCAACCTCGCGATCTTCTTTTTGTTCATCGCAGGCAATTTTGTACCGTTCCAAATCTTGATGGTGCCCGTGCGCGACATTTCCGTGAACCTTGGGCTTTATGACACCAAAGTCGGTCTGGTCCTTTTTCACATCGCGTTCCAAACAGGCTTTTGCACTTTGTTTATGCGCAACTTCATCAAAGCCCTGCCATATGAGTTAATCGAAGCCGCCCGCGTTGAGGGGATCGCAGAGTGGCGTATTTTCTGGTTTGTAGTTTTGCCCTTAATGAAGCCCGCCTTGGCGGCTTTGTCTGTGTTGATTTTTACCTTCATCTGGAATGATTACTTCTGGGCAGTTGTGTTGACGCAGGGTCCGGACGCACAACCTGTCACTGCGGGGATCACCAGCTTTAACTCTCAATATCGTGCGGCATACCACCTGATGAGCGCCGGCTCTATTGTTGCTGCACTACCTCCTGTCGCGATGTTTTTCTTGATGCAAAAGCACTTCATCGCGGGGCTAACTCTCGGAGCTGTCAAATAGCATGCACCATTGGCGATTAGACGATGCACGTCAGACACTGGTTCTGGCAACCAAGGGCGCGCGGCTGCCCCAAGTGATCTATTGGGGCGCACCTCTGCCTGCGGATGAGGATCTGGAAACGCTCCAGGCGGCCTATCAGCTTGATGTGACGGGCGGCATGCTGGATGAGAACCCGGATTTGTCAATTTGCCCCGAAGCATCGCGCACATTTCCCGGCCAGCCCGGTCTGATTTGTCGTGATACAGACGGTACACCTTTGTTGCCAAAGTTCTGCTTTGAAAAAGCGGAGACTGATGGCGGGCTGACCCTAAGTTTTCGCGATGATGAGAACCGCCTCACTCTGACCGCCATTTACGCGATCAACCCTCAAACGCATATCATCGCCGCCAAGCACATTCTTGAAGCGGATCGCTCGATCCATTTGCATTGGCTGTCCGCGCCAGTATTCCCCGCCCCACAAAACGCCAGTGAGATGATCGATTTTGCAGGCCGTTGGTGTGGTGAATTCCAGCTTAATCGTACGGCATGGTCTGCCGGTATGCGCTACCGTGAGAACCGGACGGGCCGCACAGGTCACGAACATTTCCCGGGCCTAATCGTGCCCTGCGAAGGTGCCACAAACACGAACGGCGAGGCGTATGGCTTTCACTATGGCTGGTCCGGCGGACATAAAATGATCGCCGAGGAACTGCCCGATGGGCGGCGTCAAATCCAGTTCGGCCATGCCGCGCGAATGGAAACAGAAGCAGCCACCCGTTTTGAGACCGCAACACTTTATGCAACGTTTTCGGGCCACGGGTTGAACGGCTGCGCCACAGCATTTCAACGCCATACCCGTGATCAGATTGTGACCTGGCCCAAAGGCCAAATCGCGCGGCCTGTGCATTACAACTGTTGGGAAGCTGTCTACTTTGATCACAAATTGGACGTCCTCAAAGACATCGCCACCAAGGCGGCCAATCTGGGCGCAGAACGTTTCGTGCTGGATGACGGTTGGTTTGGTCGGCGCGACGACGACACGACGTCCCTGTCCGATTGGCAAGTCGATCCGCGCAAATACCCCGATGGTTTAGGCCCGCTAATCGATCATGTTCACGCCGAAGGAATGACGTTCGGCATCTGGTTTGAGCCTGAGATGATCAACCCCGACAGCGATATCCACCGCGCCAATCCGCACTGGGCGTTGGGCAGCGAAGATCAGACCCTTGGCAGGCAGCAAAAAGCCCTCAACATGGCGCTGCCCGAAGTGCGCGATTTCCTTTATGATCGCATGTCTGCGATCTTGCGTGACCACGATGTGGACTACATCAAATGGGACCATAACCGTGTACTCCCCGCCCCTGACGCCGCACAAACACGCGGCTCATATGCCCTGATTGACCGTTTGCGCCACGATTTCCCGCAGGTCGAGATTGAAAGCTGCGCCTCAGGTGGTGGCCGTATAGACATGGGTATTCTAAAGCGCACCCAGCGTGTCTGGCTGTCAGACAGCAACGATGCGCTTGAGCGGCTCAAAATTCAGCATAACGCCGCCCTTTTCCTGCCACTGTCCGTAACAGGAAGTCACGTTGGTCCGCGCAAATGTCACACGTCAGGGCGTAGCATCGATATTTCGATGCGCGCGTGGGTCGCCGCACAGCGCCACATGGGCTTTGAAATGGACCCCCGTGAACTGGACGATCGTGAAGAGCGGGTTCTGCGCGAAGTCACAAGCTGGTGGAAAGCGAACCGCGACTGGATGCAACGTGCAGATATTTTGCGCCTCGACAGCGCCGATCCGGCGGTCATCGCAGAACAGCAACTTGCCGAAGATCATAGCCGTTTTGTTGTGTTTGCCGGCAAAGCAGACACAAGCGCGCAAATTGCCCCGCGCCCGCTTCGCTTGACCCGTCTTGACCCAACGGCACGCTACCGCATCCAACTGATGAATGGCCCCACAGCACCTGCACTATCGCGCGGGGATCAGCGCATCAAAACCGAACCTATGGAATTTTCCGGAGCCTATCTAATGAACTACGGCGTCACCTTGCCATGGAATTTCCCAGAGACCATGTGGGTATTGGAAGGAACAAAACTATGACTGACAAAAAGCCCCGCCGCTCGTCCCATTGGTACGGCAAACTCGACAAAGACGGATTCATTCACCGGTCGTGGATGAAGAACCAAGGGTTTCCAGACCACGCTTTTGATGGCCGTCCCATTATTGGGATTTGCAACACATGGTCAGAGCTCACACCATGTAACTCGGGCCTTCGCGACTTGGCTGAGGGCGTAAAGCGCGGCGTTTGGGAAGCGGGTGGTTTTCCTGTCGAGTTTCCGGTGATGAGCCTGGGCGAGACACAGATGAAGCCTACTGCAATGCTGTTCCGCAACCTGCTTGCCATGGACGTAGAGGAATCCATCCGCGCCTACGGCATCGACGGTGTCGTGTTGCTGGGCGGCTGTGACAAGACAACACCGGGCCAATTGATGGGTGCGGCATCTGTCGATCTTCCGTCCATTGTCGTGTCCTCGGGGCCGATGCTGAACGGGAAATACAAAGGTTCCGACATCGGCTCTGGAACGGATGTGTGGAAATTCTCGGAAGCGGTACGCGCAGGCGATATGACTTTGCAAGACTTCATGAACGCCGAGTCTGGTATGTCGCGCAGCAAAGGCGTGTGCATGACCATGGGCACAGCCAGCACGATGGCGTCGCTTGTTGAGGCGATGGGCATGTCCCTTCCGACCAACGCAGCCCTGCCTGCTGTGGACGCGCGCCGCATGGCGCTGGCGCATATGACGGGCAAACGAATTGTGGAGATGGTTGATGAGGACCTAAAGCCGTCCGATATTTTGACCAAAGAAGCGTTTGAAAATGCGATCCTTGCCAATGCCGCAGTGGGTGGTTCCACAAACGCAGTCGTGCACCTTCTGGCAATTGCGGGGCGTGTGGGCGTTGATCTAAGCCTTGATGATTTTGAGATCGGTGGTGAAATTCCCCTGTTGGTCAACTGCATGCCGTCTGGCAAATACCTGATGGAAGACTTCTGTTACGCGGGCGGAATGCCTGCGGTTCTGTCTGAACTCGGCTCTCACATACGATCTGCCAAAACGGTGCTTGGCGGGGACATTTCAGCCTATGCGCAGGGCGCAGAAAACTACAACACAGATGTCATCAAAACCTTCGACGACCCCGTAAAGCCAGCTGCGGGCCTGCGAGTGTTGCGTGGCAATCTGGCGCCCAACGGAGCCATCGTGAAGCCTTCAGCAGCCACCGATGCATTGCTTGAACACGAAGGCGAAGCGTATGTCTTTGAAAACATCGAAGACTTAAAAGCAAATATTGACCGCGATGATTTGCCAGTCACGCCGGATACTATCTTGGTGCTAAAGGGCTGTGGTCCGAAGGGCTATCCGGGGATGCCTGAAGTCGGCAACATGCCAATTCCAAAAGTGCTTGTTCAACAAGGCGTACGCGACATGATCCGTGTTAGCGATGCGCGTATGTCAGGCACTGCTTACGGCACTGTTATTTTGCACGTTAGTCCCGAAGCAAATGCGGGCGGGACTTTGGCGCTGGTAAAAACAGGCGACCGTATCCGCGTAAGTGCAAGTGGCGGTGTGTTAGAGTTGCTGGTCAGCGAGGACGAACTGGCAGCCCGCCGTGCAGATTGGCAACCAGAGGAACCTCACTATACACGCGGGTATGCCAAACTTTATATCGATACTGTTTTACAGGCGGACAAAGGCGCTGACCTTGACTTCTTGGTCGGCAAAGACACCCGCCTCGTCACAAGGGAGAGCCACTAATGCACCCCACATTTCATGACCTAAAAGACGCCAGCGTTTATATCACAGGAGGCGGATCAGGCATCGGCGCCGCACTTACAGATGCGTTCTTGTCCCAAGGTGCAAAAGTGGCCTTTATCGGCCGCGAAGACGCCAGCGCGTTTTGCGACGCGATGGAGCAAAAGCACGGGGCGCGCCCTTTATTTTTGCAAGGTGACATCACAGATACGGACCACCTGAAGGCTACGATGGATCAGGCAGTTGCGGCACATGGGCCGCTACGCTGTTTGATTAACAACGCCGCAAATGACCAACGTCACAGCACAGCCGAAGTCACGCCTGACTTTTGGGACTGGATGATCTCGATCAACCTCAAGGCCTATTTCTTTGCGTGCCAACACGCCGCGGCTCTGATGGCCAAAAACGGTGGATCGATCATCAACTTCAGCTCTATCAGTTACATGATGGGCAATGCGGGATACCCGATCTACACGACTGCAAACTCTGGCATCAATGGCATGACCAGAAGCCTCGCCCGTGAGTTTGGCCCCGACAACATCCGCGTAAACGCCGTGGCGCCAGGTTGGGTGCTGACACAGAAACAAAAAGACCTGTGGGTGACAGAAGAAGCGCTTGCCGCGCACATCGATAGGCAGTGCCTAAAAACCCCCCTCGCCCCGGATGACATCACTGGCGCGTGCCTCTTTATGGCCTCCGATGCCTCCAAACTGATGACAGGTCAGGCAATGGTGATCGACGGCGGCGTGGTAACAACGGGATGACCGACGTGGAGTGGATCGCAATTGATTGGGGCACCTCGAACCTGCGGGTTTGGGGAATGAACGCAAACGGTCGTGCAGTGCGTGAAGCAACCAGCACCAACGGCATGAACGTGCTTGCCCGTGATCAGTTTGAAGACGCGTTGATGGCGCTAGTCAGCACATGGCTGGACGAACCTACAATTGCCATTGCATGTGGCATGGTCGGTGCGCGCCAAGGCTGGATGGAGGCACCCTATAGCACTGTGCCCTGCGAGCCGTTGGGCGAGGGTATCGTAAAAGTTCCGACCCAAGACGCGCGGCTGCAAATGCATATTCTGTCGGGCATAAACCAGACCAGTCCCGCAGATGTGATGCGCGGTGAAGAAACGCAAATCGCAGGTTTTCTCGCGCTTAACAAAGACTGGGACGGTGTCATTTGTTTGCCCGGTACGCATACGAAATGGGTCCATGTGAGTGCAGGCGAAGTGGTCAGTTTCCAGACCCTCATGACCGGCGAATTGTTTGGCCTTCTCAGCGAGCAAAGCGTTTTGGCGCACTCCGTCACCTCCGAAGGTTGGAGCGATGCAGCATTTGAAGACGGCCTAAGCACAGCGATGTCGCGGCCTGAAGCATTGGCCGCGCGCTTGTTCAACATTCGCGCCAGCCAGCTTCTTGAGGACACCGCACAAGACACAGGCCGTGCGAGGCTTTCTGGTCTGCTGATCGGGGCAGAGCTTGCCGCGACAAAACCCTATTGGTTAGGTCAAAACGTAGCCATTGTCGGAAGCGCACCACTTGCTAGCCACTACACAACGGCCCTACGCGGCCAAGGTGTTCCTGTGACCGAAACAGATCCTGTCGCGATGACCCTTGCAGGCCTGACAGCAGGCTACAAGAAATTGAAAGGCATCACATGAGCCGTCCTATCATTGCTATTTTGCGGGGCATTCCCACAGAGCAAGCAGCCGAAGCCGCGTCAGTTATTATCGAAGCAGGCATCACCACTATTGAGGTACCAATGAACAGCCCCGACCCCATCGGGGCGATCAAGGCAATGGTGGATGCCCACGGCCAACAGGCGCTTATCGGGGCCGGCACTGTTCTAAGCAAAGCACAAGTGGACGCGGTCGCTGACGTAGGTGGAAAGCTCATCGTTTCGCCCAACACAAATCCAGACGTCATCGCACATACGGTCGCACTTGGGCTTCAATCCTGGCCCGGGGCCTTTACGCCGACCGAATGTTTTGCGGCCCTTGAAGCAGGGGCCACAGGATTAAAACTTTTCCCCGGTAACATGGCGGGGATCGGCGGCCTAAAAGCAATCCGCGCAATTTTGCCCCAAGGCACACAGGTTTACGCCGTAGGCGGCGCAGGACCCGATAATTTCGCAGAATGGATCGCAGCAAGCGCTGACGGGTTTGGCATCGGTTCTAGCATCTACAAGCCGGGAATGAGCACAGACACCATCGCCAAAAATGCAGCGACGATTGTTACCGCCTATGATGAGGCCATAAATGATCTTTGATGAACGGGCCTGCGCGCTTGGTGAAGGACCTCTGTGGCATCCGTTGCGACAGGAGCTGTTCTGGTTCGATATTTTGGGAAGAACCCTGCACTCGAGCACCAAGACATGGCAGTTTAGTGAACACGTCTCGGCCGCTGGTTGGATGTCTGAAACACAGCTTCTGATTGCGTCCGAAACGGCTTTGTTCACGTTTGATCTGGAAACGGGCGTGCGTGAAATTGTCACCGAGCTGGAAACCGATTTGCCTGATAACCGTTCAAACGATGGGCGCGCTGATCCTTGGGGGGGCTTTTGGATTGGCACGATGGGTAAGAAGGCGCAGCCCAAAGCCGGTAGTATTTACCGCCTGTTCGAAGGCAAGCTGCACCGCCTGTTTACGGACATCACGATCAGCAACGCCATCTGCTTTGCACCTGATAAATCCTGCGCCTATTTCACGGACACGGCGACAAAACAGATCATGCGTGTCCCCCTTGATGATGCAGGGTGGCCCAATGGCGCGCCTGCCGTACACCTTGATCTGACGGCCCAAGGCCTCAACCCGGATGGTGCAGTGACAGACGCCAACGGCAATTTGTGGATAGCACAATGGGGTGCGTCACGGGTCGCTGTCTATGATCCCACGGGAGATTTCATTGAGGCGCATGAGTTCAGTGCTAGCCAAATCAGCTGCCCTGCGTTGTCTGATCAAGGGCTTTTTGCGACCAGCGCTGCCATCGATGTGACAGAGACCGACGGTGGCAAGACTTTCTTCAAGCCGCTCAACGTATCGCCCCAGTTGGAGCATCAAGTAAAAGTATGACCCCTACACAGCCCCGCACCCTTGGCACCTGTTATTATCCCGAACACTGGGACCGCAACATCTGGGAGGATGATGCACAACGGATGGTCGAAGCAGGCCTGAGCTGGGTCCGGATCGGCGAATTCGCTTGGTCACGGATTGAGCCGCGCGAAGGTGAATTTCACTGGGACTGGTTGGATGACGCAATTGAGATTTTGGGCCGTGCTGGCCTGAAAGTTGTGTTGGGCACCCCCACAGCGACGCCCCCCAAATGGGTATTGAACAAATATCCCGACATGCTGGTAGTTGACGCACAAGGACAGCCACGCAAATTTGGCTCGCGCAGGCACTACTGCTTTTCGCATTTGCCATACCGCGCAGAGGCGGGCCGGATCACCCACGATTTGGCAGAGCGCTATGGGTCAAACAACTTCATCCACGCATGGCAAACCGACAACGAATACGGCTGCCATGATACTGTCATGTCCTACTCGGATGCGGCGCGGAGTGGCTTTCAAAACTGGCTCGCAGCGCGCTACGGCGACATCACAGCCCTGAATAAAGCATGGGGTAACGTCTTTTGGTCGATGGAATATGATGATTTCTCTGAGATCGATCTGCCTAACCTAACGGTGACCGAACCAAGCCACATCCACCAGCTTGATTTCATGCGGTATAGCTCGGACATGGTTGTGGCCTTTAACAAGGTTCAGACCGATATTTTACGCGCTCATACAGATGCGCCACTGATCCACAATTACATGGGGCGTATTGTGGAGTTTGATCATTTCGGTGTGGGGGCAGACCTCGATATTGCATCATGGGACAGCTACCCGATTGGCTTTTTGTCAGACCGTCTTGAAGCAAGCGACGCACACAAACAGCACTTTTTGCGCCAAGGTGATCCGGACTTTCAGGCCTTTCACCACGATCTATACCGCGCAGTGGGGCGCGGGCGTATGTGGATCATGGAACAACAACCTGGTCCGGTAAATTGGGCCCCCTACAACCCTGCCCCTCTTGATGGAATGGCCCGTTTATGGGCTTGGGAAGCCTTTGCGCATGGTGCTGAAACCGTGTGCTATTTCCGCTGGCGACAGGCACCTTTTGCCCAAGAGCAAATGCATGCAGGCTTGCTGCATCCTGACAGTACCGATGCGCCCGCCCTCAGTGAGGCACGCCAAGTTGCGAACGAAATTAAGGCGATGCCTGATGCCAAGAATGCGAAAGGCGATGTGGCGATCATATTTGATTATGCCTCGGCGTGGGCGTGGTTTGCACAACCACAGGGCGCTGATTTTGATTATTTCAGACTTGTCTTCGACACGTATCGCGCCTTGCGGCGCGCGGGCCAAAACGTAGATATCCTACCGCCGGATACACCCTCTCTTGACGGCTACAGCGCCGTTTTCGCGCCTGGTCTGATGACCATTCCCGACGGGCTGCGCAAGATACTGCGAAGCACCGAAACGCCCATCGTTTTGGGGCCGCGTACCGATACCAAAGACATCAATCTAGCCATCCCAACACCGATGGGCCCAAATGTTGAGGGGCTTGATGCCACTGTGCGGATCACCGAAAGCATTCCGCCCACTACGAAGTTTGACCTGAAAGGCGGCGGTACCGCGCGCCACTGGTTTGAGCACATCACAGGTGACGCGGAAACGCACATCGAAACGATCGACAACCAGCCCGTGCTGGTCGGAAGCAGTGGCCTGTTCTATCTGGGCGCATGGCTTGATGAGGCAGGGTTTGACCGCGTGATCCAGATGTTTGTGACGCCCCACAAAATGCCAACTGGTGTGCGTGTTCGCGACACAGATACCCATCGGTTTTGGTTCAACTACAATCCACACAGCGTCACAATTGATGGGAATGAGATATCAGCAGCAGGTGTAACATGGCAGAAATTGTAAGCTTTGGCACAATGCCCGACGGCACCGAAGTCCATAAAATCACTCTCGCCAATGACGCGTTATCTGCAAGTTTTCTGACTTTTGGGGCGACACTACAATCAGTCTACCTGAACGACGATGCACAGAACCTGACCCTTGGGTTTGATGATCTTGGCTCGTATCTGGCCCCCGGCAACATGGTGGGCTGCGTCATCGGACCGGTGGCAAACCGCATCGGCGGCGCACGTGCAATGTTCGACGGAAAAGAGCTGAAGTTCGATCCATCAAGCGGCGGGAATACTCTGCACAGCGGCCCTGATGGCTGGCACAATCGTGTGTGGGATATTGTGGACAGCACAGAGCGGTGCGTCACGTTTATGCTGAAAGACCCTGACGGTTTGGGCGGTTTTTCCGGCAACAAAACCGTGACCGCGACCTACGCCATTGCAGGCAATCGTATTGAACTTGCCATTGTGGTCACAAGCGACGCACGAACACCTATTGCCGTAACCCACCACGGGTATTGGAACCTAACTGGCGCGCCAACAATTGATGATCACTCACTTGAAGTGCGCGCAGATCAATACCTGACCTCAGAAAACAGTCTGCCCAATGGCATTGCAGAAGTTGCGGGTACTGGGTTTGATTTTCGCACGCCACGACTGATCGGAGATACGTCTGTCGATAACAACTTTTGCTTATCACAACAGACGTCTCCCTTGCGGGAAGTCGCGGTGCTGCGTGGCGGCGACAAAGCCTTGCACTTATGGAGTACGGACGTGGGCCTGCAGGTCTATGATGGTATCTCATTGAATGTAGATGGGCCGATGCCGCGCGCTGCCCTGGCGCTTGAGCCGCAAAGGTGGCCAGACGCGCTGAACAATTCAGACTATCCATCCGTTACTTTAGAAGCCGACGGTGTGGCTACTCAAGTTATGCGCTGGCAGTTTGAGAAAATCAGTTCTGGGAATTGATCAAAGGGTCACCAATCATCTGCACCGCCGCTGCAAGATCGATTTTTTCGCCAAATTTTTCTTCGCGCAGGAACCGCAGCGTATAGGCCATCACGATCGGGTTATTCATCATAAACGTATGGCTAACCGGCAATGTGATGTGAGAGCGCATGCCCGCCAATTTCGTGCTTTCTACGGACACTTTACCATCATGGGGCCCGTCGATCAAAACAGCACCAAGTGCGCCAAGCGGTACATTGCCCGCAATGATGCCAACAGGATAATCAACGCCGCCTAATTGGCTGGGAACGCTGCCATCATTGGTACCAAGTTGACGACCAGCGGGACCGTTGAGCCATTCAAAAGGCACCAGATCGCCGAAGGTATCCACCAACTCTGACCCCTGATTTGGGGGCGCAAGCATGACAACACGCCCAAGATTGGCTGGACGTATTTTTTCAAGATAGGCGCGCACCAGAATTCCACCCATTGAGTGGGTGACAAAATGCACCTTGCGACCCCCACACTCGGCAACTGCAGGACCAAGCGTTTGGGCGACCAGTTGCTCAATCGGCAATTGGCGCGAGGGGTAGCCGGGGTTGACCGTATGATAGCCCTGCGTCCGCAAAACACCCTCAAGCACCGCAAGCGACGTGTCGCTGCGCGCCAACCCATGTAACAGAACTACGCATTCCGCCGTTGCCGGTTGCGCGGTCAAACCCAATGCCACAAGCGCCTTAGCGACCCACGAACGCATAACTTTCAAATCCTGCCCGTTTCAAATCTTTTTCCGAATAAACATTGCGCAAATCTGCGAAGCGCGGCGTGTTCATCCGCCGTGCAATCCGGTTTAAATCAAGCGCACGAAATTCGTTCCACTCGGTCAACAAAACACACAAATCAGCTTTCTGCACGGCCTTATATGCGTCCTCGACCCACACAACTCCCGGCAAAAGCGTTTCACCCTCATGTCTGCCTTGCGGATCAGTAACGACCACTTTCGCCCCTGCGCCCACCAAGGCAGGCACAATGGTAAGGCTTGGCGCATCGCGCATGTCATCTGTATTGGGTTTGAACGTGACCCCCAGAACGGCGATGGTTTTGCCGTTAAAGCTGCTATCACACAGGGTGAGAAGCTTCTCAATCATGCCGCGCTTGATCTCTTCATTCACCTTGATGACCGTTTCCGTGATCTGCATTGGCACAGCATGTTCTTGGCCAATACGCGCCAACGCTTTGGTATCTTTGGGAAAACACGAACCGCCATAGCCCGGCCCTGCGTGGAGGAATTTATTGCCGATCCGCCCGTCAAGGCCCATACCCTTCGAGACCTCTTTCACATCCGCACCAACTTTTTCACACAGTGCAGCGATCTCATTGATGAATGTGATCTTGGTGGCGAGAAATGCATTGGCGGCGTATTTGATCATCTCTGCGCTTTCCAAATCCGTGGTCACAATTGGAAAATCCCTCAGAAAAAGGGGGCGGTAGATTTCAGCCATCACATCTGCGGCACGTTCGTTTTGCACCCCAACCACAACCCGATCTGGGCGCATAAAATCATCAATTGCCGCCCCCTCACGCAAGAACTCTGGGTTTGATGCCACATCGAACAACGCGGCTGTGTTTGCTTTGCGGATAATCTGTTTAACCTGACGGTTTGTACCAACAGGGACTGTCGATTTGGTCACCACCACTGTGTAGTCTTCGATCAGATGCGCAACCTCTTCTGCGGCGGCATATACATATGTCAGATCCGCGTGTCCGTCGCCCCGACGGGTCGGTGTACCAACGGCAATAAACACCGCATCGGCACCCTTCATGGCACTGGCCAGATCAAGGGTGAAAGACAGCCGACCAGCCGCAACATTTTTCGTCATCAGCGCTTCAAGGCCAGGCTCAAATATTGGGACATGGCCCGCATTAAGCTGCTCAATCTTGGCGGGGTCCTTATCCACACAGACTACGTCATGCCCAAAATCCGAGAAACAAATCCCCGAAACAAGCCCGACATAGCCGGTTCCAATCATCGCTATGCGCAATTAACCACTCCTGACACTCATTGGTCTAACTCGTCAAAACAGTGCGCGGGGAAGCGGTGCAAAATTGGCCGCGTTCCGCTCTAACTTTTGACTTATTTGCGCACGATACTCAGCGATAATGACAAGAGTGAGGCACTTCGATGACTGAACAAAGAACCGCTTTGGTAACTGGCTCGGCAGGCTTCATCGGCTTTCACCTGTGCCAAAGACTGCTGCGCGACGGGTTTCGCGTGATCGGTCTAGACGCCATGACTGATTACTATGACGTTGCCCTGAAAGAGCGCAGACATCAGATTTTACTGCAAAGCGAAGGGTTCACGGCCTGTGAAGACAGGCTTGAGGACCAGCAGGTGCTGCATACCCTTTTTGAAAAGTACCGCCCCGATGTGGTCGTGCATCTCGCTGCCCAAGCAGGGGTCCGCTATTCAATCGACAATCCGCGCAGCTACGTTCAGTCCAATCTAATCGGCACTCACGAGCTGTTGGAAGCGGGGCGCGCCTTTCCGCCAGCGCACATGCTGCTTGCCTCAACCAGTTCCGTCTACGGTGCCAACACACAAATGCCTTACGCCGAGACCGACAAGGCAGATACGCAGATGTCATTCTATGCGGCCACTAAAAAGGCAAACGAAGCGATGGCCCACAGCTACGCTCATCTTTTTGACCTGCCCATCACAATGTTCCGATTTTTCACTGTTTACGGTCCTTGGGGGCGGCCAGACATGGCATTGTACAAATTCACACGCAACATTTTGGCCGGTGAGCCGATTGATGTGTACAATCACGGCGAAATGAGCCGAGACTTCACCTATGTGAGCGATCTGGTCGAAGCGATCCGCTTACTTATTGAAGCAGCCCCTGAGCGTAGCAAAGATATCGCCCAAACTGACAGCCTGTCGCCAGTTGCGCCATGGCGGGCGGTAAATGTAGGCAACTCGGAGCCAGTCAAACTGATGGATTTCATAGCGGCCATTGAAAAAGCCACGGGAAAAACCGCAAAACTCAACATGATGGACATGCAGGCCGGCGACGTGCCGGCGACATGGGCAAACGCGCAATTGCTGAAAGACCTGACCGGATACCAACCTCAAACAAGCGTTGCGCAGGGCGTTGAGGAATTCGTGCGCTGGTACCGCGACTATTACCATACATGATGAGTAAAAATGGTGGCGTGGGGGAGACTTGAACTCCCGACCTATCGATTATGAGTCGATCGCTCTAACCAACTGAGCTACCGCGCCACTGGCGGCTGATTTATCGACGGCACCCCATGGCGTCAACCCGCAAACTCGTGCAAATTGCCTTCAACGAAGGGGATGACCATGATTTCTGAATTGCAAAGCATTGTTGGCGAAAATTATGTGACAACCGGCAAGGATTTGGCCGCCTATTCCAGCGACTGGGTCGGCTGGTATAGCTGGGAACCTCTTGCATTGGTCCGTCCTGCAAATACCGCAGAAGTTGCGGCACTGGTCAAATGGGCGAACGAAAACAAAACAGCAATCGTGCCCGTGAGTGGCAATACCGGCCTGAATGGTGGAACCCATGCTGAAGGGGCCGTGATGCTATCGCTCGACCGGCTCAACAAAATCCGCGAAATGCGGGCCGACGCACGGGTGGCAGTTGTTGAGGCTGGCGTGATAATGTCCCAACTGCATGATGCAGCAGACGCCTTGAACCTTGTGTTTCCAATGACGTTTGGAGCCAAAGGCAGCGCGATGATCGGCGGAATGCTATCGACCAACGCAGGCGGCTCAAACGTTTTGCGTTACGGCAACACCCGCGATCTTTGCCTTGGTCTTGAAGTGGTCACCCCCCAAGGCGAGATCATGGACCTGATGGGCGCGCTTCATAAAGACAACTCTGGTATCAACCTAAAGCATTTGATGATCGGTGCAGAAGGTACTCTTGGAATCATTACCGCCGCCGTTATGAAGCTGGCCCCGAAACCGTTAGCCTACGCCACAGCCATGCTGGCGGTGCCTAACCTTGATGATGCTTTGCGCCTTCTGAACAACCTTCAGCAGGCAACAGGCGGCGGTGTTGAAGCATTTGAATATATGACGCGCCCTTATGTTGAGGCGCACATGAAAAACCACGGGGGCGGTGAGCCATTCGATGCGCCACACCAGATCAATATCCTGTGCGAAGTAGGCGCTACAGCGCCGCGTGACGCAGACGTGCAGCCTGACGGGTCTGTTCCGATCACGTCCTATCTTGAGGATGTCTTGGGCCGAATGGTGGAAACCGGTCAGGTGTTGGATGCCGTAATTGCACAAAACGAAGCGCAACGCCGCCAGATGTGGGAGCGGCGCGAGGCAGCGGGCGAGGTTCTTCTCAGCCACAAACCACTGGTCAACACAGATGTTTCCGTCGCGCTTGACGATGTCAGCCGCTTTATCAGGCTCGCCGATGCGCGGATGCAGCAGATTGATCCCGGCGCACAACCCATGATCGTCTCACACTTGGGCGACGGTAATGTGCATTATGCAGTGTGGCCCACCACCCATGATGAGGCCGTGCATAAAGCCATGGTTGAGGCGATTGAGGATTGCGTCGTTGAAGTACAGGGCAGCTTTTCGGCCGAACATGGGATTGGGATCTCAAAGCTTGATACGATGTCGCGACGCAAAGACCCCGCGGCCCTTGCGATGATGCGCACCCTGAAAACGGCGCTCGACCCAAATAACATCCTCAACCCCGGCAAGGTGATTCCACCGGCGCCGGCGGATTAATTCAGCCAGCTGAAGAAGTCATCGTCCGCTTGACTGCGCAACTTACGGGCCATTTCAACGCCCAGCTTTGCGCCGTCAGCCACAGAACAGGTTTGCTCATCACTAAGCACTTCAGAACCATCAACGCGCAAAATTTCACCGCGCAAGGTCAGAGTATCGCCATCAATTGTGGCCAATCCGCCAATTGGCGTTTCGCAAGAGCCATCAAGAGCACCCAAAAAGGCGCGCTCTGCCGCAAGACGTTGGGTTGAGAGGGTATCGTTGATGGCGCTAAGCATCTCGCTGACACGATCATCACCCAAACGTTGTTCAATACCGATACAGCCCTGAGCCACCGCCGGCAGCATTTCTTCAGCCTCAATCGCGGTGCGGGGCACCTCGTCCATTGCCAACCTGTTCAACCCGGCCATGGCAAGGAAGGTTGCTTCAGCCACGCCGTCTTTCAACTTTTTCAATCGCGTTTGAACGTTTCCGCGAAATTCGACGATTTCCAGATCAGGACGATAATTCAAAAGCTGCGCTTTGCGCCGCAGGGATGATGTGCCAACCACAGCCCCCTCGCGCAGATCAGCAAGTTTGCCACCATCCAAAGAGACAAACGCATCACGCACATCTTCGCGGGGCAAATAAGTTGTCAGCGCAAGCCCGTCCGGCTGCGCAACGGGCATGTCTTTCATCGAGTGGACCGCAATATCAATGGCGCCAGACAGAAGATCGTCTTCAATCTCGCGGGTAAACAGACCCTTACCGCCGATTTCTTTCAAAGGCCGGTCCAAAATGCGGTCACCGGTTGTTTTGATCACAACAATCTCAAAAGCACCCTCAGGCAGATCAAAGGCCGTCATCAACCTTTGCCGGGTTTCATAAGCCTGCGCGAGCGCAAGCGGCGAACCACGAGTGCCGATTTTCAGCGGTGCATCGAGAGAAGGTAGAGTCATAATTTACATTGTCCACTTTTGTTGACACAATAGGTGTCTATAAGTTGAGTGGCCATTCCTCAACCCCGAGAACCTTAACTGGCCACATTCAAAAAGCAAAATATCTTTTCGCAAGAAAAGTCCCGTGATACCAAGCGTCTAGTTCGGCGCGCCCGAAGCAAGGAAATTCCGATGAAGGACAGCATCACCATGACAAAGCCAAAGAAATTGCTGCAAAGCCTTGCGGGCGAAACGCTTGAGACGCCTCCGATCTGGATGATGCGCCAAGCAGGGCGCTACCTACCAGAGTATCGCGCCACCCGTGCACAGGCCGGTGATTTTCTATCACTTTGCTACAATCCGGAATTAGCCGCAGAAGTAACGCTTCAGCCAATACGCCGCTACGGCTTTGATGCTGCGATTCTTTTCGCCGACATTTTGCTAATTCCCGAAGCACTTGGCGCTGATCTTTGGTTTGTCACCGGCGAAGGCCCCCGCCTTTCCACCATCACAACCGACGCGGACTTTGCCAAAATCAAAAGCGCGGATGATGTTCATGATCACCTTGCGCCAATTTACGAGACCGTAAAGATTCTTGCACGTGAACTGCCGGAAGAGACTGCGCTGATCGGCTTTGCGGGCGCGCCTTGGACCGTTGCCACATATATGATCGCAGGTCGCGGCACCCCTGACCAAGGGCCAGCACATCAGCTGATTGCTGAGAACCGCCCGCTGTTTGAAGCGCTGATTGACCGTCTGACGGACGCAACCATCGCGTATCTGTCGATGCAAATCGAAGCCGGTGCAGAAGTTGTGAAACTGTTCGACAGCTGGGCAGGCTCGCTTAAGGGTGACGACTTCCAGAAGTACGCCCTTGCCCCCGCAATCAAGATCATCACAGCGCTCAAGGCAAAACACCCCACCACACCGATCATCGCCTTCCCTCGCGAAGCAGGTGATGGGTACATCGGCTTTGCAAAAGCAACGGGCGCAGACTGTGTCGCCCTCGATAACTCCGTCAGTGCCGAGTGGGCCGCGCGCAATGTGCAAGTTGATGGCTGCGTTCAGGGTAACCTCGCCTCAAGCCATATGGTTACCGGCGGCCAAGCACTTGTTGATGAAACACGCGCCATCGTTGATGCCTTCAAGGGTGGGCCACATATTTTCAATCTTGGTCACGGCATCACACCGGATGCTGATCCCGAAAACGTACAACTGATGATCGACACAGTTCGCGAAAAACGCAGCTAACCAGTTTCATTAGATTAACAAAAAGGCCGCGCATTCATTTGCGCGGCCTTTTGTATTTTGTGAACTTACAAGCGGTGGACCGACGTCTAGATCCACTTCGCCAAAGGCGGCAGAGACATCAACACCGCGTTGGCGTCGTGACCTGTCTCAAGACCAAACTTAGTGCCGCGATCATACACAAGATTGTATTCCGCATAGAGCCCACGGTGAATGAGTTGCGCGTCTTTATCGGCCTCATTGAAATCTGCTGTACGGCGCTTTTCAACAAGCGGCACATAAGCGGGCAAAAAGGCACGACCGATGTCTTGGGTCAAAGCAAAATCTGCCTCCCAGTCACCCGTGTTGTGATCATCCATGAAAATACCGCCAACGCCGCGGGCACGATGGCGGTGCGGGATGTAGAAATACTCATCAGCCCACTCTTTTAGGCGCGGATACAAATCCGCACCATGTGGGGCCAAATGTTGTTCTTGGGTCGCGTGAAAATGCGCCGTGTCTTCATCAAACTCAAGACAAGGATTCAGGTCAGACCCGCCCCCAAACCACCACGCATGAGGCGTCCAAAACATCCGTGTGTTCATGTGAACTGCGGGTGCTTGCGGGTTGCGCATGTGTGCCACAAGGCTAATCCCGCTGGCCCAGAACCGCGGATCACCCGCCATACCGGGAATCCCCTTGCGCG
This sequence comes from Nereida ignava, assembly GCF_047114695.1. Classification (GTDB taxonomy): domain Bacteria; phylum Pseudomonadota; class Alphaproteobacteria; order Rhodobacterales; family Rhodobacteraceae; genus Nereida; species Nereida ignava. The sequence goes on from NZ_CP112885.1 coordinate 1,223,777, forward strand.
CAGCCATCGCGGCCTGTGCGCGTGGAGCCAACGTGCCGAAAACCGTACTGACGTTTACACCCACTTTTTCAAATACGCGCCCACCGCGCATAACGCTCATCAGGCCACCACCTGCATCGGAACCGTCATCAGATGCCCGTGTTGTTTCCGTTACTTCAAACGAACCGGGCGCCATATCTGAGAACGGCCCTATTGTGTGTGACGCCTCAAGGTCTTCAAACGCTGCAACGATTTGATCACGTAACTCACGAAACCACGCTGCGGCGAGCGCCTTGCGGCTGTCAAAATCTTCGGTCATGCAAACTGTCCTCTTTAGTTGACACTTTACTAGCATGTGTTTTGCGACTTGCCTAGATTTGGGCCGCTCTTCGCAACATCGTTTTATGATATGTTTGGCAGAACTAGTGGGCTGGCGCGCGCGCTGCATCAACAAGCGACCGGCCACCATCAACCGTAATCACTTCACCCGTCACAAAGCTTGAAGCATCTGAGGCCAAATATTGCACCGCGTCAGCCACCTCGGACGGTCCGGCGATCCGGTGCAGGGGTGTGTGTTCTTTGATGTCTTCGCGGTATTCTTCATTGTCTTTCAGCGTGTCTTTGAGGCTGGCCGACATAACTGAACCGAAAGCAACTGCATTGACGCGAATGCGGTGCGGCGCCAATGCAACCGCCATAGAACGTGTCATTTGGTTCAACGCGGCAGAACTCACGGAATAGGCAAGCAATTCGGGCTGGGTGCGATTTGCCGCAATTGAGCTTAGGTTTACGATGGAGCCCGCAGGCGCATCTTCCGCCGCAGTTTCGGCCTGTTTCATCATGCGCTTCGAAATAGCCTGAGTAAGGCGAAGCGAGGTCATCAGGTTTTGCTGCAACAGTGTTTCAACTTGATCGGCTGCGGGGTCAAACGGATCAGACTCAAGGACCTGACGTGAGCCGTTCACCAAAATATCGACCTGATCGAAGTGATCCAACGTAGCAGACAACAGGTTCGCAATTGTCAGCTTTTCGCGCAGATCACCCGAGAACGTGATGAACTTCGGCTCCGCGCTATCGTCCGCACCCACCTCGGCAACCAGCTTTTCCTCGTTCATATCCGCGAATACGACATTGGCGCCCATGGACAGAAAGTGGCGACCAATCGCAAGGCCAACCCCGTTGGCAGCACCGGTCACAATAGCAGTTTTGCCCGCAATGGAAAAAGACATCGGATGCTTCCTAACTTGGTTTACCGGCGGCGGCGCGGCTTGCGGGCGTGTAGCACTTTGAAGCTTGCGTCGCCTGCAATTTCTTTGACATCCGCAAACAGCTCAGACAGCGTCCCTTCATAGGGCAGATGCCTGTTCGCAACGATCCACATTTGCCCACCGGGGTGCAACACCGATGCACCAGCCGCAAGAAATGCGCGACCGATTGCCGGATCTGCAGTGCGTGATGTATGAAACGGTGGATTGGAAATTACTGCATCGTACAGCGCTTTTTCCGGCTTAAACCGCGTTGCATCCGCCCAATGCAAATGCGCGCGCTCATCAGTAACATTATGAGCAGCGCATAAATGTGCTGCGTGGTCAGCCTCAACCATATCAAGGTGAGCGACATTATCACGCTTCAAAATCTGCGCCGACAACCAACCCCAGCCAGAGCCCATGTCCATAATTTTGGCAGGCAATTTCGCAGGTAAAGCCGCAGCAAGTGCTGCACTGCCTTTATCAACCCCGCCTGCAGAAAAGACACCGACACTGGTTTTAAAGCCATCAGGCCCATCCTGCATCGGATCATCTATTGCCCACGCGCCAAGGTCTGCACCCGCTGAAATTGTGAAAGCTTTGCCATGCTGTTTGGAAAATGCGGACGTAACATCGCACATCTTTCGAAGATCGCGAAAAACGCTCTCAACGCCCTCAACTTTCAGGCCATCAACACTGACTGCCCCGTCAGTTCGTGCGGCCGCATCGGCGAGCCGCACGCGGATCGCATCTTTGGCGCGCGGTAGAAACACAATGCTGTGGGCAAACCTGCCCTCAGGCAGAGGGCTAACGGTGTATCCGCGCGTAGCCCACGCATCATGGTCGGGCTTGAACGGCTGAATAATGAAAACGCGGTCCTGAGGAAGCGCAGTTAAGTCTGCATCCGCGGATGGGCCCCAAACCGCGATTGTGCCCTCATCGGGCAGCGGTACGAAGCCCGCGTCTATGGCAAGTGAAAGTCGTGACATCAGGAGTGCGGCCGGAGCCTATTCCTTTTCCATTGTGCATTGCAGCGGGTGCTGGTGACGCTGCGCGAATTCCATCACATGCGTCACTTTTGTTTCCGCCACCTCGTGACTGAAAACACCCACAACAGCCAGCCCTTTTTTGTGGACGGTCAACATCAATTCAAACGCTTGTGCGTGGTTGAGGCCAAAAAACCGTTCAAGCACATGCACAACAAATTCCATTGGTGTGAAGTCATCATTGAGGATCATCACTTTGTACATCGGTGGCCGCTTCGTCTTTTCACGCGGCTTCGTTGCCAACCCGATGTCGCTATCTGGGCTGTCAGGTTCGTCGTTTGAAAGGTGCCAATTCGCCATCATTACTTTGAAATCCCATGGGCCGTGGTGCGACACACTATATAAAGCCACTGCGCCGTATGAAAAGGGGGCAATCCAAAGCACAGGGCATATACAATAATTTGCCCATCAAAGTAGACCTACATGCACAAGGCTCATGTAGGCGGTGCAGTCAAACACACTACCAAATATTGAGAAACACCTATCGAAAGATAGCAAAACCTATTGAAAATAAGGGGGTTTTCGGATTCACCAAAAAATGGTAACCAGTTAACAATAAAAAGATCAGTCGGAAAACCGGCGATCAGAGGCAGAGTTTGGCAAGGCAGGTTCCCAGTGTTTTACACCTTTGGGCGCGTTTCGCGTATGTTCGTTTTCACACTTGCGTTGGTATGTGTGATGTTAACCCCCGGAATGGGCGTAACAGCCCCTTATGCGGCAATGGTCATTGACGCACGGTCCGGTGAGGTCCTCCACTCACGCAACGCTGACACTCGCCTTCATCCTGCATCTCTTACAAAAATGATGACGCTTTATGTGGCGTTCGAAGCTGTCCGCAAAGGTGAGATTAGCCTTGATACGCGCGTAAAAATATCGCGCAAAGCCGCCGCAGAGCCCCCCTCAAAGATCGGCCTTAAGTCGGGTCAGCGCATTCAATTCCGCTACCTCATCCGCGCGGCAGCCGTGAAGTCAGCCAATGACGCTGCCACTGCAATCGGCGAGGCTATCTCAGGCTCGGAAGCTGCGTTTGCGCGCCGCATGACACGCACAGCCAAAGCCTTGGGCATGTCGAAAACCACATTCAAGAACGCGCACGGATTGACCGAAAGCGGTCACATGTCGACGGCGCGAGACATGACCACAATGGGCCGGCGACTGTTTTATGACTATCCGCAGTACTACAACCTCTTCTCACGCATCACGACAGACGCTGGTATTCGCAAGGTCTCAAACACCAACCGTCGCCTACTTGGCAACTACCGCGGCGCAGATGGCATCAAAACCGGCTACACCCGCGCGGCAGGCTTCAACTTGGTGGCAAGTGCTGAACGTGGCAACGAGCGTATCATTGCAACTGTGTTTGGCGGTCGCTCAACCGCAACGCGCAATGCACGCGTCGCCGAATTGCTGGACATGGGCTTTCGCCGCGCACCTACCAATGCGCCCGTTCGAAAACCGGCGCTGCCAAACTACGTGGCGAGTCTCACTGACGATGATGCGGAGCTAAAAGGCAAGACGATCCGCCTGCAAACGGCCGTTAAGAAAAGCCTGCGTCCCGTTGCGCGCAAAGGCGGAGCTAAGCCTGATCAAGAGATGTTGCTGGCCTTGGCGACCACCGTTGAGCAAGCAGTTGCCCAAGCCGTCGACACCAGCGCCAGCGTAAACGTGCAAACCTCACAGCCCATATTGTTGGCGACTGCGACCTCACCCAAACCGCGTGTCAGACCCACTGTGGCGCAACCGAGTGTTGTGACGCGCATTTCAAATTCGGGCGGCACGCGTGACTACGGGATCAATGTCGGCAAGTTCGGCACCAAATACAAAGCGGAACAAGTGTTGTTGCGCACCGCGTTGATGGAAATGAACACGCTTGACGGCTCTCTGCGCAAAGTGATCCGCCGCAGCAATGGGTTTAATGCAAATTTCCTCGGGCTTAACCAACAAACCGCGGCACTTGCGTGTCGGCGTCTACGGGCGCGCAATGTTGATTGCGAAATTGTCGGCCCAAGCTGACCGAATAAAGCCGCGGATTTAGACCCCCGCGCCAGCAGCGGCCTCCAGATCAAACGCAGCAGCCATAAGCGCCTTGGTATATTCTGATTGTGGGTCATCAAAAACCTGATCGCGCGGCCCCGCCTCAACCACGTCACCGCGCTTCATGACCATCACCTGATGCGATAGCGCGCGGACTACCTTCAAATCATGCGAAATGAAGATATAGGCCAAGCCGTACTTGGCTTGCAGGCCGCGCAGAAGCTCAACGATTTGCACCTGCACAGTCATATCAAGCGCAGACGTAGGCTCGTCCAGAATAACAAGTTTGGGACGTAAAATCATCGCCCGTGCAATGGCAATCCGCTGACGCTGGCCGCCCGAAAACTCATGGGGGTATCTATCCATGGTTGCCGGATCCAGCCCGACCTCAGTCATGATTTCGGCGACCATGTCGCGCTTGTTGCGACCCGCTTCAACACCGTGAACCCCGAGGCCCTCCGCGATGATCTGTTCAACAGACATCCGTGGGCTCAAACTTCCATAGGGGTCTTGAAAGACAATCTGCATATCGCGGCGCAATGCGCGCAGCTGACGCTTTTGTAGCTTTGAAATCTCGCGGCCCAAAAAGGCGATACGCCCCTCTGACTTGATCAGCCGCATCATCGCCAACGCCAATGTCGTTTTTCCAGAACCAGACTCGCCAACAATTCCAACCGTCTCACCTGCGCGAACCGATAGTGTTGCAGCGTTCACAGCTTTGACATGCCCCACGGTTCGCCGAAGCAAACCGCGTTCGATTGGAAACCAAATCTTGAGGTTGTCCGTCGTCGCGACCACTGGCGCATCCACGGGTACGGGATCAGGCACGCCAACGGATTCGGCACTAAGTAGTGTTTGCGTATAAGGATGCTGCGGGGCGCCAAAAATATCTGCGGTCGGCCCATGTTCAACGATTTCACCGTCTTTCATAACACAGACACGGTCCGCAAATTTCCGCACAATTGACAGATCATGCGTGATGAAAAGCATCGACATGCCAAGATCCCGCTTCAGCTCGGCGAGCAGCTCAAGAACCTGCGCTTGGATCGTTACATCAAGGGCCGTGGTCGGTTCATCCGCGATCAAAAGCTCCGGCCCATTTGCCAGCGCCATTGCGATCATCACACGCTGACGCTGCCCACCGGACAGTTGGTGGGGATAGCTCGACAACCGGCGTTCCGCGTCGTGGATACCAACACGCTCCAACAGTTCAACCACGCGGGCGCGCGCTGCAACACCCCGCAATCCTTGGTGCAACTCAATTGACTCCGTTAGCTGTTTTTCAAGCGTATGAAGCGGGTTTAGCGATGTCATCGGCTCTTGAAAAATGAAGCTGATATCATTGCCACGCACTTTACGCAGGGCCTTTTCATCAGCTCCCACCATTTGCTGACCGTTATACGTAACGGAGCCTTCGATGTGCGCGTTGCGCCCAAGTAGGTTCACAGTAGAAAGCGCCGTGACCGATTTCCCAGATCCGGATTCCCCCACCAATGCAACGGTCTCGCCTTTGCCGACAGCAAAGCTGACACCGCGCACCGCAAGCGCAGATTTACCGTCCTGCTGAAAGGACACCCGAAGGTTTTCTACGTTCAAAACGCTCATGCAAAAGTCTTTCTGGGATCAAAGGCATCGCGGACACCCTCAAAAATGAACACCAGCAACGACAGCATGATAGCGAAGGTGAAAAAGTTGGTAAACGCGAGCCACGGTGCAAAGAGATTACGCTTTGCCTGCAGTGTCATCTCGCCCAATGACGGCGCAGACGCTGGCAAGCCGTATCCCAAAAAGTCGAGCGTTGCCAAACCACCGATCGTGCCTGTGATAATAAAAGGCATCATGGTGAGCGTTGCGATCATCGCGTTGGGAAGCATGTGCCGGAACATGATGGTCCAGTTCGACACACCCAAGGCTTGCGCCGCGCGGACATATTCAAAATTGCGCGCGCGCAAAAACTCGGCACGCACCAGTCCAACAAGCGCAGGCCAGCCAAACAAAATCACCAAGAAAATCAGCATTCCAATGCTACGGCCAAAAATAGCGAACATAATAATGATGACGTAAAGCGACGGCGTAGCGCCCCAAATCTCAAGCACACGCTGGAATGTCAGATCCAGCCACCCGCCAAAGAAACCCTGCACGGCACCAGCGATAATGCCGATCGCGCTTGCCACAGTAACCACGGCGATTGTGAACAAAATAGACAGGCGGAACCCATAGATCGTGCGCGCTAGAACGTCTCTGGTTCCCTCGTCGGTGCCTAACCAATGGTTGGCGTCAGGGGCAGACGGTGCAGGGCCGTCAAGCGTGTTTGGCGTGTCATAGCTGTAGGGAATAATGGGCCAGATCATCCAGCCTTTCTCAAAATCAGGATCAGAGAATGTACCGTTTTCGATCTCTGACATAATCTCAACTGGCGTGTCGAAACAGTCGATGACGCCACCGGAAATAATGAGGCATTTCACCTCATCGTCTCGGTAAATAGCTTCAGTTTTGAAATCCCCGCCAAACTGGGTTTCGGGATAAAAGTTGAAAACAGGCGTGTAATAATCACCGCGGTAATTCACCAAAATCGGCTTATCGTTTGCCAAAAATTCCGCAAAAAGCGACAGCACGAACAGCACCGTAAAAATAACTAGCGAGTAAAAGGCGCGCCTGTTGTTACGGAAATTGCGCCAGCGACGTTTGTTCAGCGGGCTCATGTCTTGCGGCTTTCAAAATCGATGCGCGGATCAACCAGCACGTACATCAAATCTGAAATGATCCCCATCAAAAGGCCCACAAGACCAAAGACAAACAACGTGCCGAAAATCACTGGATAGTCACGCGCAACAGCGGCCTCGAAGCCTAATCGACCAAGCCCATCGAGGGAGAAAATGACCTCGATGATAAGTGACGAGCCAAAGAAAATACTGATGAACGCAGCGGGGAAACCTGCGATCACAATAAGCATCGCGTTACGGAACACATGGCCGTAAAGGACGCGCGCCTCTGACAAACCTTTGGCCTTTGCAGTGGTAACATATTGCTTGTTGATCTCATCCATAAAGCTGTTTTTGGTCAACAGCGTCAGGGTCGCAAAACTTGCAATTGTGGTGGCGATTACTGGCAAGGTGATGTGCCAAAGGTAATCTTTGATTTGCTCCAGCAACGTCATGTCGGCAAACCCTTCGGAAGTCAGGCCCCGCAGAGGGAAAATGCGGTAGTATGAGCCACCTGCGAACAAGACCAACAGCAAAATCGCAAACAAAAAGCCGGGGATGGAATAGGCCACAATGATCGCGCCTGAGGTCCATGTATCAAACGGCGTTCCGTCGCGAACCGCCTTGCGAATACCCAACGGAATCGAGACCACATAAGCGATCAGCGTTGACCAAAGCCCAAGGGTTATCGACACCGGCAGCTTTTCCATCACCAACTCGAAAACGCCAATTGATCGGAAGAAACTCTCGCCAAAGTCAAGGCGCATATAGTTCCACATCATAATCATGAAACGCTCAACCGGCGGCTTATCTAGGCCAAACTGCTGCTCCAGTTCCGCGATGAATTTGGGGTCAAGGCCCCGTGCGCCTTGGTAGGTGTCATCTGCCTCAACGGAGGCACCGCTATCGCCACCGGCACCAGTAATGCCGCCCAGAACATCCCCCTCGCCTTCAATTTCGGCGATGATTTGTTCCACGGGGCCGCCGGGCACAAACTGCACCAACGCAAAGTTAATCACCATCACCCCGAGTAACGTGGGGATGATCAAAAGCAATCGTCTTAGGATATATGCGCCCATGCTGCTGCGTCTGCTTTCGTCTTAGTTCTGAAACGCACCGACGGCTTCCAGTTCCGCCGCACGTTCGGCGTTGAACCACCAGAAGTCCAGATGACCAAGCGCCAGCGGGGGTAAAATATCTTCCGGCGGATGTTCAAACATATCGTAATACGCCACCCAATGTTTGTCGTTGTACCAAGTGGGGATGATGAACAATTCATCGCGCATGACACGATCAAGGGCACGTGCAGTGGCAACAAATTCCTCTTGGGTTTTGCTGAGTAACATCTTCTCCATGATCGCGTCAGCCGCCTCATTGGCAAAGCCTGCAGGGTTAAACAGGCTTACCGCCGCATCTTCGGACCCAAAACGCTGAGTGTAACCCAACCCCGGACCATAGCCCGTGACATAACTACCGTAGATCATGTCGTAGTCGCGATCACGACGGCGCGCCGTAAATTGCGCGGGGTCAACGCGCTCGTAATTAGCATCGACGCCGAGCCGCTTCAGGTTTTCGATGAAGGGCAACATGATGCGATCAAAGCTGGGATTACCTTCCAGCAGTGTGAGGGACAAACGCTCGCCGTCTTTGACCAACATGCCACTATCATCCACGACATAACCGGCCTCCTCCATCAGCTTTGACGCCGCTCTGAGGTTGCGACGATCAAGCTGCCGCTCGCTGGACGTGTGCGGTAGGAAGGCGGGCGTTGTCAGAAGTGACGGATCAATCAGATCACCAAGTGATCGCAACACCTCAAGCTCACGCCCCTCAGGAAGACCACGTGCAGCCATATCGGTATTTTGCCAAAAGCTCTCGCGCTGTGCAAAAAGCCCGTATTGCAGCGTCTCATTGGTCCAAGTGAAGTTGTACATCAGCGCAATCGCCTGACGCACACGCTTGTCTTGGAAGGCGTCTTTGCCGAGGTTAAATACGAAACCGGACGATGTCGGCAGCGCCGTGTTCGGAAGTTCCTTTTTTACAACCCAGTTTTTATCAAGCGCCGGAAAGTCATAAGACGTACCCCAGTTTTTTGAGCTGGTTTCTTGGCGGAAAGAAAATGCCCCTGACTTAAAGCCTTCAAACGCGGCGGCCGCGTCACCGAAATATTCAATACGAATGCGGTCAAAATTGTGGCGGCCTTTATTGAGCGGCAGATCATTGCCCCAATAATCGGGATTGCGCACATAAGTCACTTGGCGCGGGGCGTCAGCACTCTCAAACATATAGGGACCGCTACCCAGAATGGGGGTCATCGTGCTTTCATCGATCCGTAGATTTTCCGCTTCAAAATAATGTTGCGGTAGCACGGCGTTGGTGCCCATTTGACTGATCAGCCCTTCACGCGGCACCTCTGGGTTGAAGGTATATTTCACAGACAAGGGGCCAACTTTCTCAACGCGGCTCACCATGCGGGCAAGCGCATCGCGGTAAGATGGGAACGCCTGCTCCATTAGCAAATTCCAAGTAAATACCGCATCATCCGCGGTCACGGGCTCACCGTCAGAAAACCGCGCCTCGGGGCGGATGTGGAAAACGACCCAGTCTTGGCTTTCCGGATATTCCAACCGCTCCGCGAGCAAGCCGTAGTCTGTGTTTGGATCATCAAGCGACGTTTCCATGAAACGCTCAATCATCACCGATGAAAGGGACGCCGGATCACCTTTGCGCGAAAAAGGCATCAGACTGTTAAATGTGCCCACCGCCGCGAACGAAATTTCACCGCCCTTTGGCGCATCAGGGTTCACATAATCAAAATGCGCAAAATCAACGGGATATTTCGGACTACCGAGTGTGGTGAATGTCTGCGCAACAATAACGCTGTCGTCAGCCCGAAGCGCTCCCACACAAGCTATCAAGGTTCCCACGCTCAGCACCGATATCGCTACAAACTGGGCAAATCGGTTCGGACGGTTCACGGCAATCGCGCGGCTACGGCTTGGTGTGGTTTTCATGGGTCCCTCAAAACTGATCAACGTCTTAGGTTAGATGTGAAGCTAAGGTCGCATTTGTCCAATGTTCAAGGGAATTATGCCGTAGCTAGCAGATATGTGAGGTTTCGTTCACGCAAACAAAAACGGCGCAGAGTTCATCCCTACGCCGCTTTGTATCTGTTAGACTTAATTGAAGGCGCGTTTATTCGCCGTTCGTCTGCAAGTAGGCGATCAAAGATGCGCGGTCTTCGATTTTTGACATACCGCGATAGCCCATGATTGTGCCAGGTGCATAGTTCTTGGGGCTTTCCAGGAAGCCGCTCAGGTTCTCTGGCGTCCAGTCGCCTTCCATACTGGCCAATACGCCTGAGTAACCGAAACCATCTACAGAGCCTTTGTCGCGACCAACTACATTATACAAATGCGGGCCAGTACCGTTGGCACCGTCTGCTTGCTTGTGACACGCGCTGCACTGACGCCACAATTTCTTACCTTTGTCGATGTCCGCTGCTGCAAATGCTTCGTCAAAGGAGACTTCTACAACTTCAACTTCTGCTTCGTCTGATTCGACTTCAATCGCGTAAGCTTGCTGCTCATCGCCGTGCTTACCACCGGTGTGGTACATTTCCTCAGCCACCCAAGAGCCAAGCAAAAAAACCAATAGGGAGCCGCACAGCCCGCCCAATACTTTCGTAAATGTCATCGTGTCCATTTTGTCGCGTCCGTCATTTGGCTTTACAATTGGTCCCTATATGCCCTTCCCTGCAAAAAGAGCAAGGTGTAGCAACCGCGACGAAACGCCCTTTTTTAGGGATTACACCAAGGACTTCGCGAAATGAGCAGTCAAAAGCCCAAAATTATCGCCTTTCAGGGAGAACTGGGCGCCTACTCTCATGAAGCCTGCGCAGTTGCCCGCCCAGACCATACCCCACTTCCCTGTCGTACGTTTGAGGATGTGATCAAAGCTGTCCGTGAGGGGCGCGCGGATCTGGCGATGCTGCCAGTTGAAAATACTACCTACGGGCGCGTTGCAGACATGCACAGGCTTCTGCCCGCATCGGGCCTGCACATCATTGACGAGGCATTCGTGCGCGTTCGCATCGCGCTTATGGCTCCAAAGGGCACCGTGCTAAGCGATATCAAGCTTGTCCGTGCGCACCCTGTTTTGATCCCCCAATGTCGCAGTTTCCTCATGCAGAACGGCATCGCAGATGAAACCGCAGTAGACAGTGCGGGTGCAGCCGCCGATCTAGCGCGCACCCCAGAGCAAGGCATCGGTGCTTTGGCATCAGAGCTGGCCGCTGAACAATATGACCTTACCGTGCTGGCCCGCGATATTGAGGACGAAGACACAAACACGACCCGCTTTTTGATCATGTCCCGCAAGATGGATCAAAGTCGGCGCGGCGACGGCGTTATGATGACCAGCTTTGTTTTCCGCGTTCGCAACATTCCTGCGGCCCTATACAAAGCCATGGGCGGGTTTGCGACGAACGGCATCAACATGACCAAGCTGGAAAGCTACATGGTAAACGGCGAATTTACCGCAACCCAGTTTTACGCCGACATTGAAGGCCATCCAGATGATCAGAACGTCCAACTGGCGATGGATGAGTTGGGCCACTTCACCGATCAAATCACCTTACTTGGTGTCTATCCCGCCGACGCCCGCCGCAACAGCTAGGCGCAGGCTTAACTACCAGAGTAGGCGTCTTCGATGGTTTCTGCCCAGTCAGACACCCGATTGGCAAACCGCTTTTGTGCCCGCTGTCTGGCAAGCTTGAACGATTGCAGCAAAACCCGCGCGGTCAGGGTCTTTGCCTTAGCATTTGTGCTGACCACCATCCGCGTGCGGCTGCGTGACAGCGCGACCAACTCCACACTGAAGCTAAATTCCATGCCTTTGATGCGCGCTTCATAGCCCAGCTTTTCATCAGTCACATACTCAACCAATGTGCCCTTCAGCTTGCGGTCTTTGCCCCGCAAGCGAAATTCAGCAGTCCACGTGGTGCCAACGCCGATCTGACCACTGCGCGTCACTTTCGCCCCACGGCGTAAGGCGAGCCGCTCAAGATTGTCGTAATCCGTAAGCCGCGCAAATACAAAAGACGCGGGCGCAGATATATCTTCTTGTGTGCTCAACATCACCGCAAACCTTACTCTTTAAGCATTATCAGGCAGTGTTTTGTGCCACCGCCTGATTAACAATTCGTGCACTCAGTCTAATGTATCCGCCAGCCAATTCTCCAGCAAAAAGTGCGCAATTGCCCCTTTGCGCGCAGGATCAATATCAGCGTGACGGCCCGCAAAGACCTCGGCCAGCTCTTCACGGGTCACCCAACGTGCGGCTTCAATCTCAACCGGATCAATCGTGATGTCTGTGCTTGTAGCTTTGCCATGTGCGCCAAACATCAAAGACGCAGGAAAGGGCCAAGGCTGGGACGCTAAATACTCAACCTCACCAACGCGAACACCAGATTCCTCAAAGACCTCACGGCGCACGGCCGCTTCCAATGTTTCACCGGGTTCAACGAAACCCGCCAACAAAGAATACATTCGTTCAGGCCAATGGGGCGAGCGGCCAAGCAGTACCGAGTTACCACGCGTAATCAACATAATGACCACAGGATCGGTGCGCGGAAAATGATGAGCTTGGCAGGCGTCACAATTACGCTGCCAACCGCCCGAAGCCATCACGGATGCATGCCCGCATTTGGCACAAAACTGATGCGAAGCATGCCACGTAAATACTGCCCGTGCAGTTGCCGTAATCTCGGCGTCCAGCGGTGATAGTCGCAACATTGCACCACGCAACTCGCAAAATGCAGCCCCCTCTGGTGCATTGGGCGGGACTTGTTCTGACGGGTCAACGAACTGGTTGAGCGTGCTCAAATCCGCATCCTCCGGCTCCCAGCCCGAGACATCAGCCGCAAACAGCATCCTGCCATCAGCACCTTGCCCAAGAAAAACCGGCGCTTCGCGTTGCAGCGCAATTAACGGATGCTCAGCACTTACCCAAGCAATGCCCTCAGACACCAAAAGCGGCTTTCCCCGCCAGATCAACAGCACATGATTACTTTGCTGAAACGCCTCAGAAAGCACCCCGGCATTGCGGCGCAGTTCTGCGCGCCGTTCAAGCCCACCACCGCCAAATGTCACTGTCTCAGCATGGCGCATCGCCTGCCCTCCCCAAAAATAGTAGGTTACGTCAGCCCTCGGGCTGGCCTACCATGGCATCATATTAGTCTTCACACACCGCCTAATGAGAAGCCATCGTGAGCGCCAGAGCCTCAAATTCGACAACGCTTGTTGTCCTTGCAACGTCCGACCTCCACGGCGCCCTCACGCCAAAGGATAGCGCGCAAGGCAGCTTAGCAAACCTGTCATCGGTAATTGCAGACGAGCGGGCCAAAGCAGCGGTATCGGACGATCAAGTTTTATTGCTTGATAATGGCGATGCATTGCAAGGCAGCGATGTGATGGATTGGTGCGCCACCCTGGTTGGCTTGCGTGCCGAGCATCCTGTCATAGTCGCTTTTGCCGAGCTGAAATACGATGCGATCACCCTTGGCAACCACGAGTTTGACTACGGCATGACCGCACTAAGCCAGCGTATCGGTGAGGCGACGCAGCCGGTAGTTTCATGCAATATTGCCGGTGTTGATCAAGTTGTGCCTTGGACGATCCTTAAGCGCGATGTGACATTGTCGAGCGGCGCGACCGAGGAGCTACGCATCGGCATCACAGGAGTTTGCCCACCGGAAACCGGCCAATGGAACGCCGCACGCCTACCGGAAACAGTTCAGTTCACACCGATTATGCCAGCCTTGGAGCGAAGTTGCGCAGAACTGCGTACCGCCGGTGCAGATGTGGTGATATGTCTTGCACACATTGGTATCACTGCAGACGACACACCCTGCGTTCGGCCCGACGGCTCACACGCCAACAAGAACGACACGACCCTTAAAGTGCTATCGATGAGTCCCCTTGATGCCGTTATTTTGGGCCACACCCATGTCTCGTTCCAAACAGATGCAAACGCCAAAATTCCCGCCGTGCTACCCGCTGCCCACGGTGCTGAACTTGGCAAGCTGACCCTTGAACTGAGCCATGACGGAAAGCGCTGGCAGGTGGTTGGTACAAGGGCCACGGCCCTACCCGCAGCAGCGCAGCAGCAAAAGCTTACAACACCTGCACTAATCAATGCGCGACAGCAGGCCCAAGACTGGCTGGATGAACCCATCGGACAGAGCGAGATCAGCTTTAACAGCGCCCTCGCGCTGACCATGCCTACATCGCTTAGTAATCTTTTGGGGGATGCGTTGATCGCTGCTGCGGCACCCTTTGGCAAAGGTTTTCCGGTTTTAGCAACAGTGCCAATGCTGCGAACTGGCGGTCGTACGAACGCGCTGAACTACACCCATATCGCAGCAGGCACTTTGCGCAGGCGCGATCTTATCGCCGCTTATCCGTTCCAAAGCAGCCTTCAATTAGTGCAGACAACTGCGCATGCCCTGCGCGATGATTTGCGAAAAGGCGCGCGCATCTACGGCAATCTGACCCAGCCAACGCAGCTATTCAACACAGACGTTCCACGGTTCACGGTTAACATTGTTCACGGCGCTACCTACCAAATTCACCTTGATGCCGCGCCAGATGCAACCAACCGTGTGAGCCCGCTCAAAATCCAAGGCATCACGCTTGCAAATGATACGCCACTTTTGGTGGCAACCGATGACTACCGCGTACAGACAGGCCAAATCACGGGAACAGTTTGTGAAGGGCCTGAGATGTCGCTGAGACAAACGCTTGAGGCATACTTGACGCACACCACACCTACGCAAGCATCGCACGGCGGTCTGCGGCCTGAGGCGTGGCATTTAGAAGCCGCTAAGGGATCAAACGCCACGTTCAACGCACCACGGGACACGCCCTTGCCCGCGAACATCCGTCCTGCGGCCTTTCAAAGCGAAACACACCCCCAACTCATCACTCTTGAGATGATGTTCTAAGCACCACTTGCACAAAATCGCCTTGCCCCCTATATCGGCCTTGAGAGGTTGGCGCGGGCAAGTGCCTCGCCAACCTGGTCAGGTCCGGAAGGAAGCAGCCACAACGAGCCCCACTTGGGTCGATGTCCAACCTCTCACCTTATCTCCTTTACAGTGCGAATTGATCCCTGATGGCTTAGCCCAAATGATGCGGATTCCCCTGTGGACGTTGCCAGCCCACACCACTAGTCTGAAACAGTCTATCCATGAGGCTTTGATGACTGACAAACCCGCCTATCAGGTGCTTGCGCGTAAATACCGCCCCGAAACCTTTGCCGACCTTGTTGGCCAAGACGCGATGGTGCGCACGCTCAAAAACGCGTTTGAGGCTGACAGGATCGCGCAGGCCTTCGTGATGACGGGTATTCGCGGCACGGGTAAAACCACCACCGCACGGATTATCGCCAAGGGCATGAACTGCATCGGCACTGATGGCACCAGCGGCCCCACAACCGAGCCATGCGGCGCGTGCGAGCACTGCACAGCGATCATGGAGGGCCGCCACGTTGACGTCATGGAGATGGACGCCGCCTCACGTACTGGCGTCAATGACATCCGTGAAATCATCGAATCTGTCGCCTACCGCGCCGCTTCTGCGCGCTACAAAATATATATCATCGATGAGGTGCACATGCTTAGTACCTCAGCGTTCAACGCCCTGCTGAAAACGCTCGAAGAACCGCCTGCACATGTCAAATTTATTTTTGCCACGACGGAGATCCGCAAAGTCCCAGTCACGGTGTTGTCACGGTGCCAGCGGTTTGACCTGCGCCGCATTGAGCCCGAAGTGCAAATTGCACTGCTGCGCAAAATCGCCACTGGCGAAGGCGCTGAAATTACCGATGATGCGCTGGCCCTGATCACCCGGGCGGCTGAAGGCTCTGCACGGGACGCCACATCACTATTGGACCAAGCCATCAGCCACGGCGCCGGCGAAACCACCGCCGATCAGGTGCGCGCAATGCTTGGCCTTGCGGACCGTGGGCGCGTTTTGGACCTGTTTGACATGATCCTCAAAGGTGATGCGGCGGGTGCCTTATCCGAAATTTCATCACAATACGCAGACGGCGCGGACCCTATGGCGGTTTTGCGCGATTTAGCGGAAATCACCCACTGGACGAGCGTCGTTAAGATCACACCAGACGCTGCAGAGGATCCCACGATCGGCCCAGATGAGCGTGCGCGCGGCCAAGCAATGGCAGCGGCCTTACCGATGCGGGTGCTTACGCGGATGTGGCAGATGCTGCTGAAAGCAATTGAAGAAGTCTCGCAGGCGCCGAACGCGATGATGGCGGCAGAAATGGTAATCATTCGCCTGACACACGTGGCAGACCTTCCTGCGCCAGATGACTTGGTACGCAAACTAAAAGATATGACGCCCCCACCTGCAGCCCCCCAAAGCGGCGGCAACGGACCAGCTAGCGGCGGTGCGCAGATGTCGGGCGGAGCAAATACATCGGCGGTTAGCCACGCTACATCCTCAGCCGCACAAATGGGCGGCACCACCGCAGGCGCAACAGCATTAGCCGTTGATCAAGGTCTTGCACGGTTTGCGACGTTTGAAACCGTTGTTGAACTGATCCGGACCCACCGCGATGTTAAGTTGCTGGTGGATGTGGAAAATTGCGTGCGCCTGATCTCATATCAACCGGGGCGCATCACCTTTGCGCCGACCCCGAATGCACCCGCAGATCTGGCCCAGAAACTCGGTAGCCGTTTACAGGCGTGGACCGGCAACAGATGGGCCATTTCAATCGAAGCAGAGGGCGGCACGGAAACGATCGCTGAAAAGCGTGACGCTGCGGACCTTGCGCTGAAAGCAGAAGCCTCGGCGCACCCGCTTGTCCAAGCGGTTTTTGATGCATTCCCAGACGCGAAAATCGTTAACATCAAAACCATGAAAGATCTCGAAACCACCGTCGCCGGTGAAGCACTGGCAGAAGTTGAGGACGAATGGGACCCCTTCGACGAGGACTGATCAGCACTGCAATCTTATTCGGAACAGCACCTCTGGCCGCTTACGCGCAGACCAGCGTGTGCAGCAGTTTGCGACCCAACTGGGAAGCGGGCACCACGGCTACCGCAGTGGATGAGTTGGTAGCCCTTATGTCCACGCCCCCTTCGCTTATCTTGCTTGTGGCGACAGCATTGGTGGTCAGGTTGCGTCACCAGTGGGGCGCACTGGTTGTTGTGTTGGCGTGGACTGCTTGGATGTCGACGCTCACGCTCGGAACGCCCGCGCCACTAACCCTGCAAGCCATGGCGGAAGGCTGCATCGGCAGCTCTTCTCTGTTTATCACCACGGTCATCGCGCTATGTGTCGCGACGATCCTTTACACAACACGCGGGGCCAAAACGCCCCCAACCACGGAGAAATAAAGATGTTCAAAGGCATGGGCGATATGGCCAAAATGATGAAGGCCGCCAAAGATATGCAATCCAAAATGGCCGAGATGCAGGACGACCTTGAGAACGTCACTGTAACGGGCGAAAGCGGTGCGGGTTTGGTCAAAGCGACCGCGACTGCCAAAGGCATTTTGACAGGCCTCGACATTGATCCATCCATCTTTCATCCGGATGAAAAAGAAGTGGTTGAGGACCTGATCCTTGCAGCCATCAAAGACGCACAAGCAAAAGCCGCGCAGAAGTCCCAAGAAGAAATGGGCAAGCTGACAGAAGGCCTTGGCCTGCCTGCTGACATGAAGCTGCCGTTCTAAACCCCGCTATGGCCCATTCCACGGATCTTGAAACACTCATCGATATGATGGCCAAACTTCCAGGGTTGGGCCCACGCTCTGCGCGCCGTGCTGTTCTGCATCTGATCAAGAAGAAGTCTCTGCTGCTCAGCCCGCTGGCGGATGTCATGCAAACGGTCGCTGCAACTGCGCGGGAATGTCTAAATTGCGGAAACGTCGGGACGACGGATCTGTGTGAGATTTGCGAGAGTGAAAAACGCGCAAACGGCCAAATTTGCGTAGTTGAGGACGTGGCAGATTTGTGGGCTATGGAACGCTCGCGGGTTTTCAAAGGCCGCTATCACGTGTTGGGCGGCACACTCAGCGCGCTTGACGCCATTGGGCCCGATGAGTTGCGCATCCCACGCTTACTAGACCGTATCCGAGCCGAAGAAATCAGCGAAGTCATTCTGGCCCTCAACGCCACAATCGACGGGCAAACGACGGCGCATTATATCGCTGATCAATTGCCTGATCTTGAAGTCACTTCATTGGCCCAAGGTGTCCCGATTGGTGGTGAGTTGGACTATCTGGATGACGGCACGATCAGCGCGGCGCTCAACGCCCGCAAATCTTTCTGAGGCCCTACGGCAGACACAAATGAAAAACGGCGACGCCTTTCCTCAAGGCGCCGCCGTTTATTATTTTTTCTGAGCAAACGCTTATCTTACGCGTTGTCGTCCTCGTCAGCATCAGCTTCTGCATCAGGTGCTGGTGACTTGAACAAACTCTCCGCATCATACTGCGGCTCTGCTTCTTCGGGCTCAGGCGTGCTGTCACCAAGCGTGAAGGCCTCAAGACCAGCAATAGAGCTTGGCATCTTGGGCTCTTCGACACCCAAAGACTGCTCGGTGCTTACCAACTTACGGCGCTCATCATCAGACATGACACCGCCTTCTTTGGCCTTTTTCGCATTTGCCTTTTGAACAGCTGTGTCCAATTCAGACTGCTTACACAGACCAAGCGCTACTGGATCAATCGGCTGAATGTTTTGGATGTTCCAGTGGGTGCGCTCACGGATCGCTTGGATCGTTGGCTTGGTTGTGCCGACCAGTTTGCCAATCTGACCATCAGACAGCTCTGGGTGGAACTTAACCAACCAGTAGATCGACGCAGGACGGTCCTGACGCTTTGACAGTGGTGTGTAGCGGGGACCACGGCGCTTTTCTTCACCCACAGCAGCCTGGTAGAACTTCAGCTTGAGTGAGTGTAGCGGGTTCTTTTCCGCTGCTTCAATCTCTTCGGCTGTAAGCTGGTTATTGGCGACGGGGTCAAACCCCTTCACGCCAGCCGCAACATCCCCATCAGCAATACCTTGGACTTCCAACTCATGCAGGCCACAGAAATCTGCGATCTGCTTGAAGGTCATCGTGGTGTTGTCACACAGCCAAACAGCTGTTGCTTTTGCCATAATCGGTTTGCCAGACATAAGATGTCTCCTTTCATTAAACGTGCCTTCCCCGCGACCTTAAATCGGTCTGCCCTCGTTCGGGCGGGTTCACATTGTCGGGGAACTTGCATGACCGTATAAGGACACCAGTACGGTTTGGGAAGTGTAAACATGCGCTGGTTATTTGCTCTACTGATATCAAGCTCAATCGCCCAAGCGGCGGGCGAGAAATCCGGTGATTTTGATTACTACGTGCTGGCCTTGTCATGGTCGCCTACGTGGTGCGCCCTTGAGGGTGACGCGCGAGGCTCAGCGCAATGCGCAGATGACGCAAATTTTGGGTGGGTTCTGCACGGGCTTTGGCCGCAATACAACAAAGGCTGGCCGTCTTACTGCCCCACCCCAAAGCGTGCCGCATCCCGCGCACAAACAGCCAAAATGGCTGATATCATGGGCACAGCGGGTTCCGCTTGGCATCAATGGAAGAAACACGGCACCTGTTCAGGGCTGTCTGCGGCGCGCTATTTTGGCACCGCCCGCACAGCCTACGGGCAGATCAACCGGCCCGAAGTTTTCCGCAAACTAGACCGTGCTGTTGAGGTCCCAGCACAAGTGATAGAAGAGGCTTTCATAAAGGCGAACCCAACGTTGGCGCCCGATATGATCACAGTCACCTGCAAATCTGCGCGCATCCAAGAAGTGCGCGTTTGCCTGTCAAAGGATCTGACGCCAGTCACGTGCGGTTCAGACGTGCGGCGTGATTGTACATTGGACGATGCTCTTTTGGACCCAATCCGTTAAGCCATTGCAGACGCGGCACGGACACTTGTGGCACTCGCCACCCAAAAGGCTGGCCTAGCCACTCACTTTTAGAACTATTTTACCAATGTGTTCGCTGCTTTCCATACGTGCGTGGGCCTTGGCCGCGTCTGTAAGGGCGTACTCGCTGTCCATCACCACTTTCACACGGCCTGCTTCAAGTATGGGCCACACTGTATCACGCAGCTCTGTTGCGATCCGCGCTTTAGCCAAATCAGACTGTGGGCGCAGCGTTGATCCCGTGATCGACAGCCGCCGCATCATCACGTGAGCGAAGTTCAAAGCCACTTTTGGGCCCTGTAAAAAGGCAATCTGAATAAGCCGCCCATCATCTGCCAAGGCACTGATATTGCGCGGGATGTAATCACCACCAACCATATCAAGGATCATATCGGCGCGGCCGTTTTCTTTAAGGATGGCCACGAAGTCTTCGTCCCGGTAATTGATCGCCCGCTCGGCCCCAAGACCTTCGCACACGGCGCATTTTTCTGCCGTTCCAGCAGTTGCAAAAACCCGCGCACCCGCGGCATTGGCAAGCTGAATGGCCGTCGTACCAATGCCACTTGACCCACCATGAATAAGCACCCGCTCACCCGCCTTAAGCCCGCCGCGCATGAACATATTGGACCAAACGGTAAAGTAGTTTTCGGGCAGACAGGCCGCCTGCATTAACTCAATGCCGACAGGAACGGGCAGGCAATGCGCCGCGGGTGTCGCCACAAATTCCGCATAACCACCACCGGGCAACAACGCGCAGACCAACTCACCAACGGCAGGCCATACAACGCCGGCACCAACCTCAACAACCTCGCCAGACGCTTCAAGTCCCGGCAGATCGCTAGCACCTTTTGGTGGCGCATAAGACCCCGCACGCTGCAGCGCATCAGGCCGGTTTACCCCCGCATAGGCAACTTTGATCACTACCTCACCGTGTCCCGCGCGCGGCACAGGACGCTCGCATAGCTGCAACACTTCTGGGCCGCCCGCTTGGGTAATCTCAACTGCCTTCATCATCCGCGGATCCATTCGTTCTGTCTGTGGCTTAGCTTTGATCGCCACGCCACATACCCGGCAAATCGGTAGGCGGGGCGAATTGTGTTGGCGCTTTGATTTGACTCATCAACCAGTTCGGTCCCGCCATAAGCTTGGACAGAGCAGGGTTTGAGTTCACCTGCGCTTTGACTTTTTCGAACTGCATCACGTTTTCAATGCGACGATCGATGAAATC